>NZ_JAFATE010000604.1 GCF_019244115.1 Bradyrhizobium sp.
TTGAGCGAGCCGGCCAACGCGTAGGCGACTACCAGCGGCGGCGATGCCAGGTAGTTTGCGCGCACGTCCGGATTGACGCGGCCTTCGAAGTTGCGGTTGCCCGACAGCACGGCGGCGGCGACGATGCCGTTTTCGTTGATCGACTTCGAGATGTCCTCCGGCAGCGGGCCGGAATTGCCGATGCAGGTGGTGCAGCCGAAGCCGACCAAGTTGAAGCCGACCTTGTCGAGGTCCTTTTGCAGCCCGGAATTGGCGAGATATTCCGCGACCACCTGGCTGCCCGGCACCAGCGAGGTCTTCACCCACGGCTTGGCCTTCAGGCCCTTGGCGGCCGCGTTGCGCGCCAAAAGGCCGGCGCCGATCAGCACGCTCGGATTGGAGGTGTTGGTGCAGGAGGTGATCGCCGCGATCACCACGTCGCCATGGCCGAGGTCGAAGTCGCGGCCCTCGAAGTTGCGGTTGCCCGACAGCACGGCGGCCGCCACGATGCCATTATCGTTGATCGACTTCGAAATCTCCTCCGGCAGCGGGCCGGAATTGCCGATGCAGGTGGTGCAGCCAAAACCGACCAGGTTGAAGCCGATCTTGTCGAGGTCCTTCTGCAGGCCGGAATTGGCGAGATATTCGGCGACCACCTGGCTGCCGGGCGCCAGCGAGGTCTTGACCCACGGCTTTGCCTTCAGCCCCTTGGCGACCGCGTTGCGCGCCAAGAGGCCGGCGCCGATCAGCACGCTCGGATTGGAGGTGTTGGTGCAGGAGGTGATCGCCGCGATCACCACGTCGCCATGGCCGAGGTCGAAGTCGCGGCCCTCGACGGCATAGCGCTTGTCCGCATCGTCGGCCTTCTTGTATTCGCTGGTCATCGCGGCGGCAAAACCTTCGGCGACCGACGGCAGCGCGACGCGCCCCTCCGGACGCTTCGGTCCGGCCATCGACGGCACCACGTCGCCGAGATCGAGGGTCAACGTTTCGGTGAACACCGGATCCTCGGACTTGGCATTGCGGAACAGGCCCTGCGCCTTGGCATAGGCCTGCACCAGCGCAACCCGCGACGGCGTGCGGCCGGAGGTCTTCAGGTAGTCGATGGTCGCGGCATCGACCGGGAAGAAGCCGCAGGTCGCGCCATATTCGGGGGCCATGTTGCCGATCGTGGCCTTGTCAGCGACCGAGAGATTGTCAAGGCCGGGACCGAAGAACTCGACGAACTTGCCAACGACGCCGAGCTTTCTGAGCATCTGCGTCACGGTCAGCACGAGGTCGGTCGCGGTGACGCCTTCCTTGAGCTGGCCCTGCAGCTTGAAGCCGACCACGCTCGGCAGCAACATCGACAGCGGCTGTCCGAGCATGCAGGCTTCAGCCTCGATGCCGCCGACGCCCCAGCCGAGCACGGCAAGGCCATTGACCATGGTCGTGTGCGAGTCGGTGCCGACCAGCGAATCCGGATAGGCGATCTCGAAGGTGCCGGTCTTCTTGCCGACCGTCATCTTCTCCTTCTTGGTCCACACCGTCTGCGCGAGATATTCGAGATTGACCTGGTGGCAGATGCCGGTGCCGGGCGGCACCACGGAGAAATTCGAAAACGCCTTCTGGCCCCATTTCAAGAATTCGTAACGTTCCTGATTCTGCTTGTATTCCTCGACCACGTTCTTGGCGAACGCCTTGTTGTCACCAAAGAAATTGACGATCACACTGTGGTCGATGACCAGATCGACCGGCACCAGCGGGTTGATCTTTTCGGCGTCGCCGCCGAGCGTCTGCATCGCATTGCGCATCGCGGCGAGATCGACGACGGCGGGCACGCCGGTGAAATCCTGCATCAGGACGCGCGCCGGGCGGAACGCGATCTCATGCTCTAGCGAGCGCTTCTTCAGCCATTTGGAGACCGCGACGATGTCGTCCTTCTTGACCGAGCGGCCGTCCTCGTTGCGCAGCAGGTTCTCCAACAAAACCTTCATCGAATAGGGCAGCTTCGAAATTCCTGCGAGGCCATTCTTCTCGGCGGTGGGCAGGCTGTAATAGATGTAGCTCTTGCCACCGACCTTGAGCGTCTTGCGGCATTTGAAGCTGTCCAGCGAAGTCATGTGAGGAATCCCGATTGAGTTCATACCCGGCAGGGGTATCTTGGCACCGTCTGCAAATCCGAGCGTGGTTGCTTGGCAGCGGCCGATTGTGTGCTGCATCAAGTTCCGGCTTATAGAAGCTTTCCAACCTGACTGCCACAGCGACCAGCGTTCGGCGAGAAGGCGTTACCCACAAATTCTTGCGCGCTACCATCCATTTTCGAAAGGCTATGACGAAGCGACATGCGGCTTTGGGGACGCGAGATCAGATGTGTGCGGGGCGGCCGGGAGGTGTTTTCCGGACTCACTTTCGAAGTCGCGGCGGGCGAGGCGCTGGCGGTCACCGGCCGCAACGGCTCCGGCAAGACCTCGCTGCTGCGGCTCATCGCCGGGCTGCTGGCGCCGGCGGGCGGCGCGATCGACGTCGAAGGCCTCGACCCTGAACTGACCCTGCCCGAACAGGCGCACTATCTCGGCCATCGCGATGCAGCAAAACCGGCCCTGAGCGTCGCCGAAAATCTCGCGTTCTGGCGAGATTTTCTCGGCGGCGGGACGAGCCATGTCTCCGAATGCCTGGCGATCGTCGGCCTGGCCCACGCGCTCGACCTGCCGGCCGCTTATCTCTCGGCCGGGCAGCGGCGGCGGCTGTCGCTGGCCCGGCTGCTTGCGGTCCATCGCCCCATCTGGCTGCTGGACGAGCCGACAACGGCGCTCGACGCCCCCGGCCAGGCCGTATTCGCCGACGTGATGGGCGAGCATCTCGGCAGCGGCGGCATCATCATCGCCGCAACCCACAGCCCCCTCGGGATTTTTGCCCGGGAACTCCGGATCGGAGGCGAGGGGTGAGGCACGACTTTCTCCGTTCACCGGGCACCGCTCTCTCCGTCCCCTCCCCCCTTGCGGGGGAGGGTCAGGGAGGGGGGTACCACGCGGCGCACCATTCCAATTCGGCACGAAAAGGTCCGCGGGCGCCGCGCTCCCGGGGACGTCCTCCAACATCACTGCCACCGATTTCCGGGGTACCCCGCTCCCCAGCCCTCCCCCGCAAGGGGGGAGGGAGCGCACCGCGCTCGCGGCGATATACGGGGCAACACGGGCAATGCGTCCTCCTGCGATGCGCCCCGCAGGGTGCCGCATGACCGCGCTCGGAGCCCTCATCCAACGCGACATCCGGATTGCGCTGCGGGTCGGCGGCGGCGCGCTGATCGGGGTGCTGTTTTTCCTGACCGTCGTCGTGCTGATGCCATTCGCGGTCGGGCCGGACCTCGCGCTGCTGGCCCGGCTTGGGCCGGCGATCCTGTGGCTCGGCGCACTTCTTGCCAGTCTGTTAACCCTCGACCGACTTTTCATGGCCGACCACGAGGACGGTTCACTCGACCTGATCCTGATGAGCCGGACGTCGCTGGAGTTCGCCTGCGCGGCCAAGGCGCTGGCGCACTGGCTGGCGGCTGGCCTGCCGCTGGTAATCGCGACTCCTGTCCTCGGGCTGCTGCTCAATCTCGACATGACGGCGACCGCGGCGGTGGCGCTGACGCTGCTGGTCGGCACCCCGGCCCTGACCTTTACCGGCATGATCGGCGCGGCGCTGGCGGTGACCCTGCACCGCGGCGGCCTGCTCCTCGCGGTGTTGGTGCTGCCGCTGTCGATTCCCATCCTGATTTTCGGGGTCGCCGCATCGCAGGCCGCGATTACGGGCCCACTGTCGTTCGGCGCCCCGTTATCGATCCTGTGCGCACTGTCGCTGGTCAGTTTCGTGGTCGGACCGTTCGCCGCCGCCGCGAGCCTGCGGCATGGGCTGGACTGATGCCGATCAACTCTCCTTGCACGTCCTTGTGCTGATTGCATGCAGGGCGCCTCACCATTATCAGGGTGACCATGACGCTGACCGAGCTTGCGAATCCGACCCGGTTCCTGGCGCTGACCGCGCGGCTCCTGCCGTGGCTGGCGGCAATGACCGCGCTGGTCCTGGCGATAGGCCTCGCCCAATCCGCGCTGGCGCCCGACGACTATCAGCAGGGGGCGACTGTAAAAATCATGTTCATCCACGTGCCGAACGCGTGGCTCTCGATGTTCGTGTGGACGGTCATGAGCATCGCCTCGCTCGGCACGCTGGTGTGGCGCCATCCGC
>NZ_JAFATE010000666.1 GCF_019244115.1 Bradyrhizobium sp.
CCGCCCAGGCTCCAGCCGACCAGCGAGATTTTGCGGCCATGGGTGTCGCTGAGCTCGCGGACGAGATCGATCATCCCATCCTGTACGCCGGGACGCAGGCCCAGATTGCGCCCCTGCCGCCAGCCGCTCACGGCATAGCCGCGGTTCTTCAGCACGTCGCGCAAGGGCCGCGTCGAGACGTCGGAGGCGACCAGCCCCGGCAGCACCAGCACGGGATGGCCGTCGCCGCGCGGCGCGAGGCGCAGCAGCGGCAAGGCTGCGACAAACGCGCCGAACTCATGCAGCGCGCGCCCCTCCAGCAGCATCAGCGTTTTTGACGGCGGGCGCAGTGCGTGCGCGGATGCGGACATGCGTTTTTTCCTCTCTCCTGCCGGATGCCGGAACATGCGAATGTTCCGCAGTACAGCAAATCTCAGGGTTCAAGTTATGAAGCCCGTCACATCATTCAAGCGGTTCGCACCGGTGTGGACAATAGACCAGCTTGTGAAACCGCCGGCCTGTCGTGGAAAAGTCACAGCAAGCGCAGCAGGAACTCGGAGGTATAAAGCGCAAGTCCGGCGAGTCCTCCGATCAGCGAGCCGTTGAAGCGGATGTATTGCAGGTCCCTGCCGATGTTGACCTCGATAACCGAGATCAGCTGCTCCATGTTCCAGGACTTGACCTGATCGGAAATGAAGGTCGCAACACCCCTCTTCTGATCGGCGACCAGCGTTTTCAGGACGGTGACCAATCCCTGGTTGATCTCGCCGCGCATTTCGGCGTCGCCCGCGAGTGCGTCGCCGGCCGAGACGAACATGCCGGCGAGATGGTGCCGCAGCACCTGGGTCTCGCCGCTCGCGCTGCGTTCGATGAAGGAGCGCGTGTTCGACCAGACGCGTTGTGCGAGTTCGCCGAGCTCGGGCCGCGCCAACAGATCGCGCTTCAATCCGTCGATGCGGCCGGCATAGGTCGGGTCGCTGCCGAGCCGATCGACGAAGGACAGCACCAGTCGGTCGAACTCGCCGCGAAACGGGTGTTTCTGATCGGACCGCACTTCCTCGAAGAACTTGCTGGCCGAGGCCACGATCTTGTTCACAAGGAACTTGTCGGCGCGGTAGAGGCGGAGCAGCGTCGGCAGTTCCGCTCGAACTTTTTCGCGGATCATCGCCATGGTCTCTTTTTGCGTCAGAGTCTCGTGGATGACGCGCAGAAAATCGTCGAACAGCACTTGATGTCGCCTATCGGCGACGAAAGCACGGAGGGTGCCGGCGGCGAGCGGCGCGAGATTGATCGCCTGCAGCTGGGTGTTGAGGCGGCGGATGATGAACGTCTTCAGCCCCGATGATTCCGTGGCGGAAACCGCCTCGGGCAGCAGGCGCAGGGTGAAACGCGCGAGATCGTCGCTGCGCTTGCGGTCGCGCAGCCAGTCGGCAATGAACGAGCCGAAATCGATCTCGCGCAGTTTTGCCTCGACCGGACCCTGCTCGAGGAAATGCACCTCGATGAACTCGCCGAGCTTGTCGGCAATGCGACGCTGATTGCTCTGGATGATCGCCGTGTGCGGGATCGGCAGCCCGAGCGGCCGGCGGAACAGCGCCACCACGGCGTACCAGTCGGCGAGCCCGCCGATGGTGGCGGCCTCGGCAAAGGCCGCGACGAAGCCGAAGGCGGGATGCACGCCGACCAGCGCCTTGGAGATCGCGAACAGCGCCAGCGCCGCCACCAGCACCAGCGTCGCCTCGGTCTTGACGCGCCGGAGTTCGGCGGCGCGGGCGGCGTCGCCGGGCGTCTCGAAGGAAAAAGGGACGGTTGCGGTCATCAACCCAAAGCTATGACCCTACGCCACAAAAAGAAGGCCCGCGAGACGCGGGCCCTTCAAATCGATCGACAGACAAGATGCTCAGGCGGTCTTGTTGTAAACCTTGGAGAAGTTGTCCTGCGCATTCTTCGCACCGTTGGCAACGAGCTTGCCGAAATATTCGGTGGTCGACTTCGCACGGTTGATGAAGACTTCGCCGCGCGCGCGCGCAAGCTCGGACTGGATCTGGACGGCCTCGCTGATCGACTTGGCCGAAGCCAGCTTGTCGATGCCCGCGAAGAAGGCCTCAGCGTCCTGATACAGCGCCTGCTGGATGTTGCGGCTGATCTTGGCGGCCTCGCTGACGGAATCGGCGACGGCGGTCTCGATCGCAGCGGTCACCTTCTCCGAGCCGGCATAGGCGTCGGCAGCGCGTTCCTTGGCGGTGTTGGCGGTCTTCTTGACGAACTCGCGGGTGGCTTCCGGAACGTCCAGGTTCTGGAGGTTCTTGAAGGCCTCGGTCATGGGGGCAAAGGCTTCCTTGACGCTGTCGAGCACGTTTTGGGTTTCGGTGGTCATTGGGGGTCTCTCCATCCTCGTTTTGGAGCTATGGGCTCACCCCGTCCGACTTGGCCCGGGGCACGGTTTATATGGCATCGTTAATGGTGCATCGCAACACGAATGTTGCGATGCGAAATCACGA
>NZ_JAFATE010000691.1 GCF_019244115.1 Bradyrhizobium sp.
CTGCAGCGGCGTTTCAAACGATTGCTGGCTCCTCCCGAGACCGACGCCAGGAAGGCGAAGGCGGACGATGAATCCGTGCCGCAATGGCCCGACCTCGTGATCATCGACGGCGGCCGCGGCCAGCTCGGCGCAGCCCGGGAGATTTTCGAGAGTCTTGGGCTCACCCAGGTCGCGCTGATGGCTGTCGCCAAGGGACCCGAGCGCGATGCCGGGCGGGAGACGCTGTTCTTGCCGGACCGCGAGGCGATCAAGCTCGAGCCGCGCGATCCCGTGCTCTATTTCATCCAGCGCCTGCGCGACGAGGCGCACCGCTTCGTGATCGGCTCGCATCGTAAACTGCGCAAGAAGGACATCCGCGAGGCCGGACTGCAGGAGATTCCGGGCATCGGCCCGTCACGCAAACGTGCGCTGCTGCATCACTTCGGAACGCTGAAGGAGATCGAACGCGCCTCCATCGCCGATCTCGGCAAGGTCCCCGGTGTCAGTGCCGAGAGCGCGCGCCGGATTTTTGAGTTCTTCCATCCGCAGGGGACCTGACGCGCCATCGAGATTGGATTGGATCCCTCAGGTCCGCGCCGCCGGTCTCAAGGAGCAGGTCGGTTGTTGGAGGTAAACCGGACCGTTTCGCGCCGGCCGCGAACTTCCGGGTGTGCCCCCCCTATCGGACTTCGTTGGATAGTGGACTGATCCAACAAATTTCGCGAACTACAATCGCCAGCCCGGTAGAGTGGTAGTAAGCGGCTCTCGCGAGGTAGCTGCCTGGCCGTAACGCCAGAACCTCATGTTCGCTGCGCAGATCGTACCCTCGATCCGATGCATCTATGAGCCACATTGCACCGGACGCACCTGTCTCGAATTCAAGCCGTTCAGCGTTTGAACTCTCTAGAAGTTCGCGCAGTTGTGGCACGCGCAATGCAGGCTCGATGAGCCGTTCGTCATCAACGCCAAGCCATTGAACGAGAAAGCCTCTGTCATCCAGGCCATTGGAGTACCATGCCATGTCGCCGGCATCGCCAGATAGCACAACAGCACTACGTTGGTGGCAGGCAATTGATCCCAGCCAAGTTGTTACTCTGCACGCCCGGCCATAGTCACTTTGGTCAGCCGGATTTCCATAATCGTGCCATCTGTCAATACCCCGCCAATGCTGGAGTTCTTCGTCAGCAATCAGCAGATGAGGACCGCCGGTTGTCGCTATCCAAGTGTGTGTTCGCATCATGCGTCGAACGATAGCAGGTATTTCCCTATTGGCCCGACCCGGACCTCCGGTGGGAGTATCGCTTACGCTGCTTGGCAGCAAGCGGACTCCTTATGCTCGGCGCGAGATATTCCGGGTCTGACCCACAGGAGACCTCGAACGCTAGACCCCCCGCGCCGATCCCGATTTGGGCCCATTCTGACTTCGCGCCATCGAAGGACGTCGACAACCTGCTGGAGCTGATTGCTGCTCTTGAGGGTGTCCAGGCCTAACGCCGCCGATCATTCCAAGCTGCTATATTTTGACTGGTATTTTGGTACCTTGCTATAAGCAAGTAGCCCGCATGAGCGCAGCGACATGCGGGATCTCACCGCGGGGAAGATCCCGGATCTCGCTTCGCTCATCCGGGCTACGCTTGCTGAGGCGCCATCAAGATTGGAATGGATCCCTCATGTCCGCGCCGCCGGTCTTAAGGAGCAGGTCGGTTGTTGAAGGTACACCGGACCGTTTCGCGCTGGCCGCGAACTTCCGGGTGTGTGCCCCAGCGGACGTGAGGCATCTGCCCCTTCGGGCAACAAATGCGACTCGAACGACTACGTAAAACTCCCTTGCCCTCCTCCCCCAATGATGTTTCGCCGACCCAGCCAGTCAGTCTGTTGCGATCCATCGACCGGTTCGCGGACCTCGAGGGGGCTGAGGAGTTCAGCCGCCGCGCAACTTCGCCAGCGCCTCCGGGAAGCGGCGGGAGAGCGGCGCGGTCAAGTTCCCAAGCTCTATCGTATAGTCGCCTGACCCCTCCGGCTTGAGCGCCGTCATTTCTCGGGCGTTCACCAGCCACGATCGATGCGTGCGCAGGAAGCCGCGCGAGCCAAGCTCGCTTTCCAGCGTCGATAGCGGCGAGCGCATCAGCAGCCTGCGCCCGTCCTTTAGCACGAACTCGACGTAGTTTCCCGCTGAAGCGATGGCGAGAACCTGATCCAGCCGCACGCGAGTAACTTTGGCGCCGTCGCGGATGTCGAAAGTCTGCGCCGGTCCCGGCGGTTCGCCCTTCGCCCACTGACGCACGAGATGATCGGTCCACGCGAAGGCGGCGACGATAAGCGCGTAACTGAATGCGTCCTTGGCGAATTCGTAAAGGAAATTGGGAAGCGGAGGGCCGAAATCGTAATGCGCGCCCACCAGCCGATAGACCAGCTTGCGCAAGACGACGAAGCCCGCGACATGCGCCAGCGAGAAGAGCAACGCCGCCGGAATGTGGACCAAAAGCCGCCTGCGCGGCTGCGCCATGACCGGCGCGACGCGGGAGGCGAGCCAGGGGATCCACAAGAACAGAAGGACGGTGAGTCCGCTCGATACTTCCCAGAGGATCGGCGCAGCCAAGCCGTAACGCGGTTCCCCGTGATAGTCGGTGATGACGTTGATCGCGCCGACCGCGCCGACGACAATCGCGGCGACTGGGTAGCGGCGCAAGAGAGAGCGGCGCGCGAGGCCGCCTGTCCCCAAAACCTCGCCGCTCATCCCAAGCCATCGCCAGGCGCCACCGATTGGGCGCGCTCCGTCCCGTCGCCCTTCCAGCGGCGTGACGCGTTTGGAAGAATCGTCGCGATCGGCGGCGAAAAGGCTGGGTCTCATCTCGTCCTCAGTATAAGCCCGCCGCGCCCGGAGGGAAAGGACAGGAAAATGCACAGACGAAGCCTGCTCAAAGGGATGATGGCGACAATCGCCCTGCAACCTCATTTGCTGGCTCGGGCCACGGCCAACGAGGGGCCGACCTCGGGCTTCAGCCGCGTGAGGCCCGGCGATCCCGCTTGGCCGAGCGCCGAAAGCTGGGCCAAACTGAAGGACGCGGTCGGCGGCAACCTGATCACGGTCGAGCCGCCCTTCGGCGCCTGCTCAGCGGACCCCAACGGTGCGGCTTGCGTCGACGCGCTGGCGAATATGCACAATCCCTTCTTTATCGGCGACCAGGCCGGCGGCACGCAGGTCTCCGGCTGGCTCGACGCCTGGACGCCGGCGGCCAGCGCCTATGTAGTCAAGGCCCGATCGAGCGCCGATGTTGCGGCGGCAGTGAACTTTGCTCACGCTAATCATCTGCGCCTGGTGGTGAAAGGCGCGGGTCATAGCTATCAAGGGACGTCGAACGCGCCGGATTCTCTGCTGATCTGGACGCGCGCGATGAACAAGGTGACGCTGCATGACGCCTTCACGCCACAAGGCTGCGAAGGCAAAGTCGCGTCGTTTCCGGCCGTCAGCGCCGAGGCAGGTGCGGTTTGGATCGACCTCTATCACGCGGTCACCAGCGAGGCCGGCCGCTACGTTCAGGGTGGCGGCTGCACGGATGTCGGCGTCGCCGGGCTGGTTCAGAGCGGCGGCTTCGGCAGCTTCTCCAAACGATTCGGCACCGCGGCCGGAAGCTTGCTGGAAGCCGAGATCGTCACCGCCGACGGCGCGGTGCAAGTCGCGAATGCATGCATCAATCCGGACTTGTTCTGGGCGATCAAAGGCGGTGGCGGCGGAAGCTGGGGCGTGGTGACGCGGCTCACCTTGCGCACCTATGACCTGCCGACATTCTTTGGCGCTGCCTTTGGAATGATCAAGGCGCAATCGGACGACGCTTTTCGACGCTTGATCGACCGCTTCATGGCCTTTTATGCCGAGAACCTCTTCAATCCAAACTGGAGCGAACAGGTCAGCTTCGCGCCCGACAACACGCTCAAAATCGCCATGGTCTGCCAAGGCCTCAACAGCGCTCAGGCGGAGGCGGCTTGGCGACCTTTCTCCGACTGGGTGGAAGAGTCGCCGCAGGACTTTTCGCTCGAGACGCCCTATGGCGTCGTCACGATTCCGGCGCGGCGCTATTGGGATCGGGGCGTCAATTCTTCCTTGGTCGCCGACTCGCGCCCGGGCGCGCCCCGCTATCGCGCCTGGTGGCGCGGCGACCAGGAGCAAGTCGGCGCGTTCTTCCATGGATTCGAGTCGCTCTGGCTGCCGGCGTCCTTGCTGCAAGACTCAGAGCGCTGGCGCCTTGTCGACGCTCTGTTCGCGGCGACCCGATACAAGAAAGTCGAGCTACAGTTCAGCAAGGGATTGGCCGGGGCGCCGGACGAAGCGATCGCCGCCGCCAAGGCCACGGCCACCAATCCCGCTGCAACCGAAGCCTTCGCCCTGGCCGTCATCGCCGACGGCGAAGGCCCGCGCTATCCCGGACTTGCGCGGCCGCCGATCGACCTGGCCGCCGCCCGAAAGAACGCGCGGGCAATTGATCTCGCCGCCGCGGAACTGCTTCGAGTAGCGCCAGACGCGGGGTCGTACCTATCCGAAAGCAACTATTTCAATCCGCGGTGGCAGAGCGCCTATTGGGGCGAGAACCATGCGCGGCTCCAAGCGGTGAAAGCGAAATACGATCCCGATGGGCTGTTCTTCGTGCACAATGGCGTCGGCAGCGAGGGATGGTCCGCCGACGGATTTACGCGACTCTAGTGAATTTCGGTTTGAGATCGATCCGACGACGCTGCCAGAGCGGCGGGCTGACGAGGTGATCCAATACTCCACACAATCGCGCTGCATGTCAGCTCATCGCCACACCGACGAACTCCGGCAATCATCTGGTGTCGGCTTTTGTGGTGTAGAGCGGAAATGCCGGTAGGGCCGCGCAACCGACGCTGATGACCCAACTTGGGAGTCAGGCGTCTTCCGTCTCCAGGCATGCCGCGTGTCCGGAGACACGCGCGAGGACGAGATGATGCATGTCGCCGTTCCCATGCCGGCGGCGGATATGAGCCGCACGGATCCTGCGCACGACGCGCGTTGCCCGACGAGCAAATTCCGCATGCGCGACATGCGCAGATTGCCCGTCGTGCCAGTTTGTCGCAGTGCCCTTGTTTCGTTTTTCAGAAATTGATTTGACGCCGACCCCAAATCAGAGGCATTATCGACCCGTCCCGCCTCGGCAAGAGGGGCGAACGCGTCGTCACGATCGTGAGGCGGGATGCGGTGGACGTGCCGGCTGCGCTGGACGAGCGATGCCGGTGCGGACGGCGAAATCGTGTGGTCCTGGCCTCCCGACGCTGAGGCTAAGTTTGCGAGTTGATGATCTCGCAAGCGACGGGGGCAAGAAAGCCCGGTCCCCGGGGAGATCACGTATAAGCCGTAAGCCATCGCGCAGGGAATGCCGGATGATTCGGCTGAACCTGTGGTACCTGCCGCCAGCTTTTCTTATTGCTGGCGGGCCATGGGTGAGGCCCTCACCCGGCATTCCCTGCGCCCTCTTCGATTCCTGGAGGGCG
>NZ_JAFATE010000794.1 GCF_019244115.1 Bradyrhizobium sp.
GGCGTGATCGCCTTTTCCAGATCCGCCGGCTGCAGCTTGAAGCCATGCTCGGCCGTGCACACGATTGCGACCGGCTCGCCGCCCGCGAGCGCCACCATCTCCGGATAGCTGACCCAATAGGGAGCTGGAATGATGACCTCGTCGCCCCGATTGATGGTCGCCATCAGCGCGTTGTACAGCACCTGCTTGCCGCCGGTGCCGACAATGATCTGGTTCGGCTTGTAGGAGAGGCCATTCTCGCGCTGGAATTTGGCGGCGATCGCCTCCTTCAGCTCCGGAATGCCGTCGACCGCGGTATACTTGGTCTTGCCGGCTTCGATGGCGTGGATCGCTGCGAGCTTGATGTTGGCCGGCGTGTCGAAATCCGGCTCGCCCGCGCCAAGGCCGATGACGTTGCGGCCCGCCGCCTTCAGCACGCGTGCTTTGTCCGTGACCGCGATGGTCGCGGACGGTTTGACACGGTCGAGCGCGGCGGACAGGAAAGGCATCATCGGCTCCTTTTGGGCAGGCGTCGTGAGCCGGAAAACGCCCACGACTCCGTTTGGGGGAAACGAGTTAACCCTAGAGCGAGCGACGCTGCATCGCAAGAAACTTCGGCGAATACCTCATGCCCGCTCTCCGAAGTCCCGCCCTTCCGTTGCCGCGGATCGCTGGCGCCGTGCCAAGTCGGGGGAACGTCAAGGGCCAGGCGGGCCAACGCTGCGCGGAACTGGCTCATATTCGGCAGAGGCCGATCGTGGCGGAGCTGACGTCGTGGGACATCCGTGCTTCCTGCCCTGCCCCGCTCGGCTCGGACCGGCGCAAATGACCGCTGGCTCGCAATCACAGATTGCGTCATTTGCCATTTGCCTCCACGTATTAATCTTCTGCCAAGATCTGCATTGCTAGAGGTATCCAGAAACCTGCGCGCGAGTTTCTGGAGACCGTGTCATGCCAACGAGCCAACACCCGCTGCTTTCTATGATTTCAGCGGTCTGGATGACGATCGGAATCATCGCACTCGTGGTCCTGGCCTTCGGGCTCTTCGGACCATTTGAACTCGAATGGCGAACGTTCATCGTGCCGGCCTGCGCCACCGCGCTGCTGGCCGGCGGCGGCTGGTACTACCGTGCGATCCGCCGCGAGGAACGGCTCGGCGCGATTTTAAGCTCGACCGGCCAGATCATAGGTTTCGCAATGGTGGCCGCCCCCCTGTCCTATCTGGCGGCCGTGCCCGCCTTTCCCCTGCAGGACGCCATGCTGAACGGGCTGGATCGACGGCTCGGCATCGATTGGGTGTCGATGATATCCTTCATTTCGCAGCACAGCGGGCTGCAACACGTCCTGCTGCCTGCCTATGGGAGCTTCTCCGTCCAAACCATCACGACCGTGCTGATCCTCGGGATGACCGGGCGCCTGGTTCGGCTTAACGCTTTCGTCCACGCCTTCATCGCGATCACCCTCATTGCCATCGTGGTTTCCATCCCGTGTCCGGCCACGGGGCCATGGCTCCTTCTCGACCTTGACCCTGCGACAGAAAATGGTTTCCTGCCGGCGTCTGCGACGAGTTGGCCGGTCTTTCTGGGTCTCCGCGATGGAACCTTGAGTGCCGTTCAGGGCCTTCATTCGGAAGGGATCATTACATTTCCAAGCCTGCACGCTGCGCTGGGCATCCTGTTCTCGGTCGCAGTCTGGCCCGTCAAAAGGCTCCGCTGGAGCGTGTTCGGACTGAATGGCCTCATGCTCCTGGCCACGCCAGCCTATGGCAGCCATTATGTCGTCGACGTCATCGCCGGAATTCTGCTTGCGGCTGTCTGCTGGACTGCGATTGCGCGCCAGCTCGGCGCGACACCCATGACGTTGGGGCTTGCTGCAATCGATTCGCCGCCACTTGCACCAGACAGGCTGCTCAAGCCGGCCCAGCATACCTTGTCGCGAGAGGTCGAATCGGTCTGAGACGGGCCTAGTCCGCGGTCCGGATGCTCCCGCCATCGCAGCGCAGCGGGCGGGCGGTCATGAGCTGGCCGACGTCAGGCGCAGCCAGGGGGATTTTAGGGAACGTTAAAGGGCCGCGGATAGCCTTGCCGTAAATATTCATCAATTCTGCGGCGACATGACTCCTATCTGGCGCGCCCTCCAATCTGGCCGGTGGCTGACGGCGTCGCGGATCCGCGGCTACAGCCTGATCCTGCTCGTCCTTGGCATCGTGACTGCCGTGGCGTGGGTTGCGCTGTCTGATCGAATGCTCGATCGCAACGGCAAGCCGATCGGCACCGATTTCTCCAA
>NZ_JAFATE010000913.1 GCF_019244115.1 Bradyrhizobium sp.
GCTCGCGGTGGCAAAACGCATCGCGATCATCCAGCGCTGCGCAAACGCATCGCGTGTGCGCGGAGATCATGCGCAAGCAACAATCAGGAGTGTGAGGGCGGGCTAACCTGACGCCTGCGTTCAGTCGCAGACGCGCACACGGCGCCCATGGTGGCCGGTGCGAACGGACTCGAGGTGACAGCCGTCCTCGTAAGGTCCCGCGACCGGAGCAGGCCCCCAAAATGGACCGGACCACCCGACGGGAACGCCGTAATAGCCGTAATGGTAATAAGGGTAGAAAGGAGGAGAGGGACCCCAATGAAACGCGCCGACCGTCACGCCTGCCGCAATCCGGCCATCCTGCGCCTGCGCACCGATGGGCGTCATCAACCCAATTGCCAGCACCGCGGCGATGGCGACAGTGCCTCGTCGGTTCACGATACTCATTCCAACTCCTCCATGCTGCCTGAGCGGAGATCCCTAGCACGCCGCGTGCACGGTGCCCAACCGTATTAGGCGCGACGGTGGGCCCGCGGCGATGCGGCGATATGGCGCGCGGCGATCAACTACTCCTCGCCCGGCAATAGCTCGGTCAGCGAGCGGATGATGCGGTCGGGACGGATACTCGATCCTTTGGGCAGGCCGTCGCCATGGCTGTCCATCCAGATCGCGTAGATGCCCAGCCGCTGCGGCACCTCGACCTCCCACTCAAGATTGTCGCCGATCATCCAGGTGTCGCCGGCCGCGACACCGAGCGCGTCCATGGCGTGGTGATAGGCGCGCTCCTCCGGCTTGCCAAAGCCGTGCTCGCCCTCGATCTGGATATGGTCGAAGCGGTGCGCGAGCGCAAAGCGCTCGATCTTGGCGCGCTGGGTCGCCGCCGCGCCATTGGTCACGAGCGCAAGGCGGATGCCGCGCGCCTTCAGGGCATCGATGGCCGCATGTGCGCCGGGGAAGACGAACATCTGCTCGTGGCGATAAGCCGTGAAGCGGTCGGCGAGCCGGATTGCGAGATCATCACTCAAGGTCAGGCCTGAGGCCCCCAGGGCAGCGAAGCCGCCGCGCACCACCTCCTGCCGGGCTTCTCCGAGCTTCATCCGCCATGCCGCTTCCGCGGTCGACCAGAACGCGCGCGCCGACTGCACGATCGCGGCGGCGACCTGCTGGGGAGTGAGCGGCGCGAATTCGTCGGCAAATTCTGCGGCGATGACGTTCCAGGCGATCTCGGGCCGGCCATAGGCCGACAGGATCGTATCGTCGAGATCGATCAGCATTGCACGGGGAAGTTGCATCATTCGGCCATTGTCCTGACATCGAACAATGCCCCACAGCCGATGGAACCAATATAGCGGGGCAACTGGGGCAACTTCAGGGCCATTTCACCTCCGGCGGCAGCGACGACAGGATGGCCTCCACATTGCCACCGGTCTTCAGTCCGAATGTAGTGCCGCGATCATAGAGCAGGTTGAACTCGACATAGCGCCCGCGCCGGACCAGTTGCTCCTCGCGATCGCTGGCCGTCCAGGGGTTTTGGAAATTGCGCCGGACCAGCTCGGGATAGATTTGCGCGAAGCTGCGGCCGACACCCTGCGTGAAGGCGAAGTCGGCTTCCCAGTCACCGGAATGGTGGTGGTCGTAAAAGATGCCGCCGACGCCGCGCGCTTCCTTGCGGTGCGGCAGGTAAAAATACTCGTCGCACCATGCCTTGTACTTCTCATAGTCGGCGACGCTGTTGGCGCCGCCGCAGGCCGCGCGCATCGCCGCGTGGAAGGCGATCGTATCCGGGTCCTCCTGGGTGCGCCGGCGATCGAGGACCGGTGTGAGGTCGGCGCCGCCGCCGAACCATGTCTTCGTCGTCACGAGGAAGCGGGTGTTCATGTGGACGGCCGGGACGTGCGGGTTGCGCAGATGCGCGATCAGCGAGATGCCCGAACTCCAGAACCGAGGATCGTCGGCTGCGCCCGCAATCTGGGTGCGAAACTCCGGCGAGAACTCGCCATGCACCGTCGAGCAATGCACGCCCACCTTCTCGAACAGCCTTCCGTGCATCATCGACATCACCCCGCCGCCGCCGGGCTTGCCGGTATGATCGGTGCGGGCCCACGGCCGGCGCACGAAGCGGCCCGGCTCGCCGGGATAAAGCGCGGCCGGCGCCTCATCCTCGAGCTGCTCGAACGCCGCGCAGATCTGGTCGCGCAGGGTCTCGAACCAGGTCCTTGCGCGCGCCTTCTGATCCTCGATTGTCGCCATGTCCATGCGTTGACCTCTAATCCTGCGGCCCGAAATAGGTGCAGCTTTCGTTGCAGCTGTCACGATGTACGCTGACACGCGCGATGCGGCCGAGATGCTGGATGCGATCGAAGATAAAGCGCAGGTTTTCCAGTGTCGGCAGGCCGAGCGCCTCGATCCGGTTGAGCAGCTTATGGTCGAGCATCTTTTCGACCTCCGCCATGCTGCGTGACAGCAGGCCAAGATCGATGACCATGCCGGTCTCTGGATCCGGCGTGCCGCGAATGGTGACCTCGGCACGAAAAGAATGGCCGTGAATTTCCTGGCTGGCCTCGCCAAGCGTGGTGCCGCCGAGAGCGTGCGCCGCCTCGAAGCGGAAGGACTTTGTCAGTTCCCACATCAGTCGAATTCCAAACGCTTCCTGTTCTCTACCTGATCCCGAGCGTCTTGTGGGTCTGCAGGCTGAGCCACCATTGGGGATGTTTCAGGCAGTACTCGATCGCCCGTGCCGTGTTCTGCCTGATCTCGGGCCCGTCCAGCGGTTGCAGTGAGAAGCGTGCGAAAGACAGATCAGCGAAATCTGCAGGCGCCGCGCCGTCCTGCGGATAGACCAGCTTCAGCTCATCGCCCGCGCGGATTACGAGCTCGGCTCCAGCCTTCGGGCTGACGCAGATCCAGTCGAGGCCATCGGGCGGGGCGATCGTGCCGTTGGTCTCGACCGCGATGGTAAAGCCGCGCGCATGCAGCGCCGCGATCAGGGCGGCGTCCAGTTGCAGTAGCGGCTCGCCGCCGGTCAGCACGGTGAAGCGCTCCGCGTCCTCGCCCGTCCATTGCCCGGATATGGTGTCGGCGAGCGCGTCGGCGCTGGCATAGCGGCCGCCAAGCGTGCCGTCGGTGCCGACGAAATCGGTGTCACAAAATTGGCATATCGCGCTCTGCCGATCCTGCTCGCGTCCGCTCCACAGGTTGCAGCCGGCAAAGCGGCAGAACACCGCCGCGCGGCCCGCCTGTGCGCCTTCGCCCTGCAGGGTCATGAAAATCTCTTTGACCGCGTAGCTCACGAAACCGTACCTCGGTTGGAAGAACCGGTCTGCCGCAGCGCTTCGCCGAGCACCATGGCCGCGGCCACCGCAACGTTCAGGGAGCGTCGGCCGCCTCGCATCGGAATCCGGAGCCTAACATCGGCCGCCGCAAAAACCTCGTCGGGCACGCCCTTGGATTCCCGGCCGAACAGCAGGATATCGGCGCCATCATACCGGAAATCGAGATAGGAGCCGGCCCCCCTGGTCGTGAGCAGCAGCAGGCGATAGCCGGCTTGTCGCCGCCAGTCCTCGAAATGTGACCAGGAATCGTGACGGGTGAGGCTCACATGGTCGATATAATCCATGCCGGCCCGGCGGAACAGCCGATCAGACAGCGCAAAACCCGCGGGCTCGATGATGTGGGCGGCGACGTCCAGGCAGGCGCAGGTGCGCAGGATCGTCCCGGTGTTCTGGGGAATATCGGGTTGGAAAAGCGCGATCTGCATCGATGGGAGCCGGCCAGAATTTTGTAAAGAAGGACGCACTTACTGGGAATTGGTGCATTGCGTGCTTGTTGGCCGATAGCGGGCTTGCGCTCTCTCGGCAAGGGTGCCAATAGAACGATTCTGGACCGCTTATTCTGCCCCGGGGCGGCGGGATAGAGCGGTTATCTGCCGCCGCGGGGGATCGCGGGCGCCGGCAGTCCTTCCCGGTCAGGTGCTTAAGTAGCGTCCTCGGGGCGGTCCTCCGGCTGCAACATGAGAAAGGGTACGGAATCGTGACCATCGCGTCTTCGGCTGATCATCCGACACGCCGTGATTTCCTTTTTGTTGCAACGGGGGCGGCCGCCGCGGTCGGCGGTCTGGCCACGCTGTGGCCGTTCGTCTCCCAGATGAACCCGGACGCCTCGACAATCGCAGCCGGCGCGCCGATCGAGGTCGACCTGACCCCGGTCGCTGAAGGCCAGGACATCAAGGTGTTCTGGCGCGGCAAGCCGATCTATATCAGCCACCGCACCAAGAAGCAGATCGACGAGGCCCAGAAGACGCCGCTCTCCGACCTGAAAGACCCGGCGACCGACGAGTCGCGGGTCAAGCAGGGCCACGAGCAGTGGCTGGTCGTGATCGGCATCTGCACCCATCTCGGCTGCATCCCGATCGCGCATGAGGGCAATTACGACGGCTTCTTCTGCCCCTGCCACGGTTCGCAGTACGATTCTTCGGGCCGCATCCGCCAGGGGCCCGCGCCCGCCAATCTGCCCGTGCCGCCCTACCAATTCGTTTCCGACAGCAAAATCCAGATCGGCTGATGACCTTGGAGCGCGCGCGTCTCGCGCGTGCTCCGATCCTTAGCCTCGAGCCGCCGATTTTATTTCTTCAGGATCGCATCAATGAGCGGACCATCCGATTACCAGCCGAGCCATCCCGTCTTGAAATGGATCGAGCGGCGCCTTCCGATTTTTGGTTTCGTCCACGGCTCGTTCGTGGCATATCCGACGCCGCGCAACCTGAACTACTGGTGGACGTTCGGCGCCATCCTGTCGCTGATGCTCGGCGTGCAGATCCTGACCGGCGTCATCCTGGCGATGCACTACACGCCGGAAGCAACCATGGCCTTTCACTCGGTGGAGGCCATCGTCCGCGACGTCAATTACGGCTGGCTGCTGCGCAACATGCACGCGACCGGCGCCTCGATGTTCTTCTTCGCCGTGTATGTCCACATGCTGCGCGGCCTCTATTACGGCTCCTACAAGGAGCCGCGCGAGGTGCTGTGGATCCTCGGCGTCATCATCTACCTGTTGATGATGGCGACCGGCTTCATGGGCTACGTGCTGCCCTGGGGCCAGATGAGCTTTTGGGGCGCCACCGTCATCACCAATCTGTTCTCGGCCTTTCCCTATATCGGCGACTCCATCGTGACGCTGCTCTGGGGCGGCTACAGCGTCGGCAATCCGACGCTGAACCGCTTCTTCTCGCTGCATTATCTCCTGCCGTTCCTGATCGCCGGCGTGGTCGTGCTGCATGTCTGGGCGCTGCATGTCGCGGGCCAGAACAACCCGGCCGGCGTGGAGCCCAAGACCGAGAAGGACACGGTGGCCTTCACGCCCTACGCGACCATCAAGGACATGTTCGGCGTCTCCTGCTTCCTCTTGCTCTACGCCTGGTTCATCTTCTACATGCCGAACTATCTCGGCGACGCCGACAACTACATCCCGGCCAATCCGGCGCAGACGCCGCCGCACATCGTCCCCGAATGGTACTACCTGCCGTTCTACGCCATCCTGCGTTCGATCCCGAATAAGCTTGCCGGCGTGATCGCGATGTTCTCGGCGATCCTCGTGCTCGCTTTCCTGCCCTGGCTCGATACGTCGAAGGTCCGTTCGTCGAAGTACCGGCCGCTGGCCAAGCAGTTCTTCTGGATCTTCGTCGTCGTCGCCGTGCTGCTCGGCTATCTCGGCGCGCAGCCGCCCGAAGGCATCTACGTGATCGCCGGCCGCATCCTGACCGTCTGCTACTTCGCCTATTTCCTGGTCGTGCTGCCGCTGCTCGGCAAGATCGAGAGGACGAAGCCGCTGCCGAACTCGATCGCCGACGACGTGCTGGCGAAGACCGGCAGCAAGGCGGTGCCGATGGTCTCGACCGTGCTCGCGCTGATCGTGGCCGGGGGCCTTCTGGTCGGCGGGATCGATACGGCCCGTGCAGCCGAGGCCGACACGCCGCCGGCCAACAAGTGGTCGTTCGCCGGTCCGTTCGGCAAGTTCGATCGCGGTTCGCTGCAGCGGGGGCTCAAGGTCTACAAGGAAGTCTGCTCCAACTGCCACGCGCTGTCCTACATCGCCTTCCGCAATCTTGGCGATCCCGGCGGTCCTGGCTATTCGACCGCCCAGGTCGCCTCGCTGGCCTCGGAATACAAGATCAAGGACGGTCCCAACGACCAGGGCGAGATGTTCGAGCGGCCCGGCCGCGCCGCCGACTACTTCCCTTCGCCGTTCCCCAATGAGCAGGCGGCCCGCAACGCGAACGGCGGAGCGGCCCCGCCGGACCTGTCGCTGATCACCAAGGCGCGTTCCTATGAGCGCGGTTTCCCCTGGTTCATCTTTGACCTGTTCACGCAGTATCAGGAGCAGGGACCGGACTATGTCGCGGGGATCCTGCAAGGGTTTGAGGACAATCCGCCGGCGGATGCGAAGGTGCCGAGCGGCTCCTATTACAACAAGTACTTCCCCGGCCACGCCATCAAGATGCCAAAGCCGCTGTCGGACGGCCAGGTGACGTTCGACGACGGTGCGCCGACGACGGTGACGCAATATGCCAAGGACGTCACGACCTTCCTGATGTGGGCCGCGGAGCCTCACATGGAAGAGCGCAAGCGGCTCGGCTTTCAGGTCTTCTTCTTCCTGATCATCTTTGCCGGACTGATGTATTTCACCAAGAAGAAAGTCTGGGCCGACGCCCATTGACTTCTGATGATGGTGATGTGAATCGCGAAAAGCCCCCAATCCGAGGGCTTTTTTTGCACTGTCATTCCGGGGCGCGATGCGAAGCATCGGAGCCGGATTCTCGAGATTCCGGCTTCGCTCGCTGTGCTCGCGCCCCGGAATGACAGGATGGCCAATTGCCTCCTGCGTCCGATACCGCCAGAATGCGCCGCGATCGGCAGCCTCGAAGAGACCGACAGCGGAGGAACCCCATGGGCACCAGCATCACGTTCAAGCGTCCGGACGGCACGGATGCCTCCGGCTATCTCGCCAATGCCGCGCGCGGGGATGCGCCCGGTGTCGTGGTGATCCAGGAATGGTGGGGGCTGCAGGACCAGATCAAGGGCATGTGCGACCGCTTTGCGCTGGCGGGCTTCGATGCGCTGGCGCCCGACCTCTATGGCGGGGTGGTGGTGCCCTATCACGACGCGGATGCGGCCAACAAGCAGATGACCTCGCTGAACTTCATGGATGCCACGACGCAGAGCGTGCGCGGCGCCGTGCAATATCTGGCGCGCAATGGTGCCAAGGTCGGCCTGACCGGCTTCTGCATGGGCGGCGCGGTGACCATCATCGGAGCGGCGAAAATTCCCGAGCTCACCGCCGGCGTCGTATTCTACGGCATTCCGCCGGAGCAGGCGGCGCGGCCTGCCGATGTCAGGATTCCCCTGCAGGCACATTTTGCCAGCAAGGACGACTGGTGCACGCCGCAGGCGGTCGATGCCTGGGAGAAGGCGATGCAGGCGGCCGGCCGGGCGCTCGAGCTCCATCGCTACGAGGCCGATCACGGTTTTGCCAATGAGCAGCGCATGGCCGTGCATGATCGCGAGGCGGCCGAACTCGCCTGGAGCCGCGCGACCGCGTTCTTCCATAAGCATCTGGGGTAGTTGCACCGTTGCCGGAAAATTGGCGAAGCTACGTCGCGGAAGTGCTGGAGCAGATCGCGGCTGCGGAACAGCGGTGTGTTTGCCGTGCCGGCGGCACATCGCGCCGCTGTGCTTGAGGGACTGGAACAGGCCGAACGGGGCGAGGTCATGACCGCGGAAGACATGGCGGGGCTCTGGAGAAATTGCGGTCTGTGAGGCGACCAGCGGAGCGTCAGGGACTTGATTTTTCCGCATTGCACAACTTAAAATAGCGGCCTCGGCAGCTCCTTTTTGGGAGGGTCGCTATGCGCATCGCATTCGCTCTGGCCGGCCTTGGCGGCTTCAATGCCCATGGCGCCGGCTTTCTGGCCGCCGCGGCCAAATCGGGTGTCAAACCAGAACTCGTCACCGCCACCAGCGGACAGATCATGGTGCTGGCGGACTGGCTCGCCGGACGCGATGTGCGTACGCATCTGATCCTGGCGGGCCGCGCCAGCGGTCCCTACGATCAGCTCCGGGCGATCCTATTCGGTCATCCCGGCGTATTCAGGCCGGCCTATCGCGAAGCGCTCACCCGTCTCACGTCGCCCTTCGGCCTGGGCGACAACCCCTTCAACTTCTTTGCCGACCGCTTGCTGCCGGCGCAGCAATATGTGCCGCAGCTGACCGACGCGGAAGTCGCCGGCGTCGCCAAGACGTTCAATGACAGTCGCATCGGTGTCGTCTTCAACAGCTACGATCCGAAGCAGGGGACCGGTTCGCTCTACGGCAACGATGCCGCGCGGGCGCTGCTGCCGACCGAGAAAGCCCTGCCCAACACCCATGCCGCGCACCTGCAGGCGTCGCCGCATCCGCACGACATGCGCTATGTCTCCGACGTGACGAGCGAGAAGGAGATCCTCCCGATCACGGCCGAGGCGGTCAGGTCCGCGCTGTGGCTGTCGCTCTACGGCTTCCAGAACATGCCCTCCGGCCAGATGGATGGCGCCTACCACCGCTCCTGCATCGTGTCCGAACTGCACGTGTTCGACCGCATCTTTGTTGCGCGTCCGCTCGCCGACGGCTGGCGTGACAGGCCGCCGGCCAACTGGTTCGAGGTGCAGGACTGGAACACCGAGATGTGGTTTTCGGTCGGCTACAAGGCGGAGGTCGCAGGCCTCCGGCGCATCAACGATCTGATCGCGGCCGGCGTCATTACAGACGAGAAGTTCCACAAAGTGGAGTTGTGCGAGATCGAGCCGAAGACGCCAGCCGGCTATTTCCACTATTTCGTCGAGCGCAATGACGTCTATGACGAGGCGCTCGGGGTGGCGGAGGAGACGTTTACGCAGCTTGGGATGGCGAGGCCCATCCGCGCCGCCTGACGCGGCCGCGGCCAAGGCCGTGAGGGCGCTTGATGATGGCGATCTTGCCCGGCGGGGCCTAAGATCGGCCTCATCACCAGCCGGCAGGAGGACCATCATGTACGCCGCCATCCGCCAAGCCAAGGCCAGGACTGGGACCGCGGAGGAATTGGCGCGCCGGATCAAGGAAGGCGCCATTCCGATCATCAGCGATGTCGAGGGTTTTATGGCCTATTACGTCGTCTATGCGCCCGACGACACGGTGACCGCGATCAGCATTTTCAACAATTTTGCCAGTGCCGAGGAGGCCAACCGGCGCGCCATCGCCTGGGCCGAGCAGAGCCTTGCGCCGCTCCTGGTCGGCCAGACCAGTGCGGTCGCAGGTCCCGTGATCGTGCATACGCTGGCCTGACGGCCGGGAAGGTGGGCGATCATCGGGTTTTGTGCGCGCGCCGGCGTCCTGCTCTTCTTCCTAGCCTCCGTCGGTCTTGCCCTCGCCGCGGAGGAATGGCTTTAATCAGCCGCTTCCGGGGGGCGCGCTCGCCGCGCAGCGCGCTTGCGCGCGACGGTGCCGGAGCGGCAACCCGGACGGGGTCCTCTGACGAGGGAGCGGGATGTGAGCATCATCGAAGATACCAAGACAAGATCGCCGCTGGAGCGCCTTCCGCGCGATCTCCGTCTCGACCTGTTCCGCGGCATCGGCTTGTGGATGATCTTTCTCGACCACATCCCGCACGACGTCGTCGCCTGGCTCACGCTGCGCAACTACGGCTTCAGCGACGCCGCGGAGTTCTTCGTCTTCATCTCGGGCTATCTAATCGGCTTCATCTATACGCCGATCGTCCGCGCCGGGCTGTTTCTTGCCGCGCTCAAGCGGCTGTTGAAGCGCGCCGGCCAGCTCTACATTGCCCACATCATGCTGTTCCTGCTGTTCACGGCGCAGATCGCGCGCACCGCGCGGCGCTTCGACAACCCGATGTATGAGAACGAGTTCAACGTCTTCAATTTTCTCCAGCATCCGGACGTGCTGATCGGGCAGGCCATCACGCTGCGCTACAAGCCGGTCAATCTCGACGTACTGCCGCTCTACATCACGCTGGTGCTCGCGGCGCCGTTCATCGTCTGGTGGCTCGTTCGCCGCCCAAACCTGATCCTGCTCGCCTCCGCCGTGCTCTATGGCCTGTCGCGCTGGTTCGACTGGAATCTCGCCTCCTATCCACCGGGCACGACCTGGTACTTCAATCCGTTCTGCTGGCAGCTGCTGTTCGTCTTTGCCGCGTGGTGCGGCTCCGGACAGCTGGCCGGGATCGCGCACCTCGTCTGGTCCAGGACGGCCATGACGATCGCCATCATCTGGCTCACGTTTGCGCTGCTGATCGTGATGACCTGGCACAGCGCCTTTCTCGAATCGCTGGTGCCGAAATGGATGATCAAGGTGATCTATCCGATCGACAAGACCGACCTCGACATGCTGCGCCTGACGCATTTCCTCGCGCTTGCGACGATCGTCACATATCTGGTCCCGCGCGAATGGAAGGCGCATGGCTCGAAATGGCTGCGGCCGGTCATTCTCTGCGGCCAGCATTCGCTGCCGCTCTTCTGCCTCGGCGTCTTCCTGTCATTTTCCGCGCACTGGATCCTGACGCAGTATACCAAGGGCGTGTGGGAGCAGCTTGCCGTCAGCGGCGCCGGCATTCTGATCATGATCGCGGCGGCGTGGTTGCTGGACCGTGCCGACAAAGTCCCGGATCTGTTCGTCGACGTGCTGGAGGCCGAGCAGCCCGACAGCGCAATTCAAGCCGGAAAGACGTCCTACGCGCCCGGTGCGGCTCTTGGACAGCCGTCGGCCGGGTAGCGCATGATCCGGAAAAGTGTCCAGCGGTCTTCCGAGAAGATCATGCGCAAACAAGAATCTAAAGCGCGATGGCGATTTCAACCAAATCCCATCGCGCTTTGGGCGCCGGCATGGAGGGCGGTATGCTGAGACTCTTCTGTGTGATGGCCGTCATCTTCCTGGGGGCATCGGGCGCGCAGGCGCAGGCGCCGACGCCCGAGGCCATGAGCGCAGCACGAACCCTGGTGAACACGATGAAGCTCGCCGACCAGTACCGGGCGCTGCTGCCGTCGATCCTGCTCCGCCTAAAACCGGTCGTGACGCAGGACCGGCCAGAAATCGAGCGCGACTACGATGCCATGGCCACGATGATCACCGAGGCCTATACGCCGTTCTATAACGAGATGCTGGACGCTGCGGCGAGCGCCTATGCCAGTAACTTCACGGTCGACGAGATCCGGCAGATCGACGCCTTCTACCGGCTGCCGGTCGGTCAGAAGCTGCTCGAGAAATCGCCCGCCATCGCGCAGCAGGCGGCGCAGGTCGGACAGGAGGTCGGTCAGAAGGCCGCCGAGGCGCTGCGGCTGCGTCTCACCGACGCACTACGCCAGAAGGGGCACAAGCTGTAGCCTGGATCACTTCTAAGCTGCCCGACCTTTCCGCGCGCGCTGTATTTCAAAACTGCGTGTTCGCTGCGGAACCCGGTGTCTCCCGTCAAATAACAAGCCACAGCACGGTGATTTGACGTCGAATCGCGATCCGCTTGTGTGAGCCTGATCCCGGTCGGCTCAGCTCCGAGGCCACGATTTCGCAAAACCGCCTCTCATCTCGCCCGTATCATTGCTCGAGACGAGAGGAACGCCTTCTCTTATTGCGGCCAATTTCCTGGTCCATGGCTTGGGTGGCGAATCTGAATGCACACTTGGCGGCCAAATGAAGGCAGCATCGGGGAGAGGACCGTCATCGCGCGAAAGTCCGTTGCCGCCGGTTGGCACCGCCGAGCGAATCTATCATGTCGAGGCGGCGCCGGACTGATCGGGTTTTTGCGCGGGCGTAACTCGGCACAGCGAGCGGCCAGGGGGAGCGAGGTTTTGTGACGGCGTTTCTCCTCCATCCTATGAACGCGTCCCACGGGTCGGATTGATGAAAAAGCTGATGCGCTTCTTCGGCTTCCTGTTCGCCGCAGGAACCGTCGTGTTTCTGGGCGGTGTGGCCGCGGTGGCGGGACTGCTGTGGCATTACTCCCAGGATCTGCCGGATTATTCGCAGTTGCAGGACTATGAGCCGCCGGTCATGACGCGTGTGCACGCGGTCGATGGCTCGCTGCTCGCCGAATATTCCAGGGAGCGCCGGCTCTATCTGCCGATTCAGGCGGTGCCAAAACTCGTGATCAACTCGTTCCTCGCCGCCGAGGACAAGAATTTCTACGATCATGGCGGCGTCGATTTCACCGGCATGGCGCGCGCCGCCGTGGTTTATCTGCAGCATTTCGGGTCCAACCGTCGCCCGCAGGGCGCCTCCACCATCACCCAGCAGGTCGCGAAGAATTTTCTGCTGAACAACGAGGTGTCGTTCACCCGCAAGATCAAGGAGGCGCTGCTCGCGATGCGAATCGAGCGCGCCTATTCGAAGGACAAGATCCTCGAGCTCTATCTGAACGAGATCTATCTCGGCTCCGGCGCCTACGGCATCGCGGCCGCCTCATTGGTGTATTTCGACAAATCGGTCAACGAGCTGACGATCGCGGAAGCGGCCTATCTCGCGGCGCTGCCAAAAATGCCGGGGAGCCTGCACCCGGTGCGCAACCATGACCGCGCCGTCGAGCGGCGCAATTACGTGATCGACCGCCTGCAGGAGAACGGCTGGATCAGCACGGCCGATGCAGAGAAAGCGCGCAAGGCACAGCTGACCGTCGCCAGCCGCGGCAACGGCGCAAAGACCTTCGCCGGCGAATATTTTGCCGAGGAAGTCCGCCGCGACATTTTTGAGCGCTATGGCGAGAAGAAGCTCTATGAGGGCGGCTTGTCGGTGCGCACCACCCTCGATCCGAAGATGCAGGTGATGGCGCGCAAGACCATGGCCGCCGGCCTCGTCAATTTCGACGAGGCGCAAGGCTATCGTGGTCCGGTCAGCAAGCTCGATATATCGGGCGACTGGGGCGTCAAGCTTGCCGACGTCAAATCGCTCTCGGACATCTCGCCGTGGCGCATGGCGGTGGTGCTGGAGACCAGCAACCAGTCGGCCCGTATCGGCTTCCAGCCCGGTCGCGATCTCGGCGGCGCGGTGTCCAAGGAACGGCAGACTGGGCTGATCACGATCGACGGCGTGAAATGGGCCAAGGCAGCCGAAGGCCCGATGCGCGGCCGGGCGCCGACATCGGTTGCGCAGGTGCTGTCGCCGGGCGACGTGATCTACGCCGATCCGCTGTTCAAGGACGGTAGTCCGATTGAGGGCCAGTACCGGCTGCGGCAGCTGCCGGAAATCTCCGGCGCGATGGTGGTGATGGACCCGTGGACCGGCCGCGTGCTCGCGATGGTCGGCGGCTTCTCGTTCGACCAGAGCCAGTTCAACCGCGCGACGCAAGCCTATCGGCAGCCGGGATCGACCATCAAGCCGATCGTCTATGCCTCGGCGATCGACAATGGCTACACGCCCGCGTCGATCGAGGTCGATGCGCCGATCGAGATCGATCAGGGGCAGGGACAGGGCGTCTGGCGACCGGACAATTTTTCGGTCGGCAAATATCGCGGACCCATCACGCTGCGCGAAGCGCTGAAATGGTCGATCAACACCGTCACCGTGCGGCTCGCGCAGGATGTCGGCATGCCGCTGATCTCAGAATATTCGAAGCGGCTTGGCATCTATGACGAACTGCCGAATTATCTGTCCTATGCGCTCGGCACCGGCGAGACCACGGTGATCCGGATGGTGACCGCTTATTCGATGATCGCCAATGGCGGGCGGCGCGTGAAGCCGACCCTGATCGATCGCATCCAGGACCGCTATGGACGCAACGTCTTCCGGCATGATGCGCGCGAATGTCGCGGCTGCGAGGCGCCCGACGGCTGGCATAACCAGGGCGAGCCGCAGCTCGTCGACCGCCGCGAGCAGGTGCTCGACACGCTGACCGCCTACCAGATCACCTCGATGATGGAAGGGGTGGTGCAGGGCGGCACCGCCTCGGTGGTGCGCGAGGTCGGCAAGCCGATTGCCGGCAAGACCGGCACCACCACCGACGAAAAAGACGTATGGTTCGTCGGCTTTTCGCCGGATCTCGTGGTCGGCCTCTATCTCGGCTATGACAAGCCGCGCAGCCTCGGCCGCACCGCGCAAGGCGGCCATACCGCGGCTCCGATCGCCAGGGATTTTCTGAAACTCGCGCTCGCCGACAAGCCGGCGATTCCGTTCCGGATCCCGGCGGGCATCAAGCTCGTCCGCGTCGATCCGAAGACGGGCATGCGCGCGACACCAGGCACCGCGGCGATGCTGGAGGCGTTCAAGCCCGGCACGGCGCCATCGGACGATTATTCGGTGATCGGCGTTGCCGATAGCGACGGCCGCTCGGCCGCGATCTCGGCCGATGCCGATCGCACGCTGATCCGTCCCGGCACCGGCGGGCTGTATTGAACCAGAGCAGCGGTAGGGTGGGCAAAGCGAAGCGTGCCCACCGCTTCGCGCCGCAATCGCGTGAGATGATGGTGGGCACGGCGCAAGCGCGCCTTGGCCCACCCTACACACTACAACTATAGGTTGCCGGTGATCACCGCGCCTCACCGGAAAAAGTCTGGCGCAGCGTCGATAGCCGCTCCAGCGCCGCCTTCGGCAGCGGCCCCTTCTCGACCGCGGCAAGCGCATCCTCGAACTGCTGCGGCGTCGCCATGCCGACCAGGATGGTTCCCATCGCC
>NZ_JAFATE010000128.1 GCF_019244115.1 Bradyrhizobium sp.
GCGTGGCGGGCCGTGCGCAATCCGGCCCGCTAGAGCGTGACGGGGGGTGCCCAGCGGCTGCTCGAACGTTGGCGCCGCCACCAGTTCGTGCCGTATTGAATTGATTGCTCTCTGTCGCTCAGAGGTGAGGACCGGTGATGATGGCGAGGAATTGGAATTGAAGGCGCTGACTTAAGGGTACCCGGAATCAATGCGATTGGCGAGTTTGGCCGCCCGGCGAAGAATTCGCGACTGGGCGGCGATGGAACACTCCGCGGCGCTAGTCAACCGACTGACTGGAAGCAACAAGTGACGGCATCCTTCAAGACTCACCCGGCTTCTCTCAAGGATTTGATGCGCGACTGTCACCAGGGCAAACTGCAACTCCCGGATTTTCAACGCGGATCGGATCATCGATCTGCTGGCATCAATTTCGGAGGGCTTTCCCGTGGGCGCTCTCATGACGCTTGATGCTTCCGGCGAAGTGGCGTTTGCCGTTCGTCCCGTCGAAGGCGCACCCGTGCCGCAAAAGAAGCTGGAGCCTACCTGCTCGACGGGCAGCAGCGCATGACCTCGCTCTATCAATCTACGTCATCGCGCAGTCCGGTCCTGACCCAAACTTCCAAGAAAAGACCGGCGAAGCAGCATTTCTATTTCAACATGCGCGATGCGCTTAGTTCCCATATCGCCCGTCGGGACGCCATCCTCGCCGTGCCAGAAGATAGAGTGCTGCGTCAGAATTTCGGACGCGACATCGCGCTTGATCTTTCGTCGGAGGACAAGGAATTCGCCGCTCTTCACTTTCCGATCGACCGCATGTTCGACGTGCAGATTTGAATACAGAACGCGCTCACTTGGGTGCTACAGGATATGGAAGCTCGTAAGGATCAGATGAAACTGAAATCTTCATCGCCGGTTTCTCATAGCCGGCGAAGCGATCGGCACATCACTTTGGCAATGGACGTCGCTCCGGACTGCCGGCCCGATCAGTCCCTGTGAGAGCGGCGCGCATTGATCGAGCCCTGATGCGCGGCAAAGGCATGGGTGATTTCAGCGCCGAACAAGATGATCTGAGACGAATAGTAAACCCAGATCAGCACCACGATGATCGAGGCCGCAGCACCATAGGTGGATTCCAGGCCCTGTCGACCGATATAGTATCCGATCGCGAACTTGCCGATCTCGAACAGCGCCGCAGTGACAGCAGCGCCAACCCAGACATCGTACCAGTCGATGGATGCGTCCGGCAGCCATTTGAACATCATCGCGAACAGCAGCGAGATGACCGCAAAGGATACGACGAGAGTCAGGAGGTGCAGCAACCACTCCTGGAGGTGCGATCCGGCATAATTGCCAAAGGCGGTCACCGCGGTCGTGACGATCAGCGACACCATCAAGAGAAATCCAAGGGCCAAAACGGCTGCGAATGACGCCACGTAGTTGAGCACGAAATGCCAGACACCGGTCTCTTTGGTTTCGTCGACCTCCCAGACGATATTCAGGGCATCCTTGAGCTGAACGACGACCCCCACGGCGGCGAGCACGATCGCAGCGGTCCCGAGCGCTGATGCGAGCAGGCCTTCCCGGGGACGACCGGCTTCCGAGAGCATCGCCTGGACCGCTTGCGCGCCAGTTTCACCGATCATTCCCTTGATCGATGCCGCCACCTGACCGGTGACGGCCTCCCGGCCGAACAACAGACCCGCGATCGCGATAGCGATGATGATCACAGGTCCGATTGAAAACACCGAGTAATATGCCAGCGCCGCCCCCTGCCGCGCGTCCTTGTGAGTGGACCAGTTGCTGGCGGCTTCCTTCAGAATAGTCCACATGGCGACCGTCGAGAACAGGTACTAGCGCGGCCGGTCGAATTGCGGATCATTGGCGGCGACCTTGGACGTTTGGACCGCATCAATCGCGTCCGCACCAGCGCCTCGGAGACGTTCGAGCGCTTCTTCGGCGACTTCGCTTGCCTCATTGCTTACCGTATCGGCTGCTTCCTTGAGACTTTTCGAAAGCGCGCCGCCGCGGCGCTGGGCACGGGATTTCAGATCCTCGCTCAGCGGTCCCAACCATTCCTTCTCGGTCCTGCTGGACTCAAAGGCGCCTGCGGCCATAGCACCGATGGCCAGTCCAATAGCGCCAAGCAACAGAGGCTGACGTTCAAGCGCTTCGGCCAGAGAGCTCTGCGCCTTGCCATAGGCCTGCCTGGCCGTGGAGCGCACGTCAGGCATGGCGTCCAGTGCATCTCGCACGCGTGAGGTGGCGCTCTCGACCGTGTCCTGCAGCGAGCCGATGGTGCTCGAAGCCGCGCCGGATGCTGCGCGCATCGCAGCTTTCGCATCATCCGAGAGGTCACCACCGCTCTCGCGAACGCTCCGACCACCGTCCACCCAGGTGTTTTTCCGGAGGCCGGCAGCTTTCCTGATGTTGTGTGTGGTAAGGTCGGCGAGAGGCTCGGCGGCCGCCGCCATGCCACCGCCGATCGATTTCAGACCCCGGTCACCCAGCAGCAGCCACAGCGCGCCCCCGGTCACCAGGGCCGCGCCGACGGGGTTTGCGCGAGCCGCCGCGGTCAGGCTGTCCACGAAACGACTTGGCGTGCTCATCTGACCATTCCTTTCACGGTTTCCTTGTCCTTGTCGAGCTGGCGCAAGGTTTCGGTGGGGGCGAGTTTTCTTGCCTCAAGTCGGTTGAGGGCGAAGGCAACCAGCACCGCAGCCAAGAGCAAGGCCAGGATCGCAGAAGCGAGATAGGAGAGGGGTTGTGACCAACCGGCCGAGATCAGCGCCGCCGAAAACGCGAAGAGCGCCATCACTACGGCGGGAATGACCAGCACTGCGCCACCGGCCAGCAAACCCACCGCAATTCCCACCTGCTGAGCCTTCTCGCCCAACTCGGCTTTCGCAAGGTCGATCTCGTTCTGGAAGAGCTTGGTAAATTGCGAAAGGGCATCTCCGAGCAACTGCGGAATGCCGCGATCTTGCTCGTCATTCATGGCCATCATCCTCTGTTGCGCTGTCTTCGTCCGAGGCCTTCAACAAACGTATAACCGCGAAGCCGGCGAGAACCGACAAGCCGAGAAATGCCGTGGGTTGCCGCCGGGCGAAATCCCTGGCGCCCTCGATCAGATCGCCTAACGTGCCGTCACGGAGCTTATCGGCTGCGTCCTCGACGTAGCCGGCGGCTGAATTGATGCTCCGCGCCGCAAAAGGCGCGTCGCCCTCGAAGGCACGGGAAGCTTCGCGGATGTTCTTGGCCAAGCGATCCACGAAGTCGGCACCTGCATGCTGCTGCTTGCGTGCCTGTTCCTGGATCTGGTCGGCGGCCTCAGATGCGACATCCGACGCGGCGTCGGCGGCTTCCTTGAAGCGCTCACGCGCCGTATCAGCAGAGGCCCTGAAGGCCTGCCCTGCGCGCTCCTTGGCCTGTTGGCCGGCGTCGGCGATTTGGTCCGTCAAGGTTTGCGAGGCCCTGTCCTCGGTGTGCAGATCGGTTTCACTCATGATTGCCTCGATCGAATTCAGGATGGTTGGCTTGGGATGGCTCAAAGGCCGTGGTGATGACGTCTTCGGTTACTGTCTTGAGAGTATCGGCGGCCTTTTGAGTGATGCGGTCCGCATGACTGCCGAGGTCTGCCTCGGCCACGCTCTGCATCGCTGCGTCGGCCGCCGAGAACGCCGCATCCTTTGCCGTCTCGAAACCGGATTGAGCGGCTGCCGCCGCGGCCTTTTTCACTTTCGCGCTGGACCGTCCCAACGCTGCCGATTCTGCCCGGCTGGTAGGAAGCGATGCGGCAAGAATTGCCCCGATGGCCACGCCAAGGCTGCCTACCAGAACGAGGTTGTCGCGGATCGTCTCGCGGGCGGCGTCGGGCGCGGAGGAGAGGGCGTCGGCGGCCCTGGCCCGTACCTGCTGCATTGTTTCCTTGGTAGCCTGCGCGCTGGTTGCGACCTTTTCGCTCAGGTTCGCGCGGGCCCTGCCAGCCTGGTCCTGAAGGTCAGCCATTCTGCCGGAAGCGGCGTCGCCAACTTCCGCCGCCGTGCCGGTCACCTGCTGGATGGCGCCCGCCGCCTTTTCCTTCAGGCCTTGCCCTGCCGATTGGACCCGGCCCGACGCATCGGACGCAAGCTCCTGAGCCCGCTCGACGATCGGCCCCGCCAAGTTCGAAGCCTGCTCACGAACCGACTTGGAGCTTATCGCCAGCCCGGCCGCCATCAGCAGCAGCGGCATGGGAACGCCGCGGGCCAGCCGAACGACCGGCGCTGCCGCGGCCGCGCCGATGGCGATCGCCTGAATGGGATTGTCGATGGCGCGCTGCTTGAGGTCGTCGAGCCAACCCCTTCCTTTCTGATGAAGGTAAGTAGCGGCTTCTGATTTGATTCCGGCCGGCGACACCTTGTAGCGGATGTCCTCCGCCGTATCCTTGATCCTGTTCCTGAGCAGGTCGACAGTCGCGGCAAGCTCCGCGCGGCTTCGTTCCGACTGCTGCCGGATGTCTTCGACTGAGCGTCCCATTGGCTTTCCCTCTTGTTTTGTTCTTGGTGTTTCCAGTCGAACTCAGGGCTGAGGCGTTGGTTCCCGAGCGCGCCGTACGAGTGCTGGAACACTATGTTCAGAAGTGTACATAGACCGAGCGCCGGAACGCGCCTCGATCTGGCTCCGGTGCATTTCGAAGTATGCTGCTTGGCTGTCAGCGGCGTTATGTCACCGCGCACCACCGGCTACCAGTGCCTTTCCCCGAGTGCCGGCTTCCTCGTGATCGGAGCCTACCCATCTACGGGCTCGTACGACGAGTGCACGAGCATTGAGGATCGTCCCCGTGCCCTTAAGTCGATTGCCCGGGTCCGGTCGCCTCGAAGGGATCCCGTCTACGGCGCAGACGGGCCCATGTCGAAGCTCTAGCGGAAATGCGAACGAAACTACGGAATAGGCCCGCTTCCGTGAGAAATGGTCGTCTTCGGCGCTGACGTGACTCAGGAGACTTGCCGCATTTCAAAAAAGGCGAGGACTCCGCTGGTCGCTCGGAGCCCTCGATCATTCAGGCGGCAGTCGACGCCTTGGCATTGACACCCTTGCGCAGGGCGACCGTGTTAAGCTTGCTGTTCGCCGCCTTTTCCTCGTTAAGGTTCGTCGTGAGGAAACGCACGATATCGTCGTGACCGAGCTCTTCCGCCCAGGCGATCAGCGTTCCATAACGGCACATCTCGTAATGTTCGACGGCTTGCGCGTTGGCAACGAGAGCGGCGTCCAGCACCGCCTTGTCCTCGATCTCGCCGGCGGTTTCGTCGGCTTCCTTGATGATGCCGTCGATGGCCGGACATCGCGTCCCGCTTGGCTCCTTGCCGAGTTTCTCGAACACCTTCTGCAGCCGCTCGATCTGTTTGTTGGTCTCTTCAAGATGACCCTTCAGGCCAGCAACCAGGTCACGGTTCGTGGCCTTCTCGATCATCTTTGGCAGCGATTTAACGATCTGCTGCTCGGCGTAGTAGATGTCCTGAAGACCGTGGATCAGCAGGTCTTCCATCGACTTTATGTCCTTGGTGAAAAGTCCCATTTGAAGTCCTCCTAGAAAATGGCACTAGGGGAACTCCGGGAGAGGGAACTCGTTCCTGGCCTTGGGCCAACGAAGGAGG
>NZ_JAFATE010000466.1 GCF_019244115.1 Bradyrhizobium sp.
ATTCCGAGCAGTGTCAAGTCACCCGCGTCCCGGATCACAGGTACGACCAGGCCATTGAGAGAAAGATCGACCGCGAAGCCAAGATGCATGCTGCCTGAGAAAACCAGCGACCGGTCGGCAAAGCGCGCATTGACATGGGGGAACAACTCGATCGCGAGACATGTCGCGCGAGCGACGAATGGCAAATAAGTCAGCGAGAAGCCATGAGCCTGCCGGAAGGAGTCGAGGTGCCGTCTGCGCACGCGATCAATGTTGGTATAATCCACCTCGACCGCCTGAAACACGTGCGGTATCGTCCTCCAACTTTCCGCAACCCGCTCCGCCGTCTTCAGGCGTATGGCATTCAGAGTTAGAACCTGACTGTTCGCCGTCTCTGCGGCCGCCGGCGTCCTTGAATCGTCCATCGCGACGAGCGGAGGAGACGCGGCGACACGCAAATCCAGCGCCGCGCGAACTGTTCGCTCGTCGATCCTCCTGGCTCCCCGCCGCCGCGCATCCGCTGCCAGCGCTGCGAGGTCGAGCCTGTTCTGCGAGATTAACCGACGCGCGAGCGGCGTGATCCGGATGCCCTCCGGACCTTTCGCCGGACCGAACGTCTCCTGCGGGGTTAGCACCTCTTCGAACGGGGAGCGCCTATCTGCACTCCGCGAAATCGGCGCGGCCTCCTTCGACTCGGCAATCGTGGATGTCGAGTTGTCGCCGACGACGGCGACCACATCGCCGACCCGTGCGACCAGGCCCGGTCCGACCCGAATCTCGCTCAAGCGGCCCGTTACGATCGCCTGCACCTCGACCGTCACCTTGTCGGTCTCGACCTCGAAGAGATTGTCCCCCTCTCTGATCTCATCGCCGACCGATTTGAACCAGGTGAGGATCTTGCCTTCCGCGACAGTCTCGCCGAGCTGCGGCATGATGACAGAGGCGGCCATCGGATCATCCGTTCAGAACGCGGCGCACCTTGTCGACGATGCGCTCCGCGCTGGGGATGGCAAGGTCTTCAAGATGGTCGGCGGCCGGCAACGGTATGTGAGGCGTCGTGATGCGAACAATGGGACCGTCGAGATCCCAAAAGGCTTCGTCGGCGACAATCGAGGCGATCTCCGCCCCCCAACCGCACAGCCGCGGGTTCTCTTCGACCGTGAACAAGCGACCAGTTTTTGCCACGGAGCCAAGAATCGTCTGAGTATCGAGCGGAACGAGCGAGCGCACGTCGATCACCTCGACATCGATGCCGTGATCCCGCGCCAGGACCTCTGCGGCTTCCAGCGTTCGTGGAACCATCAGGGCCAGCGCCGCGATCGTGCAGTCGCTGCCCGCACGAAGAATCCGGGCCGTTCCCAGGGTGTCGACAATCTCGCCGTCCGGCACCTCGCCCTTCATGGCATAGAGCGCCTTGTGTTCATGGAAGATGACCGGGTCCGGATCGCGAACCGCAGCAGCCATGAGCCCGATCAGATCGACCGGTGAGGATGGCGCCACCACCTTGATGCCCGGGATCATCATGGTCCAGTTCTCGACCGACTGGGAATGCTGAGCGCCGAAGCGAACGCCGCCACCATTTCCGGTCCGGATCACCAGCGGGCAGGAAAGCTGTCCGTTGGACATGTAGCGCAGCTTCGATATCTCGTTTGCGACATAATCGAAGCAGACCGCAAGGAAGTCGGCGAACATGATCTCCGCGATCGGCCGCAGGCCCGTCATCGCAGCGCCCATCGCGGCACCGAGAATTGCCTGCTCGGAAATCGGCGTGTCGCGCACGCGCAGCGGCCCGAACTTCTCGTAGAGGCCGACGGTCGCCTTGAAGACGCCGCCCGCCTTGGCAACGTCCTCGCCGAGAAACACGACGCGTTCGTCGCGTTCCATCTCCTGGGCTATGGCGCGCACGACGGCATCTCGATAGGTCAATTCCGCCACGCCCATCCCCCGTCCGCGTAGACGTCGGTTGCCAGCAACTCGGCGGGCGCCGAAGGCGACGCTTTGCACGCCGCGGTCGCCATTTCGACCTTGCGCCGGCTCTCGGCCTCGATCGCCTTGATCGTGTCTTCGGCAACGCCGAACTCCGCCAGACGCTGGCGGTAGATCACGATCGGATCGCGTTTGAGCCATTCCTCCAGTTCGCCGGGCGGGCGGTATTTGGCGGGATCGGCACGAGAGTGCCCGGAATGCCGATAAGTCAGGCACTCAACGAGCGAAGGGCCGCCATCTTCACGTGCCTTTTCGAGGGCTGCCTGTGCGGTTCTGAACACCACGTCCGCATCGTTGCCGTCGATGACGATGCGTTCCAGTCCATAGCTTGCGGCGCGATCGGCGGCCGGATGCTTGACGGCCGTAACGTCGCCGATCGGCGTATACTCCATATAGAGATTGTTTTCGCAGACGAAGACGACCGGCAGCTTCCATACCGCAGCGAAGTTGAGCGCTTCGTGAAACGCGCCGATATTGGTCGTGCCGTCTCCGAAAAAACAAACCGAGACGTCCTTCTCGCCGAGATATTGGGCGCGCCACGCCGATCCACAGGCAATCGGGAGGTGAGCCCCGATGATGGCATACGAACCGAACACACCATGTTCGACGGATGTCAGATGCATCGAGCCGCCCTTGCCCCGCATCAGCCCGATGTCGCGAAGCATCAGCTCACCCAGCATGCCCTCCATGGAGGCGCCCCGCGCAAGGGTGTGCGCATGGCCGCGGTATGTGCAAAAGGATTTGTCGCCCCTTTGCATCGCGACGCCGAAACCTGCCGCGACCGCCTCCTGTCCGATCGACAGATGGCTCGTCCCTTTGATCATGTTCTGGAGAAAGAGATCGAATGCGCGCTTTTCGCAATCCCGAATCTCGACCTGAAGCCGGAACAGCGCAAGCCGCCGCTCAATTCCTACGTCGTCGTTGCGAAGCTGCTCGCCGTGAACGGCTGTGTCAGGTCTGGATGACATGCTCGTCGTTTTGCCAAAGTCTGTCGACCGGCGAGCGGAAAAGATTCTCAAAATGATTATTTCGGCTGCGCTGCGACCGCAGCGATCAATGCGCCCTCGCGAGGTCCCGCGCGGAAGGTGGCCCCGTCCTTATCGTGTGGCACCGTCCGCCGCATGCTTAGCCTTCGAGCAGCCGGCTAGTAGTAGCCGGCCGCTCTCATGACGCCATCGGCTCGTATCTGGGCACTCGTGAGCGCTTCACGATCCGACACTTCTCTCCGAAGCGCGCGATGGATTTCTTCGCCGAGAATGGCTTCCAAGGACAAGTACTCTGGAACCGGCGGGCGGGGCCAGGCCTTGAGCATGTTCCTTTTCGCCAAGCGATCGACAATGGTGACGATGGGCGAAGTTGCCGCAGCCTCGGGGTCGGCCGCCACGCTGAAGCGCGGGGCTACGGGAAAGCCGCTCTGAACTTTCGCTTTCATCGCTTCAGGCGAGGTCATCCAGGCGATGGCCTCGAAAGCCAGTTCAATCCGCTCCACCGGCAGGTTCGAGGGGATGCAGAGCAGGAATCCGCCGATCGGGTTGTTCGATGCGCCGCCGGGCCCGCGCGGCTGGGCCAGATAGCTCACCTTGCGCTTGACCGCGGAGCTGACGTCGGTCTCGAAACGCGCAGCACGCACGGTCCAGCAGTAGGCGAGCGCGGTCTGTCCCGACAGGAACGATGTGGTGCGACGGTCCCAATCCATGTCCAGGACGTCCGGCGGCGACACGTCTTTCAACCTGTGCAGGTAGTCGAGGACGTGGATGCCAGCCTCGGATTGAATGTGCGGCCTCAGCTGCTCGCCTTGAGCCTCGTCCACGCCCATCGATAGGCTCGTCTTCGGTATGCGCAGGATCGACTCGCCGCAGCACGCCATGAGGAACATGAAGGTCGACGCGATCGGCATGCCTCGGGCGCCGTTCCAGGCAATTCCGTAGCGCTCCTTCGATGGGCTATGGAAATGCTTGGCCGCAGCAACCGTCTTCTCGAAGGTGGTCGGGTAGTCGATCTTGTCCTTCTGGAAGAGGTCGCTGCGGGCAGCCAGCAGCTCGATGGTGCAATAGATCGGAACGCCGAACTGCTGGCCGCGCCAGGAGCCCATCGACCACACCGAGGGATGGAAGTCGAGCGGCGAAATGCTCATCGATTTGATGAATGCGTCCAAGGGTATTATCAGCTTCTTCTGCACCGCCTCGCCGAGCCAGGGCGCGTTGATCGCGACGATGTCGTATTCGGAAACCGGCTTGCGCGAGTTCTCGATCAGGCGCTCATGAAGCTGAGGCAGCTTGCGAAGATCGAAGTTCTTCCGCGAGGCGATGTTGTTGCGAAAGTCGGCCCACAAATTCCTCATCGAGAGGAAGTAGTTGTCGTCGTTGAGGAGGAATTTGATTTCATGCTTTCCGCGAAACAGACTCTCGATGAGGTGCGGAGGGGGGATGATCTGGGCTGCGAAATAGGATCCGCCGAAGTAGAAGTCCTCATCGCTATCCGTCTTTGGCCGCAGTCCGAAGGTCTCGGCGAGCAAGGATTTGATTTTTCTGGCGTATCGAATGAAGTTTTCCAGCAACGCCTCGCTTGGCAGAAGCTTCACTCTCCTTCCGGTCTCGGTGATGGGTTTGGCGACGATATCGCCGCGTTCCATCAGGGCGTGAATTCGCCGCATTGCGGTCGCGTGAGGAACCTTGGCGACCGAGGCCAGGGTGGAGATGCCGACGGGCGTTCCGTTCAAATGGTTCTTGATCAGGAAGAGCAGCATATTCCACGTCGCGTCCTCCTCCGCGATCGGAACCAATTCCTGGAACGGCTGCCGAACTCGTTCGAGGAACGCTATGATTCGTAGGAGCTCATGCTCGGTCATCGGACAACCGTCAAGCCAGGCTCTGTCTATCTTCCCGAGGCAATCGCCGGCGCCAGCGAGGCGCCCTCCAATCGCGCGTGTCTACTGCTCAGCATCTCCCGAGGCGCATCAGCCTTCCGCTCTTGCGTTGCCGAGAAAGCGAATGCGTCATGGTCGCCCCAATCAGCCCCTGAGAAATATCTTACTGCCGGTACGGTGATCCATCGGCGTCATGCTCGCGCTAGTCCCGCGACACACGTGGCGTCGATGGGGTCATGTTGGCAGGCGTGTGGAAGTCCATACGCGCGCGATCTTCCTCTCGAACACCCGTATCGTCGCCGAACTCGAGATATTTGGGCGCGTCCTCCGTCCATTGCGGCCATGACGTCGCCGAGGTGCTCGGCTCTCCGTTGCGGGCGAATGCAACGAGCGTATCCATCATGCGTTCGGACAGCGCGCGATCGAACTCGGTCCAGACGCGCGTGACGCGGAACTTGTTGAAGGCATCTTGGGTCCCGAACCAATAGGGCACATCCGAGGTGTGGTAAGCGCCGATCTTCTGCGGGCTGTCGAAGAACTGTACGCCCACGGCGAACGGGTGCACGCGCGAGAACATGTACATATGGAATGGAGCCTTGCCGGTCTTACGCTGCGCGCGCGCCCAATTGCGGGTGCCGGCTTCGACCAGCCCCTCGCGTGCCGCGAGAAGTCCCATCGCCTTCGCTTCTTCGTCGGTCTTGGCCGGATAGAGTGCCAGAAAGCGCTCGGCTTGATCGCCATAAAGCTTACGCGCGGCGGCGAGGTAGCCTTCCAGATTGGCCGCAGTGCGCAGATCGTTGGAGCTTTCGTCGCGCGTGAATCCCGCAACGGTCGCCATGTCGTTCTGCTTGCCCGCGGCAAAGATCTTCGGCACCGTGTCGGGCAGGAAATAGCCGTCGATGTCTGGCGAAACGGCAATCGTGCCGGCGCAGCCGAGTTGGCAGTCCTTTTGAATGGCAAGGATCTTGTCGGCCTGGATCAGCCGCATCTCCGCGAGCGACGCCGCGCCCAGCGCCGATTGCACTTCGAGGCCGGTCTTCTCGGCCTCCGGCAGCGTTGGAAATTTGAAGCGGCTATCGAACATGCTCAGGCTCATTGCGACACCGCGGTTAAACAACCCCTTGGCGAGCGGACTTGCTTCGAGGGCCGAAACAGACATCGCGCCAGCGGATTGACCGGTAATGGTGACGTTGTCGGGATCGCCGCCGAATTGGGCGATGTTCCGCTTGATCCATTGCAGCGCCGCGATCTGATCCAGGAAGCCGTAATTGCCGGAGACGTGATGCGGCGATTCTGCCGTGAGTTCGGGATGAGCCAGATTGCCGAGAATGCCGACCCGATAGTTGAAACTGACGAATATTGTACCCTTCTTGGCGACGTTTTCACCGTCATACATCGCCATTCCGCTCGAGCCGAGGGTGAAGCCGCCGCCATAGATCCAGACGATGACCGGCAGCTTCATGCCCAACTTCGCATCCTTGCTCGCCCAAATATTGAGATAGAGGCAGTTCTCGCCGGTCGCCTCCTCGCCAAAATAATGGTTGAGGTCGTGGCGGCGCAGAACCTGAATGCATTCAGCTCCCATGCGGTCCGCGTGATAGACGCCTTGCCAAGGCTCGATCCTTTGCGGCTCACGCCAGCGCAGGTCACCGACCGGCGGCGCCGCATACGGAATTCCGAAATAGGCCTTTACGCCGGACGCCAGCAGCTTGCCGGAAACCGCGCCGCTATCGATGTTGACAGGATCTTCCGGGATCGGTCTGGCGCCGGCCTGAGCCATCGCACGCGGCGCCGACATCATCGAGAGGATGTAAAGAGCGGACGCGACCGCGATCAGCGGCCCAAGCGCTGCTCGCCTCACCCCGCCCCATGGCATTATAGCGATCCAACTCATTAAGCCTCCTCCCGACCTTTTCGATGGCCTGCACGAACCACGTTTGCGGGCGCCGGCTGTCTTCGCTTGACGACGCTGATCGCGCCGCACCCGCTGTTCTGGTTTTCCCGATATTGTACGAACCGGTACGTTCAGGCAAGACGTCGCGCGAAGGTTGATGAGATGTGATCGGCGCTGCGCGCGATGGCCGGCAGGAAGGTCATCGACGCTGGCGCGGGCAGGCCTTCGAAGCACGAACGCTCCCGAACGCCCCCACGCGACATCATTTGAAGTGCCACGGCGGGACCTCGCGTCCGAGGTCTACGCGCGGATCCACGCGATCGCTGCACGCGAAGTCGGCTCTTTGCGGCTATCTCATCGCCGTCCTATGCTTGGATGAGATATCGGTCTAAGGCGCCCGCAGCGTCCATCGCTGCGCTCCAGCCGAATACGATCGCCGGACCGATCATCGTGCCCGGTCCGGGATAGGTCCCACGGAAGAGCGAGGCCGCATCGTTGCCGGCGGCATAAAGACCCTTCAGCGGTTTGCCGTCGGGCGCGAGCACTCTAGCCCTCGAGTCGGTGCGCAGTCCCGCGCTGCTTGCGAGATCGGATGGCCAAACCGCGACCGCGTAGTAGGGGCCGGGGCCGAGCCGGCGGAGACAAGGATTGGGCTTGTTCAGCGGGTCGCCGTTGAAGCGGTTCAGTTCGCTGGCTCCGCGGCCAAATTCTTCGTCGATGCCGACTTCCGCGTAGCGGTTGTAGCGATCGATCGTCCGTGAAAGCTCGGCGGCGGCGACGCCGATCTTTTCTGCGAGCGCTTCGATGCTATCGCCCGCGAGGAGATAGCCCGCATTCAAGTATTTATCCAATTTCCGGGTACCCGGATGAATCAATCCGAGCCCATAATCGTCGATGAAGCTGCGGTCGCAGATCAGAAAGGATGGTACGCGCTCTGGGCGCCCATTCGAGCGCAGCATCCCCTCGACGAAATCGTGGTAAGAGTCGGCTTCATTGACGAAGCGCCGGCCCGTTTTATCGACCGCGAGCAGGCCCGGTTTTGCCCGATCGAGCATGATGTGAGGAAACACCGAGACGTGGCCGTCGGGCTGCCTCATGACCGAACTCGGCATCCACAAGGCCGGGCTTTCCAACTCATCATCGATCACGGCCCCTGCACGCTCGGCGACGAGGATCCCGTCCCCGGTGTTGGAGGATGGCGCAAGCGAATAGCGGCGGGCCGCCTCGGGCAGCAATCTGTCGCGGAGTTCGGCGCTCCAGCCAATGCCTCCCGTGGCCAGCACAATGCCCCTGCGGGCACGTATCGCCATATCTCCGGATGGTGCGGCCAGCACTGCACCGGTCACCTGGTCGCCTGTCCGTATCAGTTCGTTCAACTCGGTCTCGAACAGAATGTCGACGGATTTCCGGAGATCGTAGAATAGCCTGGCAACTAGCGCGTTACCCATGATGAGACGCGTCCCGCGCGAGAAGTGCAGCCGGTCGAGCGTCTGCCGTACCAGCAGACGCGATACGTGCACGAAATTGCGCGCGGATCGAAGCGGATGCAGCAGCGGTGCGATGTCATTCTTTGCGACCATCATGCCGCCGAGCACCATGAACTCCGGTCGGGGTGGCCTCACGCGCTCGAAGTCGGCGCCGAGCTTGCGGCCGTCAAACGGCACGGTGCTCAGGGCGCGGCCGCTGATCGCGGCACCGGGCAGATTTTTGTAGTCGGGATGAACCGGTGGTGGTGTGAAGCGCAAGCTCGTTCTCTTCTCGAGATAATCAAGGACAATAGGTCCCATCCTGAGAAACGCCTCCAGACGCTCGTCGACCGCGCGCTCGCCGAGCATGGCAGCAAGATAGGTCCGCGCGGCTTCGACGGTGTCCGGGATGCCGGCCTCCTTGCTTTGCCGATTCCCCGGAATCCAAACCGTGCCGGCGGAAGTCGCCGTCGTGCCGCCGACCATGTTCGATTTCTCGCAAAGCACGGTATGCAGGCCCTCGCATGCGCCGACCAGCGCCGCCGTCATCCCGGCTGCGCCGGCGCCCACGACCAGAAGGTCGATCTCCAGATCCCACCGGCGTCCATCTTGCGCAGGCATACGCTGCCGACCTCGTTCAGACTCCCCGATCGGCGCCGAGCTTCGATCCGACGGGAACCGCATCGCTAACCGCGATGCGGGCATCGAGCGCGAACATGCCCTGATAGACTTCCGGATCGCCAACGCCGCCAACGATATCTGGCGCCATCTCGGTCACCTTGCTCCAGGCGCCGCGCACCGAACTTGCATCGAGCACTTCGATGACCAACAATCCGACGAAAAATCCCTCGCTCCGTCTCATTCCCTTTTCCACCGTCGGTACCAAGGTGCGAGTTCTATCCGTGGCGCCGATCTGGACGGCGGCCACTCCGTCACAAGCGGCGACGGCATTCGCCAATCGTTCGGCATCGTTCAACGGTTGTTCGGTGCGCAGAGCCACGATAATGGCGCCTTCGCCGCGACCCGCGCGGGCTATCATGGTGCCTCCGCCGCGAACGAAATTGCCAAGCCGGGGCATGATGCGCTGCGTCCATGGCGTCGGCGAATTGAGGCGTGACAAATAGGCCTGGCCATCCAGAACCTCCGGCGCTTCCAGCTCGTAGAGTATGAAGAAGCGGTTGATGTCGGCTCGCGCCGCGCGGAAAACACGACATGCCAGGAAGCCGTCGGTCGTCACCCGTTCAGTGGTATGCTCGCGCGCAAGCCAGTGCCGGTAATCCACCAGGTCTGCAGGTTCGACGTCACTCCAGACCGCAAGAAATCCTGCGCCCCGCATGCTGCTCTCCCGAGTTTACGGCTTGCTGCTCTGACCCAGGCCGTGCAGGGCGGCCGGGACGGCATCGGATAGCCGCCCGAGCCGCTGAACGGCCGCCAGGATTGCGGTGACATAACCGTATGGGCCAAGTCCGCAGATCACGGCCGTGGATGCGCTGGACGTGATGGAGTGGCGGTGAAGCTCGTCCCTTGCGTGAATATTCGAAATGTGGACCTCGATCTTCGGACCATCGAAGATCTTCAAGGCATCGATCAAGGCAATCGACGTAAACGAATACGCCGCGGGATTCATGATGATCGCATCCGCATTGCCATACGCCGCCTGGACCAAGCCGACGAGTTCACCCTCGATGTTGGTTTGATGAAACGAAAGCGAGACGCCCAAATGTTTCGCGACCTCGAAGCAGCTTGCTTCGATCTCCTTCAGGGTTGTCGAGCCGTAGATGTGCGGCTCTCTGATGCCGAGGAAATTGAGATTGGGGCCGTTCAAAATCATGATTCTGGTGGCCATCGACTCACTCCTTGTTCGATGCGACGAGACTAGCCTCCGAACCACTTGGCAGGTACCATCACCAGCGGCGGGAAGAGCACCATCAGGAAGAGCACGACGAGCTGCGCGATCATGAATGGCCAGACGCCTCTGATGACGTCCTCCATGCTGATCCGCGAGACCCCACACACGACGTTCAGAACCACCCCGACCGGCGGGGTGATCAGCCCGATTGCATTGTTGATGATGAACAACACGCCAAAATAGACGGGGTCGATCCCAGCCTGTTTGACGATCGGCATCAGGATGGGCGTCAGAATCAAGATGGTCGGTGCCATGTCCAGCGCCGTGCCGACCACGACCACAAGGATCATGATCGCAAGCATCAGAAGCATCGGGCTGCCCATGAATGGACGCACCAAATCCACCACCTGAGTTGCAATTTCGGCAACCGTGATGAGCCAGGAGGAGACCAGCGCTGCGGCAACCAGAAACATCACGATACTGGTGCTGAGCGCAGCCGTGACCACGACCTCGTAAAGTTGCGAGAACCTTAGTTCCCGGTAGATGCAGGTTGCAACGAACAGCGCATACACCGCCACAACGACCGCAGCCTCGGTCGGGGTGAAGACACCGAACCGCAGGCCGACCACGATGATCACCGGGAGCATCAGCGCCCAGAATCCCTCGACGACCGTTCCGACGATCTCCCGCAGGGATTTCCGGGGCGGGCTTTCAATGTGCTCCTCGCGGGCAACCCACCACCAGGCGAAGCAAAGGCCGACGCCCAATAGGAGCCCTGGAACGATCCCGGCAAGAAACAGCTTGGAGATCGACACGCCGGCGGCGACTCCGAACAACACGAAGCCGATACTCGGGGGGATGATGGGAGCGATAATCCCTCCTGCCGCGACGAGACCGGCCGCGTACATCTTCTTGTGACCGGCCGCGACCATCATCGGCACCAGCAGGGCACCAAGCGCTGCCGCGTCCGCCGCGGCCGAGCCAGACAGAGAAGCCAGCGCACAGGATGCCAGGATCGCCACGTAGCCAAGCCCGCCGCGCACGTGGCCGACCAGCGCCAGTGCGATGTCCACGATGCGCTTGGCGAGGCCTCCTTTGTTCATGATCTCGCCCGCGAGCATGAAGAACGGCACCGCCATCAGCGGGAAACTGTCAGCACCGTTGATGATGTTCTGCGCGATGATCTGCGAGTCGAATATGTCGAGGGAGTGCATCAAGGCGACGCCGCAGACGATCAGCGCAAAAGCGATCGG
>NZ_JAFATE010000544.1 GCF_019244115.1 Bradyrhizobium sp.
GTCAAGCATGTCCTCGGCGAGGTCGAGGCCATCGATGTCGCGCGACTTCAGGTGACCGTCAAAACGGGCAAGGCTCAGGAGATGTTCGCCTACGATCGGCTGGTGCTGACGCTCGGCAGCGAACTGGTGCGCCCGCCGATCCCGGGCCTTGCCGCGCACAGTTTTGATGTCGACACCTATGCGTCGGCGCTACGGCTCGATGCCCATCTGGCCGCGCTGGCCAGGCAGCCAACGTCGGACGCGCGTTCGACCGTCGTCATCGTCGGCGCCGGATTCACCGGGATCGAAGTGGCGACCGAGATGCCGGCCAAGCTCGACCGCGCCGGTGTGACGGGTCATCGGCGCATCGTTCTGGTCGATCCGAGCGCAGTCGTCGGCGCGACCATCGGGCAGAACGCCCGCCCCGTCATCAACGAGGCGCTGTCGGCGCTGAACATCGAGACACGGCTCGCCGTGATCGTCACGTCCGTCGATGCGAGCAGCATCACGCTCAGTTCCGGTGAGGTGATCGCGACCGACACCGTCGTGTGGTGCGCGGGCATGCGCGCAAGCCCGCTGGCCGCCGGCCTCTGCAGTGAGCGGGACCGTTCCGGCCGGCTCATGGTGGACCCGTTCATGCGCGCGAGCGGCCTGAAAAACGTCTTTGCGGCCGGCGACGTGGCGTCCTGCATCGTCGATGGCGTTCATGCAACCGTGATGTCCTGTCAGTTCGCGCGGCCGATGGGGCGTTTCGCAGGTCACAACGTCGTCGCCGACTTGTTCGGTGAGCCGATGCTTCCGCTTAATATCGACTGGTATGTCACCGTGCTCGATCTCGGCAAATGGGGTGCGCTTTACACGGTCGGATGGGATCGCCTGGTCCGCACGACAGGCGCATCGGCCAAATCAACCAAGCTGACCATCAATCACGAGCGGATCTATCCGCCGCGAAGCGGCAGCCGTGCAGATCTTCTGGCCGCAGCCGCCCCCACCTTGCAGGCGCCTCCGGCGGCGCGGCCGTAGCCCACGTTGCTGGGATGCACGTCCCGCAATCTGCGGCGGGCAGCCGCGGGTTCGCGCCGACTACTCACCTCTTCGGCTCCCGCTGCTCGCGTGGGGAGTCCGAGGGCGGAAAGATGCTATCATAGATCGCGCGGGCCTCTCGAATGAGCCGGATCCGCTCGAGCTCCGACTTCGGGACAAATCGAATGACCTCGCCCATTTGCGTGCTCCATTTCGTGCTTGCGGCGAAGTGTAAGATGACGCTCATCATCTCATTCGCCTGACCTCGTTGCGTTCCCTGGGTAGATCGGGGCTCAGCCGGGATTCGCATCCCCACGGGCGATAACATGGCAACAAAAGGCCGTGATCGAGGGTTGGCGGAACTGGCCGACGAAACAATTTTCAGGGGACGAAGAAATCATCCTGAAACAGACAGTCTCTTAATCGGGGGTCCTAATAATCAAGCGCGGGGCATTGCGCGAAGGTGAGTTCGTCATGGTTGACGCAGTCGTAGCACTTCTCGGATTGTTCAGCGCCAGCATCTTTCTGGCGCATGCAGTTGAAATGTATCAGGCGCATGAGGGCCGCCGGGCCTGATCCATTGCCGGAGGTTTTTGCCCTGGACCCTGAGTGGCGCGGATCCGACGTTCGCCACCCAGCGCCCGGTGAGGCTTACGCCGGCACCGACAGCATTTCCCGCAGCTTCCTGACGGCACTGTCAGGCGTCGTCAGAACCGGCCGGCCGGTCGCTTGCGCGACCAGCGGTGCCGCGCCCGCCATGCTGAATTGCGAGAGCGCAATGACGTCGCAGTCGCGCAACGACCGCGCGGCGTCCGCAATCAGCCGGTCGTGCTCGGTGGCATCGCCCCCATCGAGCGCGGCGAGCGCGCCGTCGGCGAGTACCGGTACGACCTCGACGGACTCGGGAAATTCGCGCGGCATCGACGCCAACGTCGGCCGAAAGGTCGACAACAGGCCGATCCGACGTCCCCTCGCGACGGCCTGCTCGATCATCGCTTCGTTCGGCTTGAGCACCGGGATCGGCCGCTCGGCGCGCGCCACCGCCTCGATGCAGGGGCCGAAGGCGGAGCAGGTGAACAGGATGGCGTCGGCGCCGGTTCCCGACGCGTAGCGGCCGAGCTTGAGGAAGCGCTCGGTCATGCCGCGCGTCAGGCCTCCCTCGCGCGCCAGGTCCGCCGAGAGGCTGTCGTCGAGCAGGTTCATCAGCTCGGCCTCCGGCCAGAGTTTTGCGAACGAGGCCGCGATCGGCTGCAGCGAGTGTTGCAAGGCATGAATCAAGGCAATGCGCATCTTGGGTCTCTCGAAGTCAGTTGCTGGCTTGAATCGGAGCGGCCTTCCAAGCTGCGCTCTCTCCCCACGCAACCGGGTTGCCCGGCTGCTCATCTGGCCCGCGGAACTCCGGCGAGCCTGGCTTGTGCCGGAGAGGGGTTAGCCGAGCTCGGCGCACATGTCACCCCCATGCGACCCGGGGGTGCGAAGGATTTCGGTCACGGATAAATGATGGAATTTGAGTTCCCACGGCAACGATCGCCGAATCTGGAGCCGAATGGCGCTCGCAGCTTAGCTCGTGGCTTCCAGCCGCTCCTCTGTGAGCAACCGTATGGCGGCTCGGCGTCCATCGACTCGCCGATGGCAAAGCCCTGCGCGTATTCGCAGCCAAGCTGGTAGAGCTCCGCAGGGTTGCGTGCAGCCGCCCTCAATTTGCTTCGACGAACGAATACTCATGCTGGGCGTCGCGCACGATCAGCGCCCTTTCCCCGTTGCGCTCGTCGACGACGAACTGCCAGCCGTTGGCAGCCGGGTCGATCGTGACGAACGACGTGGTCTTGTCGCGGTTACGCCGAGAGCCGACCACGCTACGCCAAGCACCGAAGTCGAAGGTCGTGGTGCCGTCTTTGGTCTCCACGCGTAGTTCGCCCAGCACCGGGTTGACGTAGCGGGAGGCGAGCCTACCGGCCTGAACCGGGTCCGCTGGAACGACGAGCTGCGCACGCGCTTTGGCGATCTGCGCGGCTCTCTGCATCGCCGCGGCCGTTGCGCGCTCGGTGGCTTCCGGCTTGCCGTCGAAAAGCACTTCCAGGAGCCGCCGCAACAAAAAACCGGTCAGGTAGCCGCCGGTGTCGGAGTTGGTCAGGACCACCAAGCCGACGCCGTGCTCGGGAAGGAACATCATTTCACTGCGATAGCCGGGCAGCGAGCCGCCATGGTGAATGATGGGGATGTCGCGCTGTGTATTCACCAGCAGGCCCATGCCGTACGATTCCCGATAGCCGGACAGCACCTGCGGACGGCGGCGTTCCCAGAGATTCTCGGTCGAAACCAGGCGGCGTCCATCAGGAAGAAGCCCCTGCCGGAGCTCCATCGCGACGTATTGGGCGAGGTCGTGTGCGCTGGTCCACATGCCGCCGGCCGGGCGCACCGGCACGACCGACGCGTCGTTGTCGGCATTTTCCGGCACTGTATTGCCGTCGACATTGACGCCGTGCGGACTGGCATGGTCGCCGCTCAACGCGGTAGCAAAGTCGAAGGTGGTTCGCGACATGCCGAGAGGCGCGAATACCCGACTTCGCATCGCGTCGTCATAGGCGGCGCCCATTTCCTTGTCGGGTTGAAGAACGGATGCGGCCACGTAGCCTGCCGCAGCCGCCATCAGGTTGCTGTATTGGAAGACCTCTCCGAACCGGCTCGTCGGCTGCATTGTCCCGAGCAGCGCGAGTGATGACTCGGGAGTCGCGTGCGTAAAGTTGAACAGCCATTCCAGATCCTGCCGCGGCAGCCCGGTGCAGGCACAGACCAAATGCCTTATCTCAACCTGTCGCGTGGTCTCGGCGTCACCGAGCTTGAAGGAGGGATAGGCTTCCGTGACCGGTTCGTTCCAACGCAACTTGCCTTCGTCGACAAGTTCGGCGAGCAGCAAGGTGGTCATCGCCTTGGTATCGGACGCAGCGAGAAACAGCGTATCTGCGTCAACCGGCTCGGGCTTACCCAGCGTCTTCACGCCGAAGCCACCCTCGAACACGATCCGACCGCCATCGATCAGGCTCAAGCCTACGCCTGGGATCGAGAAGCGTTGCATCTGCTCTGTCACGAAGTCCTTGATCAGGCCGATGCGCTCGGGGTCGAGCGGATGGGCGGCCCGGCCCGCAAATGTTTCGCGCTGGAACCCGGCCGGCTGGAGGCTCTCCTGGATAAGCGAAAAGCCGGCCGCATATTTCTCTCGGGTGGCGCGGGAGGCCTCCGCGATCGCAACCGTCCAATGGCGGTCGGCGCGCCAAGCGAGCGCAAAGACGACCAGCTTTTCGTTGGGAGCGCTTGCATATTCGTAGATGTGCCTTTCGTCCCAACCGTTCCGTGCCTCCTGCGGCAGGACGAGTCGCAGCGGTCGGCTCTCCGTTGGACGATAGTTCTGCCAGGCGGCAGCGACCGCACTGGCTGCGTCCGCTGCGTCGACGTTGATAAGTATCATGTGGGAGTCGCCGCCGGGCGGATCGAGGCGCAACGCATGGTCCCGCGCGGCAACGGTCCAGCCGGTGGGGACGGTGAGATTGACCCCAGCCTCGGTCGTGCACTCAGTGTCTGCTGCAAGCGGCGCTTCGGAGAGCGCATGGCCGGCGCAGGTCGGCCCGGGCTCCGCGAGAGCGCTGAAAACCGGCGCCGACAATGCCAGCCAAAGGCAAAGCAGCCAGAGCAACGAGAGACGCATGACGGCTTCCTATCGCATTTCGAGCGCGTCGAGGCGCACGTCGGGAGAAGCGAGTGCCCGCTTCCGCACTATCGCGGCAACATCTTTCGCGACGCCGAAAGGCATGGGCTACTCATAAATCTACGATTCTAGTCTAGTGCCGCTTTCGAATTGAATCCCTGAAATCGGTTTTGCCGCGCATCAGTCAGGGACCTCAGATCGGCGGCACTAGAAGATCATCAGCCGACGCGAACGAAGAGGCAAGAGGTATTTTTGAACCGTACCACCTTAAGTTGTACAACGCTCAAGTTGCACGGAGGATCGGCCGATCGCCGGCCTCTGTCCATCACTTCTTCGGAAGTGAGACAGGTACCGCCCGCAAGCGCACCGCTGCCGAGATTCAGCTCGCGGCTTCCAGCCGCTCTTCGGTGAGCAACCTGATCGCGGCATCCGCATCCATCGGCTCGCCGAAGGCAAAGCCCTGCGCATATTCGCAGCCGAGCTGGTAGAGCTCGACTGCGTCCGAATCGGTTTCGGCGCCTTCGGCGACCACGTCCATGCCGAGGTCGTGAGCGAGCGCGATGATCGACTTCAGGATCACGGGCCGCGTGCCGCGGCTGGTGGTGCGGACGAAGGACTGGTCGATCTTGATGGTGTCGAACGGGAAGCGCTGCAGATAAGCGAGCGAGGAATGGCCGGTGCCGAAATCGTCGAGCGACAGCCCGGTGCCGAGCTCGCGGATGCGCGTGAGCATCTGCGCGGCGTGCTCGGGATTCTCCATGACCAGCGATTCCGTCAGCTCGATCTTGAGCGTGCCGCGCGCCACCGACCAGCGTGACAGCACCGAGCGGATGTCGTGGATGAGGTCGTGGCGCAAGAGCTGCCGCGATGACACGTTGACGCTCATGAAGATCGGCTCGCGCGCGCGCATCGCGCGCTGCCAGACCGAGAGCTGCCGCGCCGCCTGGTCCAGCACCAGCGTGCCGAGATCGACGATGGCCCCGATCTCCTCGGCGACGGTGATGAACTCGCTCGGCGACATCCGCCCGAGCTTTGGGTGATCCCAGCGCGCCAACGCCTCGAAGCCGGCGACCGCGCGGTCCTCGAGCCGAACGATCGGCTGGTAGAGCAGGCTGATCTCCCCCCGCTCGATGGCGCGGCGCAGTTCGCTCTCCAGCGTCAGGCGGTCCTGCTTGCGCGCGCGCATCGCCGGCTTGTAGACGTCGATGCGGTCGCCGCCGATGCGCTTGGAATGATACATCGCAAGCTCGGCGTCCTTGATGATCTCGTCGGAAATCTGGCTCTGCGGATCGGATAATGCGAGCCCGATCGAGGCGGTGAGAAAGATCTCGCGGTCGTTGAAGGCGATCGGGGCGCGGATGGTTTTGCGGATGGTTTCGGCAAATGCCGTGATGCGCGCGGGATCCTGCTCCGAGAGCAGGATCAGCCCGAACTGGTCGCCGGCGAGCCGCGCCAGCGTGTCCTGGGGTTTCAGGATGCGGGTCAGGCGGCGGGCCAAAGTGAGAAGAATGGAATCGCCGACCGCAATGCCGACGGAATCATTGACCTGCTTGAAGCGATCGAGATCGATTACCATCAGCGTCGGCCGCAGATTCGGCATGCTCTTGGCGAAGTTCGCGAACGAGCCGAGCCGGTCGATGAACAGCTTTCGGTTCGGCAGCCCGGTCAGGTTGTCATGCACGGAATCATGGAGCATGCGCTCCTCGGCATTCTTGAATTCCGTGACGTCGGTGAGCGTACCGACCACACGCGACACCTCGCCGTCGGAACCGACCACCGGGCGTGCCTTCAGCGAGAACCACATGAAATGGCCGTCCGGCGTGCGCAGGCGAAAATCCTGCACCAGGCGGCCGCGGCGTTGGTCGAGCACGCTGTCGAGCGAGGCGCGGAAGCGGTCCTGGTCGAGCGGATGCAGAACCTCGAGCCATTTTGCCGCGGGGCCTTCCAGCGTGCCGCGCTTCAGGCCGAGCAAATGTTCGGTTTCGGGGCTGGTAAAGACCTTGTCGGAGGAGACATCCCAGTCCCAGATCAGGTCGCCGGAGCCGGCAAGCGCGAGGGCGCGGCGTTCGACGTCGGAGACCACGCCCGTGGTGGCGCCGCCGCCGGCAAAGGCGTGCTGCATCACCGTAAAGCCGATCAGCATCACGATCAGCACGAGGCCGCCGAGCAGCGCGGGACCGACGATGTCGTTGGTCACGCTGCCGGCCACCGTCATGCCCGCCGCGCCGACCCAGACCAGCAGCAGGAACCAGGTCGGGATCAGCAGCACCGCGCGGTCAAAACCGTGGGTCGAGAGATAGACGATCAGCGCAAAGCCGGCGACCGCGATCAGCACCAGCGACATCCGCGCGATGCCGGAGGCGACCGCGGGATCGAACAGCGCGAGCGCGACCAGCGAGCTCAGAAAGGTCAGCCAGCCGATCGTGATGTGGGAATAGCGCACGTGCCAGCGCGACAGATTGAGATAGGCGAACAGGAACACCAGCAGCGTCGCCGCCAAGATCGCTTCACCCGCCGCGCGCCAGACGCGTTCGGCGTTGTTCGACATGTCGAGCACCTTGCCCCAGAAGCCGAAGTCGACGCCGATATAGACCAGCACCGCCCAGGCCAGCGCCGCCGCGGCCGGGAACATGATGCTGCCCTTGACCACGAACAGAATGGTCAGCACCAGCGCCAGGAGTCCGGAGATGCCGATCACGATGCCCTGATACAGCGTGAACGAATTGACCTTGTCCTTGTAGGCGTCGGGCTCCCACAGATAGAGCTGCGGCAGCTTGTCGGTGCGCAGCTCCGCGACGAAGGTGACGACCGCACCGGGATCGAGCGTGATGCGGTAGACGTCCGCGGTCGGGCTTTCCTGGCGGTCGGGGCGGTCGCCGGTCGATGGCGTGATGGTCGCAATTCGCGACAGTCCGAGGTCGGGCCACAGCAGGCCGGAGCCGACCACGCGGTAGTGCGGCGCGACGATCAGGCGGTCGAGCTGGTCGTCGGTATTGTTGGCGAGCGCGAACACCGCCCAGTTCTGTCCGCCCTCGCGCGCACGCACCTCGATGCGGCGGACGATGCCGTCGGTGGCGGGCGCGGTCGAAACCTGGATACGATCGGGATCGTTGGAGTGCTGCAACTCGACCACTGCGGTGAGGTCGATCGCGGGCGCATCACCGCGCACGCTGACAGCGTCGATCGCACGAGCCGGCGAAACAACGGCAATAATCATGAAGCCCAACGCCGTTAGCGCAAGGCACCTGCTCCCACGCAAGGTCAGTCTCCGCGTTCGGCGTGCAGCACGCCCTGTCCGAACAAGGCGTACGCCCCCTTGTTAGCCGATAATTGCCACGTACGTGTGGGAAATCAAAGGGTTTCGGGTGACCCTCTGTTTAGACAGATTGTTGATGCCTGTTTAGACGGCCAACACAATTTTGCCAATATGGCCGGAGCTCTCGATCCGCCGGTGTGCGTCGGCCGCCTTTTCCAGCGGGAACGTCGAGTCCATCAGCGGTTTCACGCGGCCTTCGCGCAGCAGCGGCATGACCTTGGCTTCGATGGCAGCGACCATTGCAGCCTTGTCCGCATTGCTACGAGGGCGAAGCGTGGAACCGGTATGATGCAGCCGCTTCACCATCAGCTGGGTGAAGTTGACGGTGGCCTTGGGCGCGCCGAGAAAGGCAATCTGCACGATGCGTCCGTCCATCGCCGCCGCGTCGTAGTTGCGTTCGATGTAGTCGCCGCCGACCATGTCGAGAATCACATTGGCGCCGCCGCCACCGGTTGCGGCCTTCACCTCGGGGACGAAATCCCGAGTTTTGTAGTTGATGGCGCTGTCCGCGCCGAGCTTCAGGCAGGCCTCCGCCTTGTCCGGCGACCCCACCGTGACGATCACCTTCGCGCCAAACGCCTTTGCAAGCTGGATCGCCATCGTGCCGATGCCGGAGGAGCCGCCGTGCACGAGCAGCGTTTCGCCTTCTTTCAGGCCGCCGCGTTCGAACACGTTGTGCCACACCGTCATCAGGGTTTCGGGCGTAGCGCCGGCCTCCTGCATCGTCAGTGACGGTGGCACGGCCATCGCCTGCGCGTCCTGTGCGATGCAATATTGCGCGTAGCCGCCGCCGGCGACCAGCGACATCACCTTGTCGCCGAGCTTGCGCCTGGTCGCGCCCGGTCCGAGCGCTGCGACTTCACCTGATACTTCGAGGCCGGGCAGGTCGCTGGCGCCGGGCGGGGGCGGGTAGTGCCCCATGCGCTGCGAGACGTCGGGCCGGTTGACGCCCGCGGCCGCGACCTTGATCAGGATTTCACCGGGCCCGGGCTGCGGCACCGCGCGCCTTTCAGGCAAGAGCACCTCCGGTCCGCCAGGCTTGGAGATGCCGATCACGGTCATTTGCGCGGGCAGCTTTTCCATGGTTTGTCCTTGCGAAAACGCGGAAAATGAGACGTGCATTTGCTTAGCCAGCCGTACTCGCGCTGGCAACCACATCAGGAGGACATGATGCCGATTGAGGATGACGACAGGCCGCGCAAGAAGATCAGCCACGAGATCGGCCAGGATCTCTCGCTCCTCTCGGTCACCGAGTTGAACGAGCGCATCGCGCTGCTCTCATCCGAGATCGAACGGCTCCAGGCGGCGGTTGCCAAGCGGAACGCCTCAAAGGACGCAGCGAACAGCTTCTTCAAGTCGTGAGAAGGCGAGCGTCACCTGCAGCAAAAGGCAAGGGAAGGAACGACCGATCGCTCGGCCAATGGCCGACATGGCAAATAAAGCTTAAAGAAAACGCCTTGTTTACGATCGGTTAAGCTTTCGGGTTTATGACTAAGACCGTCCTCGTTTGGACACCGAGTGGCTCCTGTCACTCTGTTTGACGCCTCCCTGTTATCAACTTTTAAAGCCGCCGGTCACCGGCGGCTCTTTTTTTTGGCGCATGCCCGAGCGTCGATACAAACCCGCAGAAATACTGAAGCTCCCGCAGAACTACTGAAGCGAAGGCCGGCTCACTACGGAGACGTGTCGCTGCTTCAGGTCCGGCCCATCCGCCGGAAACCATATCCGTAACGATAGTTGCCGGTCCTACTGGACTCTCGTTCCCGCCCGCGCAATGATTTGTTCATCATAAGCCGGCTGTGCGCCGGCCGGGGCGGGGCAGTTGCGTAAGAGGCGTTACCATGGCGGACCGGTCGCAGAGTGATGGGGCTCTGGTTCAGTTCAACGAACGGCTGACCAATTCGGCGGCGTTCTCTAGTCTGTTCCGGGAGGGCATGGATCTGGTCGAAGAGACCGCTGCCTATCTCGACGGCGCCGGCCGCAGCGAGGCCAAGGCGCTCGATCGGGCCGCGAGCCTCACCTATGCGACGGAAAGCATGCGGCTGACGACCCGGCTGATGCAGCTTGCGTCCTGGCTTCTGCTGCATCGCGCGGTCAAGGAAGGCGAGATGACGCTGATCCAGGCCAACCGCGAGAAGACCAAGGTCAAGCTGTCGGCCGCCGATCCCGGTCCCGCCGACATGATCGCCAAGCTGCC
>NZ_JAFATE010000684.1 GCF_019244115.1 Bradyrhizobium sp.
CGCCGCCGTCAAAGTTGAACCCGATCGAGATACCCCGGGCACCAGCGCCCCCACCTGCGCAAGCCCCACAAGCATCGCGTCCGCGAATCGGGCCTCGCCGATCGTGCGGCGATGGCGAGCATAGATCTCCGCTGCGCCGAGAAGCAGAGCCATAGCAACACACGCCCAACCGATGACCATGACCGCACGAACTGGCGAAGCGCATGCGTTGAGAAACTTCGACGCCAATAGTCCCGCGATCCCGATGGGGGTTGTCGCTAACGCAATCCACAAGGCGAACCGAAAAGATCGATCTTCGAATTGCCCACGCGCCACTGCCGCAACCGAATCCAGCGTCAGCGTCCGGACGTCTCGCCAGAAATAGCTCACGACGGCTGCGAGTGCCGCAAGCTGCATGGCGGCGGAGAATGCTGATCCTGGATCCTGCCAGCCCAGAAAGGCGGGCACCAGACGCATATGCGCAGTGGATGAAATAGGCAATAGCTCGGTTATTCCCTGAAGGACCCCAAGGATAGCTACCTTTGTGTAGCTAAGCGCGGCGAAACCCGTATCAATACCCTGTGTGCATGTACCGGCCATTCGGGCCCTTCCGCGGTGCGACCATATCGCTGTCGTGATCCTTACTCGAACCGAGCATTATCTGCTAGCGGGCGCCACGATTGAAAACGACGCCACGTTGGCCTCGACGGCTTATCCCATCTGATTGATTTCCTTCGTTGAGAGGCGTTGCGCCTGCAGTGATGGCAGGTGCGCTCCGGCGCGACGCGCGGAGACGTCCATGTTGCCAATGTGGACCAGACGTCTCCGCCGTCACTCCAGCTGCAACCGGATTGGCCTAACGTGCCTGGTATGACGGATTTGGGAGTGGTCGAAAGCGGCGACGCGGATGAACGTGCCGGTGCTGATCGGTATGCCGTACGAGCTCTTCGTGTCAAGTCGCCGTGCCACTTTGAGAACCCAACGGCCAGCTGCCCAGCGGGAAGCGCACTGCACATTGGCACGATCACCGGTATATTCGCCCGCGATCACCACGCCCGGGATCACCGTGCCCACCGGAATCCCGGCATCGATGCCCGGGTCATACGGCGTCGATTCTGCTTCTGTCATGTACCATCGAGCGCCAGCGTTTTCGCCGTGGTTCGGATCGATATCGATATTGCCCATCGCTGCTGCCATGGCGCGGTAGTCTTTCGGCAAACGGCGCGGTTTGATTGGTTGGTCGTAGCCATCGGCCGGCTGCGGCTCAAAATTATCCGAATAATTTGCCGTTCCCGGATTCGGCGCGAACCCGCCGTGGTAGGGAGCCTTGCCGCTTACCTGATCCGCAGTGGCGTCCACCGGCGGACCAAAATGGTCGTCGTCGCAGAATCCGGTTGCAGTGCTGGTCGCTTTCCATTCCAAAACCTCGGCGTACACGCCTTCCTGCGTGGTATAGTGCAAGCCACGTCCTGAGAGGGTAGCCGGTTCCCCAGCGATTGGCGTTGACCCGGCGTGGAACGTGCGGTCCCCGGCGAGGATGAAATCAAGCTTGGTCAACAGCACGGAGAAGCGATCTTCGCTGTAGGCGTGCTCGTCGCCCGTCTCATAGCCGTCATGAAGAATATGCCATCCATCTGCCGCCTTGCGCAGCGGGAGTTGCTTCAACGAACGCGTCGGATCATCCCACGCGAACAGGAAATAAATTTGCCCGTCATCATAGACGGCTCTGATCTCAACCTTTGTCTCGCCTCGACCTTCGAAATTACCGCCCTGATTCGTGAGCACGAAGAAGGGTTGTGCCGAGAGCCATACTGAATCGGAAGCGTCGCCGTCGATCACCGGCGCTTCGGACTTTTTGATATGGTGGACATAGAGCGTGTCCACGGTCTGATGATCGGCGGCGACCAGGAAGGCCGCACTGGCGATGCCGATGGCTGCCGCGAGGATAAACGGGTTGGCGTGCAGAGTGACACTGCGGCGTCGTGATCGTTCGAAACGGAGCGAAATTGGCGTTGCCAGCGTTTTGACCCTTGCATCGAAGAGCGCGAAAGCTCGGTGCAGAAAGCAGAACCGCGACATAGCGCTTTTCCGTATATAGACCGCTTCGCGCAAACGGGAGCTTCTGTTTTTGGAACGCAAAAAGCCTTTCGAGGCTGCGGCTTCCGCACGCATCAGGGCAGCCATTGTGCAAATCAACATGCCATCGCCGTTAGACTGAAATGCGGCACCTCCCTTACAGGTGTCTGACACGGGCGTCACGTGACGCGACCAGACCCCTAGCAAGTTGTTCAGTTCTCGATACAGTTGCACGTTGCTGGCGCGCCATAGCGAGAGCGGTCTCGGCTTTCCAACTGGTGCCCTGGCAGCCGCGCTCCTCGATAAGCACGTCGGCAGCTCCTGTCGCCAGCACGAGGGAGGCATCGAGTGGAGTTTCCGGCGAAAAGCTGGGCTGGGACTGTGAGCATGGTCCTTGCTTCAATAGCTTCCCGCGATCGGGCCCCAGGCCCATCTCTGGGGAGGTCAAGAAGGCCGCGTGCCGCATGCGACAGGAGTGGTTTGCGGATGGCCTTCAAATCTAGAAATTGACGTTGAAGCGAAGCTTAGCCTGCTGACGCTCGAAATGGGTCAGATCAAGCGAGCCGTTGCTTGCGGCGCGACCGGTGATTTGTCGGTTCCAGGCCCCTGAGAGCGCCATACCCCTTGCGATCTGAATGTAGAAGGTTGGGCCGGCGAAAAGCCCCTGACCGGAAAGTGCACCCAGCCCAAGACCGTCGTAGGCCCGCAGGTATCGAACCTCCCCTCCAAGGAACAACGCTGACGCGACGCGGGTCGACACCGCACCCGAGACTCCGATTTTTAAGTCATAGACCCACTTGAACGGTAGGGGAAAGCGTGTTGCCTGCGAATCGTAGAGCACATTTAAGGCGCCGAACAGGCGATTGTCGATTAACTCCCAATCGGCTGCGACAGTCAACGTTCCGCCAAAGCCTTTCGTCGTCTCGCCGCTGGTTGCGTCCGTCCGACTCCAGCGCGGTTCGGAAATGATCGTTAGGCCAAACGGCCCGCAGTGACGGTCCATCAGCATGTAGCGCGCCTCAAAGGAGAAGCCCTGCAACGTGACGAGCCGACGATCCTCGAGGCCAGGCACGCCGGAAATGCCGAAATAGGCGAAGGCCGCGTTCGCGGACACTCGAAAAGTCTCGAACGGCAGCACTTTCACCGATTCGGTTTGCGTCACTGCTGCGTAGGAGCCTGCCGACTTGCCGAAACGGCCGATGGTTTCGGACTCGGCTTCGTGTTCACCGGCCTTCCCGATATCTGCGCCTTCGGTGAAGCCGAAGAGGTGCTCGCTATCGGCGTCGGAGGCGCGCGCAAGTTGGCTCGTAGCGAGCGCTGCCACTACAAGACACGACCATGCTCCAACACGAGATCTCGCGGCACAGGGCGCCTGCACGAACATGAAAACTCTCCCTGACAATGGATACATGGGCACACGGCCACCAAGCGGCACCGCGCCGGCACTAAGGCTTGTCAGGAAACTCTTGGGGGACGTTCGAGGCGGGCCGCGCCGCGGCCGGAAAACGATGGCGTGGGCGGAGAGAGGAGCGCTATCGTGGTCTGCGGCGGAAAGATCGAGACGGCTGCAGAGGGCTCAACGCCGAAAAGCGAGACAAACCCACAACACTGATGCGCGGCACCGCCACCTGGCTTTACCGGATGATCGTGTCGATCCCCGCCATGGTCGTGGAAATGTGGTACGAGCATCCCCCCATGAGACTCACCCAGGACGTGCACGATCGAGGCATGATCTGCATAAGCGAACGCGACCGTTGGCGCAATCACGCCCAGCCCATAAGCCATGACTATCATGGCTGCTCCCAAACGCCGCAGTGAATTCACAAGGTTGCTCCGCATCGCGCGTATCAATACGCTCAAACCGACGGGTTCGGAAGAGGATGTTCCGAGCGTCCTCACGTCCAGCTCTCTTTCTATCTCCAGCCCAGCCCGGCCGTTTTCTCCGTCTCGGTCAACCCAACGAAGAGCATCCGGCGATGGTCCGAACAATTTCGGGATGAGGTGCTGTCGAAGGGAATCAATATCAACGGCCTGCCGGTGATGGTGAAAGAGCCGTCCTACGCGACGATGGATATCGAGAATCTCGATTGGTACTATGAGGACTGCGTGATCGGTGGGCCGGGATCATTTGTTGTGCCGATCAAGGGCAGGGAGAATTTCAAGGAGGCGATTCGCGCCAAGCTGATCCGGGAGGTCGCGAGCCGAACGTCGGAACGCCAGGTCAGGCCAGCGTCGGACAAAGAGCCGCGCATCAGCTGCACGATCGGGGAAAAACTCTGGCAGGATCGCTGGGGCCGTTAGCCCGGATTTTCGAGACTGAACGTCTCCGATTGCTCGTCATAGGCAAAGAGCTCCGCATAGCGACCCCACGACACAATAGTCTTGAGCGTATCGTCGGCGTCCTCTTCGGACATGTGGTCCTCAAGCTCATTTCGGAAGCGCGCGGCAGGCGCAGTATGCGATGGTCGCTCGTCGAGGACACGCTTGATCAAGCCGATGACCGGGACGTAGGCGATCAGGTGTTCGGTGAAGAGTTTCTTGCGCGCATCGGTTTCGAGATTTGCAAAGCGCTTGCCGAATTCGGTTAGCACGAGGTCGCCCTCGCTCAACTGAGCAAATCGCAACAGCTGCAGGGACTCGCCGAGGTGCAGGATCTCGTCTGCCTCCAGCTGCAGGCTATTGGCGAGCACCGGCAGGTCCGCATGTCCGTCATAGGGCGGTGCGGCAAGCGTCTCGATCAGGCCGGATAGCACGTTGGAAGAGACATGGCGGAGCACCATGCCGACGCCCGTGCCCTGAATGCCCTCGAGCGCGGGCGCCTTGGTCGGGCGCTGCGTCATGCGCCCATAGAGTTGATCGACCAGCTGCCGGAACGCTGGATCGAGGCGGTTGCGCGGATGCGGCAGGTCGACCTTGAACTCTGCCGCCACCCGGCCCGGGTTCGACGAAAATACCAGGATGCGGTCGCACATCAGCACCGCCTCCTCGAT
>NZ_JAFATE010000826.1 GCF_019244115.1 Bradyrhizobium sp.
TCGCTGCCGCAGGTGCTGGACGGCAAGCTGACCGGGCTCGCGGTCACCACGCCGGAACGCAGCGCCTCGGCGCCCGATCTTCCGACCATGCGCGAGAGCGCCGCCGAACTGGCCCGGTTCGACGTCTCCTCCTGGTTCGGCGTGTTTTTGCCAAAAACCTGCCCAGGCGAGATCGTGGAAGCGCTGAATCAGCAGGTGAAGCTCATGCTGGAGCGCGAGGACATCAAAAAGAACATCGCCGCGATGGGCGCCCGCCCCGACTACGGCACGCCGCAACAATTCTCGGATTTCGTGGCTGCGGAGACCACGAAGTTCGCGTCCATCATCGACAGGGAGGGACTGCACCTCGACGTGCAGTGACTGATTCAAGCAAAAACCTCAGCCGTCATTGCGAGGCGCCTTTGGCGCTGAAGCAATCCAGTCCTTCCACGGGCTCCGGAATGCCTTGAAGCACTGGATTGCTTCGCCTCGCGCGCAATGACGAATGAAAAAAAATCCCGCGAGGCTTTCACCCCGCGGGATCTCAATTGCATCGATCCGGCTTCAGTGCGCCAGAATCGCAAGCAGCAGCAGCGCCACGATGTTGGTGATCTTGATCATCGGGTTCACGGCCGGTCCCGCCGTGTCCTTGTAGGGATCGCCGACGGTGTCGCCGGTCACCGCCGACTTGTGGGCGTCAGAGCCCTTGCCGCCGAAATGACCGTCCTCGATGTACTTCTTGGCGTTGTCCCAGGCGCCACCGCCCGAGGTCATCGAGATCGCGACGAACAGGCCTGTCACGATGACGCCGAGCAGCATCGCTCCAACAGCGGAGAACGCCGCCGACTTGCCGGCCGCTCCACCGCCCGCGATGACATAGATCAGGAAGTAGACCACGATCGGCGACAGCACCGGCAGCAGCGACGGGACGATCATCTCCTTGATCGCGGCCTTGGTCAGCAGGTCGACGGCCTTGCCGTAGTCGGGCTTGTCGGTGCCCTGCATAATCCCTGGCTTTTCGCGGAACTGGCGCCGCACCTCCTCGACGATGGCGCCGGCTGCGCGGCCGACCGCCGTCATGCCCATCGCGCCGAACAGGTAGGGCAACAGGCCGCCGAACAAGAGGCCCACCACCACATAGGGGTTGTTCAGCGAGAAGTCCGGATTGATGCCCTGGAAATAGGGGTGTTGCGCGGCATCACTGATGAAGAATTTGAGGTCCTGGTTATAGGCCGCAAACAGCACCAGCGCGCCGAGACCGGCCGAGCCGATCGCATAGCCCTTGGTGACCGCCTTGGTGGTGTTGCCGACCGCATCCAGCGCATCGGTCGACTTGCGGACCTCCTTCGGCAGGCCGGCCATCTCGGCGATGCCGCCGGCATTGTCGGTCACGGGGCCAAAAGCGTCGAGCGCGACGATCATGCCGGCCAGCGACAGCATGGTCGTGGTGGCGATCGCGATCCCGAACAGGCCGGCCAGGTTGTAGGTGATGAGGATGCCGGCGATGATGACGATCGCGGGCAGCGCAGTCGCCTCCATCGAGATCGCCAGGCCCTGGATCACGTTGGTGCCGTGGCCGGTGACCGAGGCCGACGCAATCGACTTCACCGGACGATAGTCGGTGCCGGTGTAGTATTCGGTGATCCAGATGATCAGGCCGGTGACGGCAAGACCGATGACGCCGCATTCGAACAGCGCCGCGCCGGTGTAGTCGACGCCAGGCAGCTTGTCGAAGCCGACCAGGTAATAGATCACGCCCGCGACGCCGATCAGCGACAGCACGCCGGTCGCGATCAGGCCCTTGTAGAGCGCACCCATGATCGACTGGCTGGCGCCGAGCTTGACGAAGAAGGTGCCGATGATCGAGGTGATGATGCAGATGCCGCCGATCGCGAGCGGCAGCGTCATCATGCTTTCGAGCGCCGACGATTTGGCGAAGAAGATCGCGGCCAGCACCATGGTCGCGACCGCGGTCACCGCATAGGTCTCGAACAGGTCGGCGGCCATGCCGGCGCAGTCGCCGACATTGTCACCGACGTTGTCGGCGATGGTTGCCGGGTTGCGCGGATCGTCCTCCGGGATGCCGGCCTCGACTTTGCCGACGAGGTCGCCGCCGACGTCGGCGCCCTTGGTGAAGATGCCGCCGCCCAGACGCGCGAAGATCGAGATCAGCGAGGCGCCGAAGCCAAGCGCGACCATGGCGTCGACCACGGTGCGGCTGTCCGGCGCGAGGCCCATGCCCTTGGTCAGCACCGCGAAATAGATGGTGACACCGAGCAGCGCCAGCCCCGCCACCAGAAGCCCGGTGATGGCGCCCGCCTTGAACGCGAGTTCGAGCCCGCCGGCCAGCGACGTGGTCGCCGCCTGCGCGGTGCGGACATTGGCGCGCACCGAGACGTTCATGCCGATGAAGCCGGCGGCGCCCGACAGGATCGCGCCGATCGCAAAGCCGATCGCGACCCGCGTGCCGAGGAAATAAGCGAGCAGCGCGAAGATCACGACGCCGACGATGCCGATCGTGGTGTACTGGCGCCGCAGATAGGCCTGCGCGCCTTCGCGCACGGCCGCCGCGATCTCCTGCATGCGCGGATTGCCCGCGTCCGCCCCCAGCACGGAGTTCGTGGCCCAGATTGCGTAAACGATGGAGAGCGCCCCGCAGAGCACAATCACCCATAAAGCTGTCATTTCAGTTTCCTCAAGACCTGTTCTTCCCCCGTGCCGTCGCAACTTCGGCGCGACGTGCACACAAAAGGAGGTCGCCCCTCCCCACAAGGGAGCGCCTCAAATCGGCCGGGACCATGCCAAAATCGCCACGGCGGTGCAACGCCGCGAAGGGCCAAATCAGGCCTTTTGGACTGGTATTATGCGCTTTTTTCGGAAAGATATTGCCGACGACGGCGGTTCTGGCTCAATTCCTAGAAATGGCTATAGGACAGCCGCTTGAGCGCGATCTCCGCGCCATCAGCACCGAGGAAACGCGGCGCGCCTGTTCCGGCGATCACCCGTCCAATCGCGGTCAGAGCAACGCCGGCGAGCCGCGCGGCTTCCGCAAAACTCTCGACGCGCGCCTCGGGCACCGCGCAGAGGAGTTCATAATCATCGCCGCCGGACACCAGCCGCTCGATGCCGGCTGCCCCGCGCGCCAGCACGGCGCGAGCCGCATCCGAGATCGGAATGCGGGGCGCATCGATGACGGCGCTCACGCCCGAGGCCGCACACAGTTTTGCGAGGTCGCCAGCCAGCCCATCGGACACGTCCATCGCGGCGCTGGCGTGGTCGCGCACCGGCAGCGCCAAGGCGTTGCGCGGCTGCGGAACGCGGTAGCGGCTGATCAAATGGTCCCGCGCGGCGGGATCGCCCGCCATCGCGGCAGCCGTTGCGCCGCCCTTGAGAATGTCGAGGCCGAGCGTCGCATCGCCGATCGCGCCGGTCACCATGATGCGGTCGCCGGGCGCTGCGCCGCTGCGATGAACCATCGTTCCCTTGGGCGCGCGGCCGAACGCCGTGATGGAGACCATGGCCGGCCCCGGCGTCGAGACGGTGTCACCTCCGAGCAGCGGGCAGCCGAACAGTTTTACATCCTCTCCCAATCCGCGTGCGAATTCCGTGAGCCAGGACGTCTCAGCGCCGCTCAGCGCAAGCGTGAGCACGAAGCCGGCGGGCGTTGCGCCCTTGGCGGCGAGATCGGACAGATTGACCCGCAGCGCCTTGCGCGCAATCGTATCGGGGGGATCGCCTTCGAGGTAATGCACGCCCTCGACGACCGCATCCGTGGTCACGACGATGTCTTCCCCGCGCGCATCGACCGCCGCCGCATCGTCCAGGAGGCCGAACGCGCCGGGATCGGTCGCGAGCGGCCTGAAGTAGCGCGCAATCAGCGCGTCTTCGCCGGAGGGATTTGGTCGATCATCGGCCATGGCACGCGTTCGAGCCTCACTCGCTGTCATCGCCCGGCTTGACCGGGCGATCCAGTAATCCGAGACACCAGTGATAGAACGGTGAAGCCGCAGCGTACTGGATACCCCGCTTTCGCGGGGTATGACCACAGAACTTGGGGCTACCCGCGCGAAAATTCATCGGCACGGAACTGCCGGGCGATCTGGTCCAGAACCGCGTTCACCATGCCAGTCTCCTCGCGCTCGACAAAGGCGTTGGCGACGTCGACATATTCCGACACGACGACCCGGCCAGGCACGTCCATGCGGTGTTCGAGCTCATAGGAGCCCGCGCGCAGCACGGCGCGCAGGATGGCGTCGATCCGCTTCAGCGGCCAGCCTTTCGACAGCGCCTCGTCGATCATGGGATCGAGCCGCGCCTGATCGCGCACGACGCCGGCCACGATATCGCGGAAAAAGGCCGCCTCGGCCGGCAGGTACTTTTCGCCCTCGACCTCGCCGCCGAGCCAATGGCTCTCGAACTCGGCAAAAATATCGTTGATCCCGGAGCCCGCGATATCCATCTGGTAGAGCGCCTGCACGGCGGCGAGCCGCGCGGCGCCGCGCCGGTTGGCCTTTTTGTCGGCGCCCGCGGCCGGCTTCTTCCTGCTTTCGGCCATGATCAGACCTGTGCCA
>NZ_JAFATE010000870.1 GCF_019244115.1 Bradyrhizobium sp.
GTCATCTACCACACTCAGACGAGGGATGCTCCGTTTGATATGGTCGACGAATTGTTCGAACTTCTGGACGACACATGATGCCGGCGGCATTCTTATGAATGCACGCAACAAGCTGCGGCTTCCGATCTTGTCACCGCTCCTTCAGAATCCTGCCAGCAGATTTGAAGCTCGCTCTACCCGTCTTATCGGGAAGCTGGGCGTTCGCGGCGGACGGAGACGACAACAAACAGGCGAGCGATCGTGACAAGGTGCGGAGCAAATACGCGCGTGCGGCTCTTGGCATACTACTGGTGATCTGCAGTTCAGCATCGTCACGGCGGAGCTGGCGCGCCGCGAGGCGACCATGAAGCTCGGCAGCGTGCGGGGCCGACGGCGATCCAGCAGCGCAGCGAGATGCCCCAGGGATGCTCAACGTATCATTACATGCCCTCGTCGTGGAGCAAGAAGCGACCGTCGGGCGCAGCCCGTAAAAAGGGCAGCCGCAGGAGCGTCAGCATAGCGCCCCCTTCAGGCGGGACGCGGGACGACTGCCGTTCCGAGAGCGGTTAACAAGGCACCCGCAGGAGGGTCAGCAGCGCGCCGGCGCGGAACGCGACGGGACCCGGGACCGAGTGCCTCCGGCGAGGGACACATTGATGTGCGCGAGGGATCGAAGCCGAGGGCCGAGACGCTGCGCGGCTCGGTTTACGAGAGCCCGGTGCGGCGTCTGCCGCACGCGCAAGAGCTCAGCAAATGAACCTCAAGCCCTTTGGAGCACCACCTCTTCCCGAGTCATGGTCTGTGCATCGTAAATTCTGACCCGAAGCATGGGAAAACGCTTCTTCACGTGGGCAATTCGCGGGCAGCAGCAATCATCTCGTTCTTCTCGCACTAGTCCGATGGACCGCGATTGCTTAGCGTGAGTCGCGCAAATCGCGCCAGCCGGGCCCATCACGGTTGTGGATCGACGCGAGGGCTGGCTGTTGTGCGGCGACGAACTGATCACCGAATCTCGGGTAAAAAACCTTGACCTGGCCGTTCTGGAGTGAACCTGGCCGCGGTAGCCATCGAAACTTGATTTCGTCAATCCGGCGCGGCCCGTCCGGGACCTTGTCCACGGAGGATGCCAAGGCCGGTTCGATGAAGCCGGGATAAGCCGCCTTGATGCCGAGGACCTTCCTGCGCCGCGCCGCCATAACTCCACGCCACTGACAGGATTCAAGCCGAGCAGGTCGAAACGTTCCGAACGGCCGGAACCATCACAGTCCGTCGTGCATTGCGCAATGACAAGAGGAGGAGCCAATGGCGAAGGCTAAGAAAAAGACGAGCCGTGGACGCAACCAGGACCGGGCGCGTGTCGCGGGCGGACAGGATTACGAGGTCCGCTATGAGGCGAAAAAGAAAAACCGCTCAAAGGCGGCGGTGAAGAAAGCGGTCAAGAAGGTCGGCACCAGCCGCAAGCGCGTCGAGCGCGCGCTGGGCCTCAAGAAGAAATAACGGGCCGATCCCCTCCTCGTCGAGCAACCTCTAGAACGAGTCCGCCAGCGCGATCTCCGCTGTTATCGATCCGGCGCGCGGCTTCGTCCAAGCTCAAATTCGCCGCGAACTGCCCGGGCTGATACGCCTCCTCGGCGAGGCCCTTCAGGCGCAGCGCCTGGGCGCGGGTCATCGCCCCGGCCAGCCGCTCCGAGATCGCCCCGTATTTGGATGCCGCCGCTTTCATTTTCCGTCTCCCTGCATAGATCTGTAACTTGACTCTATGTTCTCTTTTTGTTCTAACAAGCCATGGACAACCGAATTAATGAAATCCGCCGCAAGATCAGCGTCTTGCGGACCGAGATGGTGCGCGTCGAGCATGCCATGCACGACCAGATCCGCCGTGATCTGGGCTGCACGGACGCGGCGCTAAAGCTGCTCGCAATGAGGAGACAGCTCGCGGTGCTGGTGGCCGACTGGAAGGCGGCCGGCGGCAGCACATCGCTGCCGACTATCGAGGAGCGGCTCAAGGCAAACAGCCGGCCGGCCAAGGCGCCGAAGGCCCTCGCCCGTCGCTGACCAACGACGTCCTCCCGGAGCGATCGATGGACCGCAATCTGGTTCTGCTCAATCGCAACATCGCACGGCTCCGGCGTGACGTCCGGCTACAGTCTTCCGAAATCGAGCAGCTGATCGCAGCTGATCTCGACTGTACTCCCGCGGCCCAACGCCTGATGCGGGCGCAGGCCGATCTCATTCTCTTCATCGAAAAGAGGGAGCGGCTCGTGGCGCCGGCCGTGCATGAGTGATGATCCGCGCCCCTTAAGGATTCTGGAATTGCGCGCAGAGATCGCCGAGCTCTCAAGCACCATCCGGCAGCTGCAGCGCTCAGGGCTCGACGATGCTGCCCCGCGCCTGCGGCTCTCAAGGAAACGAGCTGAGCTTGAGGATCTGAAGCGCCGCGCTAGTCAACGCGCGGAAGGAGACTGACGCTTTGGCCCATGAACCGGCGAAATTGTACGACGACAAGGCCGACGATCCGCCGCGGATCACGGCGCTCGCCAACATAGCATTTCAAATGATGCTGGAGGGTTATTACTATCGTCATGTCCAGGCCATCATCGTCGCGACCCACCAGTATCCGGAAGCAGCACTCGAAGTTCGCGAGTATTTTCTCACCAGCTCACACCGAGCTGGCTTAAGGCGGTTGAAGCGATGAGCATCCTACAAAAGGCAACCCTATTGACGCTCCTCTCATTTTGGAGCCCCGCTCTGGCTGGCGACCTGATCGGGCAAGCCAGCATCATCGACGGCGACACGCTGGAGATACACGGAACGCGGATCCGCCTTTGGGGAATCGATGCACCGGAGTGCAGCCAGTTGTGCCGTGACGAGGACAGCTCACTCTATCGATGTGGCGCGAGGGCCGCGAACGATCTTGATGCCTTTCTTGCGCGGCGCCCGGTAACCTGCACGCCCATGAACCTCGACCAATACGGGCGGACGGTTGCGGCCTGTTCGGTCGGCGGCGCGGATCTCGGTGAATGGCTTGTCACCAGTGGGCTTGCGCTGGACTGGCCACAATTTTCAAAGGGGAGATATGAGGCCGCCCAACACCATGCAGAACGCGCCGGCCGCGGAATCTGGCAGGGCAGTTATGTCGAACCATGGCTCTATCGAGCCTGTATCCGCGCCAGCGGAAGTCCGGCCAACTGTTCGGACGATGCAAACGCGCATCCTTAAGGGGCCTCCATGTGCAATCTCTATTCGATCACCACCAACCAGGCCGCGATCATTGCGCTGTTCCGCGTGATCAATCGCTATATCGGCAACCTGCCGCCGATGCCGGGCGTCTTTCCCGATTACCCGGCGCCCATCGTGCGCAACACCGATACTGGCCGGGAAAGGACCATGATGCGCTGGGGGATGCCGCCGCCTCCGCGGGCGGGGAATTTTCCCGTCACCAACATCCGCAATACCACATCGCCGCATTGGCGCGGCTGGCTGAAGCCAGAGAACCGCTGCCTCGTACCGGCGAATAGCTTTGCCGAATATGCGCCCGAACCCAACTCCGAAACGGGCAAGAAAGATGTTGTCTGGTTCGCGTTGAGTGAGCACCGACCGCTGTTCGCCTTCGCCGGCATCTGGACCGAGTTCAGAGGCGACCGCGGCACCAAGTCGAAGCCGATCCCGGGTCCGCACCTGGTTTACGGGTTCCTCACGACATCGCCGAACGCCGTCGTCGAGCCGATTCACGACAAAGCCATGCCGGTGATCCTGACCACCGACGAGGAGCGCGACGTCTGGATGCGCGCTCCGTGGGATGAGGCGAAGGCGCTGCAGCGCCCCCTGCCCGACGACGCGCTGAGGATCGTTATGCGCGGCGAGGACAAGGAGGACAAGGCGGCCGCCTGAGGCGCAGCACATAGGTGACCGCATTGCGGTTCCGAGGAGAATCATCGAGCGTGGGGCTCGAACAGGGGAACATTCGTGCTCGCGACGACGGCCGCATCATATCTTGAGTCGCTCAATCCGGAACAGCGTCGTGCCGTCGAGCACGGCGTAACCGCCGATGGTCATGTCGGAGTTCCCCTCTTGGTCATCGCTGGCGCCGGGTCCGGCAAGACGAACACGCTTGCCCACCGCGTCGCCCATCTGATTGTCAGCGGCGCTGACCCTCGCCGGATCCTGCTGATGACGTTTTCGCGGCGTGCCGCGTCCGAGATGTCGAAACGGGTCGAGCGGATCGCGCGCAAGCTCCTCGGCGAGCGGGCTGGCATCATGAACGAGGCGC
>NZ_JAFATE010000877.1 GCF_019244115.1 Bradyrhizobium sp.
GCATGACGGGCCGGGCGGCGGCCATTACGTGCAGCCGACGCTGGTGACCGGCGCTAATGGCAAGATGCGGGTCGCACAGGAGGAGGTGTTCGGCCCGTTCTTGACCGTGATTGCCTTCCGCGACGAGAGTGACGCAATCGCGATCGCCAACGATGTAAAATACGGCCTGACCGGCTATGTCTGGACGGGCGACTTGGGCCGCGCCTTGCGCGTCGCGGATGCGCTGGAGGCGGGCATGATCTGGCTCAACTCGGAAAACGTCCGCCATCTGCCGACCCCGTTCGGCGGCATGAAGGCCTCCGGGATCGGTCGCGACGGCGGCGATTATTCGTTCGACGTCTACATGGAAACCAAGCACGTCTCCCTCGCGCGGGGCACGCACAAAATTCAAAGACTGGGAATTTGATAATCGAGTCGTTCCGGGGCGCGCAAAGCGCGAAGCCGGAACCTCGAGATTCCGGGGTTCGATGCTGCGCATCGCCCCGGAATGACCGGAGGAAACCCCATGCCCGTTCCAAAGCACGTCTTCGATCCGCCGTTCAACATCATCCGCTGCAGTCATGCGGTGCTCGACGTCACTGACCTAAAACTCAGCCGCGAATTTTACGAGACCACGGTCGGCCTGCATGTCGAGGATGCCGACGACAGCGCCGTCTATCTGCGCGCCAGCGAGGAGCATCAGCATCACTCGCTGGTGCTGCGCCGGGCCGACGTGCCGGCCTGCAACCGCCTCGGCTTCAAGGTCGGCAACGATAGCGATCTCGACAAGGCCGCAGCGTTCTTTTCCGAGAACGGCATCCCTTATGCGTTCGCCGAGCAGCCGTTCCAGGGCCGCACACTGCATTTCACCGATCCTTTCGGCTATCGGATCGAGCTCTACGCCCGAATGGACAAGCGGCCGCATTTGCTGCGGCGCTACGACCTCTATAAAGGCTGCCATCCGCAGCGGCTCGACCATTTCAACGTCTTCGCCGCCGAGGTGCAGGACACCATGGATTTCTACGTCCGCCTCGGCTTCCGCCTCACCGAATACGCCGAGGAAGACGGGCCGAACGGCCGCATTGCCGCGGCCTGGCTGCACCGCAAGGGCAACGTGCATGATTTCGCGCTGACCAATGGCAAGGGCCCCCGCCTGCACCACGTCGCCTATTGGACGCCGACCGCGATGAACATCATCCATCTCTGCGATGTGATGGCCTCCAGCGGCTACTTGAAGAACATCGAGCGCGGGCCCGGCCGGCACGGCATCTCCAACGCATTCTTCCTCTACATTCGCGATCCCGACGGCCACCGGCTCGAGCTCTACACCAGCGACTATTTTACGGGAGATCATGACCACGAACCGCTGCGCTGGTCGCTCAGGGATCCACGGCGGCAAACCTTGTGGGGCGCGCCCGCGCCGCGCTCCTGGTTCGAGCAGGGCTCGCCGTTCACCGGGCAGCAGGTCCGCGAACCGCAATTCGTCGCCGACGTGACCGTTGCAGATTGATGCCGATGACCTTCCTTCGCCTCACAACTTTCTGCGTCGTCTCGACCTTCACGACACTGGTGCCCGGCGACATCGTCGCGACCGGAACGTCGGCCGGCGCCGGTGATCCGCCGCATGATCTGAAGCCAGGCGACTTGATCGAGATCGAGGCCGAAGGCATCGGGTTGCTGCGCAATGGCGTGATCGACGAGACAACATGATCAACGCGACCAACGGATTACAACGACATGACTTCAATGACCGGCGGTGAAGCGATCGTCAGCGGTCTCGTCGCACACGGTGTCAGCACCGTGTTCGGCCTGCCCGGAGCGCAGATCTATGGTCTGTTCGATGCCTTTCACCAGGCCCAGCTCAAGGTCATCGGCGCGCGCCACGAGCAGGCCTGCGGCTACATGGCCTACGGTTATGCCAGATCGAGCGGCAAACCCGGGGTGTTCAGCGTGGTCCCCGGCCCAGGCGTCCTCAACGCGGGCGCGGCGCTGCTGACCGCCTTCGGTTCCAACGAGCCGGTGCTGTGCCTGACCGGGCAGGTGCCGACACAGTTTTTGGGCAAGGGCCGCGGGCACCTGCACGAGATGCCGGACCAGCTCGCGACACTCAGAACTTTCGTCAAATGGGCCGATCGCATCGAATATCCTGATAATGCACTGACCGCGGTGTCGCGCGCTTTTCAGGAGATGATGTCCGGCCGCCGCGGGCCGGCGGCGCTGGAAATGCCCTGGGACGTGTTCACCCAGCGTGTCCAGGCGAGCGCGGCAAGACCGTTCGATCCGTTCCCAGCACCAAAGGCTGACAGCGAGCGGATCAAGGATGCCGCAGCTTTGATTGCCGCCAGCAAGGCGCCGATGATCTTTGTCGGCTCGGGCGCGATCGAGGCGCAAGAGGATATCCTCGAGCTGGCCGAGATGATCGATGCGCCGGTCGTCGCGTTCCGCAGCGGCCGCGGCATCGTCTCCAATGCGCATGAACTCGGACTGACGATGGCCGCGGCCTACAAGCTTTGGCCGACCACGGACTTGATGATCGGCATCGGCACCCGCCTGGAGCTGCCGACGATGTCACGCTGGCCGTACCGGCCCGACGGCTTGAAATCGATTCGCATCGACATCGATCCCGTGGAGATGCGCCGCATGCCGCCTGATCTCGCCGTGGTGGCGGACGCCAAAGCCGCGACATCTGATCTCGTCAAGGCCGTCGCCAAGTCGGGCACTCGCAAGATTGCGGGCCGCCGCGCGGCGATCCGCGAGGCCACGGCCGCGGCGCAGGCCGAGATTCAGAGGGTGCAGCCGCAGATGGCCTACCTGAACATCCTGCGCGACGTGCTGCCGCATGATGGCATCGTCACCGACGAACTGTCACAGGTGGGCTTCGCTTCCTGGTACGGCTTTCCGATCTACGCGCCGCGCACCTTCATCACCTCAGGATATCAGGGCACGCTTGGCTCGGGCTTCCCGACCGCGCTCGGCGCAAAGGTCGCCAATCCGGACAGGCCGGTGGTCGCCATCACCGGCGACGGCGGCTTCATGTTCGCCGTACAGGAGCTCGCGACCGCCGTGCAGTTCAACATCGGCGTGGTAACGCTGGTGTTCAACAACAACGCCTATGGCAATGTCCGGCGCGACCAGGTCCAGCGTTTCGACGGCCGCGTCGTCGCCTCCGATCTCGTCAATCCGGACTTCGTCAAGCTCGCCGAATCCTTTGGCGTGGCGGCCTCGCGTGTCACAGCGCCCGATCATTTCCGCCCCGCACTCGAAAAGGCGCTGGCGCATGGCGGCCCGTATCTGATCGCGATCGAGGTGCCGAAGGACTCGGAAACCACGCCCTGGACGTTCATTCATCCGGCGCGGCCTTAACCTCGTCATTCCGGCGCGCGCGTAACGTGAACCCGGAATCTCTCACTGCAACGTCTGGATGCTTCGCATCGCTCGGGAACGACGGAAGAGGCTCAGCGTGCGCGGCGAAACGTCAGGTTGATGCGCTGCCGGCCGAGCAGCACGTGCTCGCCGTCGGCGAGCGGCGCCACGCCGTGAAAAAACAGCCGCGATGGACCGCCCCACACCACGACATCGCCGTGCGCCAAACGGAATCGCCGCGTCTTGTCGCTGCGCTTCAGGCCGCCAAAGAGGAAGATCGCAGGCAATCCCAGTGAGACCGACACGATGGGCTTGTCGAAATCCTGCTCATCGCGATCCTGATGCAGCGACATCCGTGCACCCGGTTCATAGCAATTGATCAGGCAGGCGTCGGGCGCAAACTCGTTGAATCCCGCTGCCGCGGCTGCTCGTTCGGCCAACTGCGCAAAGGCCGGCGGCATCGCCGGCCACGGCTTGCCTGTTTCCGGATCATTTTGGACGTAACGATAGCCGCTGCTGTCAGTGGTCCAGCCGAGCGGCCCGCAATTGGTCATCGCCACCGACATCTGATGGCCGCCGGGCGTGACCATGCGGCGAAACGGCGCCTGCGCGACAATGTCGTGCAACGCCGCGATGAGCTCGTTCTCCAAAGGCCTGGCATGGCCGCGCAGTAGCACGGCACCTTCGGCCATGTGTTCGCGCGCGGGCCCGGTATCGGGAACGCTGTCGAACAGATCCGACGTCACGGCCACTCACTTCGCATCATGAAAGATCACCCCCAGTGTGTGACGCCGGCCAGAGCGAAGGCGGCTGACGCCATGGCGAAGGTTGACGCGGTAGGTGCCGCGCGTCCCAGCAACCGGCCTGTGGTGGACCGCGAAGGCCACTCCGTCGCCTTGCCGCAGCGGCACCACCTCGGCGCGTGACTGCATGCGCGGCCGCTGCTCGGTCAGCACGAACTCGCCGCCCTCGAAATCGCGACCCGGATCGGATAACAGGATCGCGACCTGCAGGGGAAAGACATGTTCGCCATAGAGGTCCTGATGCAGGCAGTTGTAGTCGCCTTCCTGATATTGCAGCAACAGCGGCGTCGGCTTGCCCTGGCCGGCATCATGGCAGCGCTTCAGGAACGCCGCATGGCTTTTGGGATAGCTGATGTCGATCCCCATCGCCTCGTTCCAGCGATTGGCAACCCCGGAAAGACGTTCGTAGAGTTTGGGACGCAGCTCCGCGATCAGGTCGGGAAGCGGATAGGAAAAATACTTGTACTCGCCGCGGCCAAAACCGTGGCGGCTCATCACGATGCGGCTGCGAAAATGCGCATCGTCGGCATAGACCGCGGCGAGCGCGCGGCATTCATCCGGGGCGAGCAGCCCCTTCAGCATCGCGCACCCCTGCGCGTCCAGATCGCGCTCGGCCTGTTCCCAGTCGATCACCGCGACGCGGCCAGCGAGATCAGAACTCGGAACAGCGTGGATTCTTGCGTTCGGTTTCATGAGACACAATTTGGGGCTCCGGGACGCCGCCTGCCACCCGATTTCCGATCTCCTCCGCCGTCATCGCGAGTGCCAGCGAAGCGATCCAGAGTGCTTCCATGGTGTCATTCCGGGGCGCCTCGAAGAGGCGAACCCGGGATCTCGAGATTCCGGGTTCGATGCTTCGCATCGCCCCGGAATGACCGTGAATTGCCTCACCTCGCAAGGACGAACGACTCAGCCCCGCACCGGCAGGGAGATCACGTCATAGGCGTGGCGGATGGTCCGCTTCAGCACCGGATCCTCGAGCTCGAATTCGAAGCGGCTTGCCGGCCGGATGCCGCCCTTGGCGGCAAAGGTGCCGCCGAACATGGCGCAGGCGTCCGGCAAGCGTCCGCCGTCGAACCCGCGCTTGATCAGCTCGTCGACCGGCAGCATGGCGTCGAGCGTACCCTCCTGGTACAGCTCGCGCTTGCCGCCGATCATGGCATGAGAGCGCAGGATCACCCGGTCCCAATGGCCGATCACGTCTTCGAGCTCCCACAACACAGATGCGATCGGCTTGTCGCACATCTGCTTGGAAACTGTGACGCTGTAGCTCTCGACCTTGCGGTCGGTGTGGTCGGAGCCGCAGCCGACGAAGATGCGTCCCTGCCAGCCGATCAGCACGAACTCGACCTCGCCGCTCGACTCAAGTCCGCAGACCTCGATCTCGTCTTCGAGTGTCAGCCGCCGCACTGAGACCCGGTAGTAGATCGGGGTTGAGGCCGGCCGCGCGATTCCCAGCGTTTCGAGTTCGGCGATGTGCTTGTCGCGCGCGACCGGATCGCGGCCGGTCCAGCCCGCGATCACGAGCTGATCGATCGGCAGCGTCAACGGCGTCGTGGTGTCCTGAGCGTCGACGGTGAAGGTGAGGTCAAACACGGATGAGGTCCTCCATGCCTGCCGCGAGTTCGAAAATGCGGCGGTCCGCGCCGCCGGCCGCGGCCAGCATCAGCCCGACCGGCACCTCGCCCTCGCGATGCGCGGGCAGCGAGATCGCACAGCCATCGATCATGTTGATCAACGTGCAGTTCCGCAGAGACAGGATATTGGCAGCAGCGAACGCCTTGTCGTCCTCGGCAAGATCGGCGATGCGCGGCGGCGTATTGGCCGCGGTCGGCATGACCAAGGCATCATAGGGCGCAAGGCGCGCGGCGGTGCGCGCGATCAGGGAGCGCCGCGCGTTCAGCATTTCGATGTAGTCCGCGGCCGTGATGGCTTCGCCGCGCAAGATACGCGCCGACACGCGGGGATCATAGATGTCGCCCTTGCTCGTGATCAGAAAGCGATGCCAGGCAAAGCTCTCGGCCGCCGCGAACCCACCTTTGGCGCCGATGATGCCGACATCGAGGAACTCCGGCACCTCGATGCGCACGATCGACGCGCCCTGGCGCGACAGCGTATCCATTGCGCGGTCGAACGTCCGCGCCACGGTGCCGTCGAGCTCATCGAGCGCAACGGTCGTCGGCACCGCGAGGCGCATCCCCCTGATCGGCCGCGCCTGCAAGGGAATGATCGGTTCGTTCGCGAGCACGGCATCGAGCACAGCACAGCAGGTGACGGAGCGCGCGAGCGGCCCATAGCTGTCGAGCGTCGTGGAGAGCGGCACGCCGCCATCGAGCGGGATGCGGCGCTGCGTCGGCTTGAAGCCCACGATTCCATTATACGCGGCGGGAATCCGGCAGGAGCCGCCGGTATCGGTGCCAAGCGCGCCGTGCGCCATGCCGTCGACGACCGAAACGGCGGCGCCCGAGGACGAGCCGCCGGGCACATGACCGACGCTACGGTTCCAGGCGCCCTTCGGCGTGCCGTAATGCGGATTGATGCCGATGCCGGAATAGGCGAATTCCGTCATGTTGGTACGGCCGATGACGACGAACCCGGCGCGGCGCAGCCGGGCGACCACCGGCGCGTCGACCTCCGCAGGGGCGGAATCGTCCAGCGCCCGCGACCCTGCGCGCGTCACCTGCCCCGTGATGTCGAACAGGTCCTTGACCGAGAGGGGAATGCCGGCAAAGCGCGACGGCGCGGCATTGGCCTTTCGCAGAATATCCATGGCATCGGCGGCAGCCAGCGCGGCGTCGCGGTCGACATGGATAAAAGTTCTCTGACCCTCGCCGTTGGAATCGGCGATCCTGGCCAGGCACTCTTCGACCAGTTTGCGGGCCGTAGTGCGGCCCTTCGTCAGGTCATCGGCGAGTGTGGCGAGGGTCGGAAGGCTGATCATCTTGGTCTCGTTCCCGGGGACAATGCTGTCTACTTCAGTCCGAAATGGGCACGATGCAAGGCCTCGTTGTCGTTCATTTCCGCGACCGTGCGAAAGCGGATGCGCCCGCCCTTCAGCACGAAGACGCGCGTTGCGACCTCATGAAAGCCGATATTCCACTCGGCCACTCGGCCACCCGCCCCCTCTCTCCCCTCTGGGCACACCGGAATAGGCGGCATGCGTGCATGCCCTGCTTGGACCGTTGACGCCAAATAGTCAAATGTCGCATCAAGACTAGAACAAGCGAGCCTCACCCCCGAGGCATCGTCAACGAGGAAACGACAAGATGGCTGAAGCAGCGCGTGCGCGCCCCAAGCCGACACCCGAGACGCAGCACTTTTGGGACGGGACACAGGCCGGCGAGTTGCGGCTGCAGCGCTGCGACGCTTGCGCCCATGTCTACTTCCCGCCGCGTCCCTTCTGTCCGTCCTGCGCCTCGCGCAAGGTCAGCGTGTTCAAGGCGAGCGGCATGGGCAGGCTCTACAGCTACGTCATCAATCATCGCCCGGCCGCGCCTGGCTTCACGCCGCCTTATTCGATCGCCGTCGTCGAGCTCGACGAGGGCCCGCGCATGATGAGCAACATCGTGGACTGTCCGCAGACGCCGGAAGCGCTCGAACTGGACATGCGGCTCGAAGTCAAGTTCGAGAAACTCGACGACAAGATCACCCTGCCCTTGTTCCGCCCCGCAAGAGGATAGCGCCATGCGACGAAACCAGGTCGCCGTGGTCGGCGCAGCCGAAACCACCGAGCTCGGCGTGATCCCGAACATGTCGCAGATCCAGCTGCATGCGGACGCCGCGCTGAATGCGATTGCCGATGCCGGGCTCAAACTCTCCGACATCGACGGCTTCGCCACCGCGGTCGAGACGCCGCAGCAGGTCTGCCACTATCTCGGCATCACCCCGACCTGGGTCGACGGCACCTCGGTCGGCGGCTGCTCGTTCATGCTGCATGTCCGCCATGCCGCAGCGGCAATCGAGACCGGGCTGTGCAACACCGTGCTGATCACCCACGCCGAGAGCGGCAAGTCGATGATCGGCAAGCAGCTGCGCGCGACGCCACCGGACAGTCTCAACGGCCAGTTCGAGGCACCATTCGGTGTGTACGGGCCGCCCAGTATGTTTCCGATTCCCGTGCTGCGCTACATGAAGACCTATGGGATCACCCATGAGCAGCTCGCGATGGTCGCCGTGGTGCAGCGGGAATGGGCGGCCAAGAATCCGCGCGCGACCATGAAGGAGCCGATCACGGTCGCCGACGTCCTGAACTCGCGCATGATCGCCTATCCGTTCCGCCTGCTGCAATGCTGCCTCGTCACCGACGGCGGCGGCGCGCTGATCCTGACCTCGGCCGACCGCGCGAAGGATTTTCCGCAAAAGCCGGTCTACATCCTCGGCACCGGCGAGAGCGTGGAAACGCCGCTGGTCAGCCAGATGGAGACGTTCAGCTCCTCGCGTGCCTTCAAGGTCGCAGGTCCCCTCGCCTTCAAGGAAGCCGGCATCACGCATGGGGATGTCGACCATCTGATGATCTATGATGCCTTCGCGCACCTGCCGCTGTTCGGACTCGGCGACCTCGGCTTCATGCCGCATGAGGAGACCGGCAAATTCATCGCCGACGGCAACACCCGTCCCGGCGCAAAACTGCCGCTCAACACCAATGGCGGCGGTCTCTCTTACATGCATTCCGGGATGTACGGCATGTACGCGCTGCAGGAAAGCGTGCGTCAGATGCGGGGCATCGCGCCGGCACAGGTGCCGAACGCGAGGATTTCGGTGTGTCACGGCGTCGGCGGCATGTTTGCGGCATCGGGCACGATCATCTTTACGAACGAACGTCAGTAAACCCTCGTCATTCCGGGACGGTCCGCAGGACCGAACCCGGAATCTCGAGATTCCGGGTTCGCGCTACGCGCGCCCCGGAATGACAACAACGGGAGGCAAGCTTTGGCCAAATCACTCGAAGGCAAAGTCATCGTCGTAACCGGCGCGGGCCGCGGCATCGGGCGCGAGATCGCGCGGCTCTGCGCGACCGAAGGCGCCAAGGTCGTGGTCAACGATCCCGGCGGCGCCGCCGACGGGGCTGGATCGAGCGCTGCACCCGCGGAAGAGGTGGTCGAGGAGATCAGGAAGCGCGGCGGCACGGCGGTGGCGAATTTCGAGACGGTCGCAGAAGCCGTCCCGGCGAGCCGCATCGTCAAGGCGGCGACCGATCATTTCGGCAGACTTGACGGCGTCGTTAACAACGCCGGCATCCTGCGTGACATGATCTTCCACCGCATGAGCGTCGAAGCGTTCGAGGCCGTCATCAAGGTGCACCTGATGGGCTCGTTCTATGTCTCTCACGCGGCGGCCCGGCTGTTCCGCGAGCAGGAGAGCGGCTCGTTCGTCCACTTCACCTCAACCTCGGGTCTCGTCGGCAATTTCGGCCAAGCCAACTACGCCGCAGCCAAGCTCGGTATCGTCGGCCTGTCCAAATCGATCGCGCTCGACATGAACCGTTTCAACGTGCGATCGAACTGCGTTTCGCCCTTCGCCTGGAGCCGGCTGATCGGTACCATCCCGACCGAGACCGAAGCCCAGAAGGCGCGCGTCGAGAAGATCAAGCAGATGGGCCCGGAAAAGATCGCGCCGATCGTCGCCTATCTGCTCGGCGATGCTTCGAAGGAGGTGACGGGGCAGATCTTCGCGGTGCGCATGAACGAGATTTTCCTGATGAGCCAATCGCGTCCGTTGCGTTCGGTGCAGCGCGGAGAGGGCTGGACGCCGCAGACCATCGCAGAGCATGCGATGCCGGCGCTGAAGCCGTCGTTCTACAGGCTCGACCGATCGGCCGATGTCTTCAGCTGGGACGCGATCTGATGCTGGAAATTTGATCCATCGAAGGTTGCAGCTCCAGAGTTTCGTCGAATTGCCGTGATAAGCTCGTCCTCCCGATAAAAAATACTGGAGGAAATCATGGCAGCTCCCCTGACCTTTCCTAGCCACGCTTTCAACCGCCGCAACCTGATGAAGGGCGCGGCGGCACTCGCTGCAACAGCTGCGACCGCGACCTCGGCGTCCGCATTGGAGACGCAGGCGCCGCTGGGCCAGCTAGGCGCTCCAACGATGTCGACCCAGCCGCTCCCCCTCGGGCCGCTGCCCGGAAGCGTTTATCCAGACTCTCATCTGGAATCTGCGAACAAGTCCGGAAAGCCAACGTTCGGACCTCCCGGCTTCCCAGCCTTTGCCGGCACCATGGCGGTCGAGCGCGTCGCGACCGGCTTCCGCTGGGCCGAGGGCCCGGTCTACTTCCCGGCCGGACGTTATGTGCTGTTCAGCGACATTCCCAACAATCGGATCATGCGCTTTTCCGAAGATGATGGTCATTTGAGTGTGTACCGCCAGCCATCAATGAATTCGAACGGCAACACCATCGACCGCGAGGGACGCCTGATCACGTGCGAACATAGTGGCCGGCGCGTGACCCGTACCGAGCTCGACGGCTCGATCACGGTCATCGCCGACAAGTTCAACGGCAAGCGGCTGAACTCGCCCAATGATGCGGTGGTCTCGTCCGACGGCGCGATCTGGTTCACCGATCCGGTGTATGGCATCGGCGGCTACTATGAAGGCGTCAAGGCCGAGCCAGAGCAGGAGAAGCACAATGTGTTCCGGGTCGATCCGAAGTCCGGTGACATCAAGGTCGTTGCCGACGATTTCGTGGAGCCCAACGGCCTCGCCTTCTCGCCTGATGAAAAGAAGCTCTACATCATCGATACCGGCTTCACCGATGGGCCCGACAACCCGTCGCATATCCGCGCGTTCGATGCCGACACAGGGGCCGGCAAATTGTCGAACAGCAAGGTCTTCGCCGAAATGCCCAAGCCGAGCATTACCGACGGCGTGCGCACCGACCGGGACGGCCGGGTCTGGCTTTCGGTCGGCTGGGGCGATCCGAATGAGAACGGCGTGCGCGGCTACTCGCCACAGGGGGAGCTGCTCGGCAAGATCCACATCCCGGAAACGGTCGCGAATTTGTGCTTCGGCGGCCAGCAGCGCAACCGGCTCTATATCTGCGGATCGACGTCGCTCTATGCCGTCTACACCAGCGCGCAGGGTGCGCTGAAGCCGTGAGCTGATTTGTATGCCGTCATTCCGGGGCGATGCGAAGCATCGAACCCGGAATCTCAAGGTTCCGGGTTCGCGCTCGCGCGCGCCCCGGAACGACGGCCCTAGCCGGTATTCCGCAGGCCTGCCGAAATGCCGTTGATGGTGAGCTGGATGCCGCGCAAAATCTGCTCGTCCGGATTTTGCGCGCGATGCTCTCTCAGCAGTTCCACCTGCACATGGTTCAGCGGATCGAGATAGGGAAAGCGGTGCCGCACCGAGCGCTCCAGCAGCGGATTGCCCTGCAACAGCCGCTCCTGCCCCATGATGTCGAGCAGCGCCTCGATCGAGGAATGCCATTCGCGTCGGATCCGGCCGAAAATTTTTTCACGCAAGGCTTCGTCTGGAACAAGTTCGGCATAACGCGAGGCGATCGCGATCGAGCTCTTTGCCAGCACCATGTCCATGTTCGACAGCAGCATGCGAAAGAACGGCCACTCCCGGTAGAGCTCCTTGAGGAACGCCATGCCCTGCTCGGGATGCTCGGCGATCCACGTCTCGACCGCGCTGCCAAACCCGTACCAGCCCGGCAGCATCAACCGGCACTGCGCCCAGGAAAACACCCAGGGAATCGCGCGCAAATCCTCGATCGCGCGGGTCTTCTTGCGCGAGGCCGGACGGCTGCCGATGTTGAGCGTCGCAATCTCGTTGATTACGGTCGACGACCAGAAATAGTCGACAAAACCCTCGGTCTCATAGACCAGACCTCGATAGGCCTTGAACGCAAGCGCGGACAGTTGATCCATTGCGACGAGGTATTCCCGCTTCGGCGCGCTCTGCCGGGGATGGAGCAGGCTCGCCTCGAGCGTTGCGGCCGCGAGGATTTCCAGATTGTTGCGGCCGACCTCGGCGTTGGAGTATTTGCTGGAAATGATCTCGCCCTGCTCGGTGATGCGGATCTGGCCGTTCACCGCGCCGCCGGGCTGCGCGATGATCGCGTCATAGCTCGGCCCGCCGCCGCGGCCGACCGATCCGCCGCGGCCGTGGAACAGCCGCAAGCGCACATGGTGGCGCTCGAACACTTCGACGAGACCGATCTCGGCCTTGTAGAGCTCCCAGCCCGAGGTGACGAAGCCGCCATCCTTGTTGCTGTCGGAATAGCCCAGCATCACCTCCTGCACCGCGCCGCGGCTGTCGACCAGGCGGCGATAGTCGTGTAGCGACAACATGCGATCCATGATGGCACTGGAGGCCTGCAGATCCTCGATGGTTTCGAACAGCGGCACGATGTTGATCGCGCTGCGGCCGGAGGGGTTGATCAGGCCCACCTCCTTCAGCAGCACCGCGACCTCGAGCATGTCCGACACGCCCTTGCACATCGAGATGATGGATTGGGGAATGACGTCGGCGCCGAACTTGGCGTGTGCCTCCGCGGCGGCGCGGAACACGGCGAGCTCGCCCAGGGTCTCGTCGCTGTACTTGACGAAACTCGACGTCAACGGGCGCGCGCTGCGCAGCTCGCTCGTCAGCAGCGAAATGCGCGCCTCCTCGCCCAACGCAAGATAGGACATTCCGGGAATCGCCGCGTCGACCAGTTCGGCAACCGTGCGCTCGTGAACGGCCGAGTTCTGGCGAATGTCGAGACGGGCGAGATGAAAGCCGAAGCAGTCGACGGCCCGGCGCAAGAGCCTGAGCCGCCCGCGCGCGATCACGCGCGCATTGTTCGAGATCAGCGAGCGATCCAGCACGTCGAGATCGGCCTTCAGTTCGGCCGCGCTGCTGTAAGCTGCCGCCGCGCCAACCGGCTTGCGGCTGATCTCGACCTCGAGCCGTTGCGCGGTCGCGGTCAGCCGGGCATAGACGCCGGAGACCGCCAGCCGATACGGCTCGCCGCTGCGATGCGGCGAGGTGTCCGGCGAGCGCTCGGCGAGCACGCGCAGTTCCTCGGAAATGTCGGCCAGATGCGCCGCGATCGACAGCTCGGCGCCGAGCGCGTGCAATTCCTCCAGATAGAACTGCAGGATGCGGCTCGACTGCAGTCTTAGCGTGCCACGCATCACCTCCGCGGTCACGAACGGGTTGCCGTCGCGGTCACCGCCGATCCAGCTGCCCATCCGCAGGAACGAGGCAAGCTCGCCCGCAGCCTCCTCGCCGCCATCCAGGCGGTCCTCCAGCGCACACAACAGCCGCGGCACCTCGCGCAGGAGGGTATAGTCATAGAACGCCAACCCGTTGGCGACCTCGTCGAGCACGGTCAGCTTGGTCCGCCGCAACATGTTGGTCTGCCACAGCGTCAGCACCTCGCGGCGCAACTGCTCGTCGTTTGCCTCACTCTCCTCGGGCGTGAACTGGACGCGCTCGCGCCGGTCGAGCAGCGCCGCGACCTCCATCTCGCGGTCCATCGTGCTCCTGCGGCGGACCTCGGTCGGGTGCGCCGTCAGCACCGGGCTGACCAGGGAGGTTGCAAAGAACTTGCGCAGATCGGCGGCGGCAAAACCCTTGGCCTGCGCATGCGCCAGTGTTTCGGCCAGCATCCCCGCCCGGATCCCGTTGTTCGCGCTGCGCGCGCGCATCTGACGGATGTTGTTGTGGTCCTCGGCGATGT
>NZ_JAFATE010000072.1 GCF_019244115.1 Bradyrhizobium sp.
GCTTGCATTGCGAGGCGGCGGCCACGCCATCATTGCGACCTTTGCGCTGGACGGGCCGGAGAAATGCTCTGGCCTCCCTGTCGCCCGCCACAGCGCCGAGACCATCGGCGCGCTGCTCGGCGCGGAGTTCGCCTCGGTCGACACGCGCCGGCACGAACACACGACACCGTGGGGATCGGTGCAGAAATTTCAGTTCTCGACGTTTGTGCGAAAGCCTTAAGGCGAGTGCACTGCTGGCGCGGATGTCAGCTAATCCGAAGATACGGCCTGCGAAGCGCGCGCGGCCGCGCCGCCAAGACGTCTTGAAGCCGCGTGCCGTCAACCCCATGATGGATAAGCCATCACACAGCGAGGCGAACATGCAGGTTTTCAAGGTGGATGATAGCCTTGCCTCGATTGCTTGCGCAATGGCGGTCTGACCAGCGTTCAGGTCCTGAACGAGTTTGTCCGTGTCGCGCGACAGAAGCTGCGTCACGATTGGCCGCAGATCGAACTGGCGCTCAGCTTGTTCAGAGCCTCGCTGGATGAGATTGTGCCGATCACCCTGCGGCAACCCACACGAGTGCGGTCGCGCTCGCACGCGACCATGGCCTACACATTCATGATGCTCTGATCGTCGCGGCCGCGGTCGACGCCGGTTGCGATAGACTTTACACCGAGGACCTGCAAACTGGCCGCAGTTTTGGATCACTCGTCCTCATCAATCCCTTCCTTCCGAACCCGCCATGAACGCCCAAGCCCTCGTCGCAAAGGTCTGCAATTTCGCGCACCCCGACGCTGGGGCCAAGCGCGTGAGAGGCTTTTCAAGCGCAGGCGGGTGACGAGGGCAAGAAAGCCCGGTTCTCCGGGGAGAGCACGAAGACACCGTTAAAACCGTTGCGCAGGGAAGGCCGGAGGCAAAGGCGCGTTTGCGCCGTGCCCGCCATCTCTCAGCGAGCCTCGGTCTCGATGGCGGGCATGGCGCGCAAGAGCGCACCTTTGCCCACTCTACAGCCGGAGCCCGGAAGCTCACGCGCCGGGCGACACCTCGCGCCAGGGCGTAGCGGACGCTCCGGCCGGCCTCGCCACGCCGCTATCGACCGTCGTCGCCGGCTGACGCGACAGCAGTTCCGCCTGCAGCACGGCCAGCGTCAGCACCACGATCGCAACGGCCTGGTGCGTCAGCGCCAGCGGCAGCGGCACCTGGCCCAGCAGCGTGAGGATGCCGAGCACCGCCTGCACCATGATCGCCGCGAACAACAGCCAGGCGCCGTTGCTGATGGCGGAGGGCGCGCGCGACCGCGTCGCATCGACGGCGTGCCACAACGCGAGCAGGAACAGCGCATAGGCCATCATGCGATGATCGAACTGCACCGTCAGCGCGTTCTCGAAAAGGTTGCGCCACCAGGGGTCCTCGTACCACAGCCGCGCCGCCGTCGGCACAAAGCCGCCGTCGATCGCAGGCCAGGTGTTGTAGACGAGCCCGGCGCGCAGGCCCGCGACCAGCGCGCCGAGATAGATCTGCACGAAGGTGACGACGAGGATGGCCCGGCCGACAAATTTCACGCGCGGCGGCGCGTCTGGGGGGACCTCGCCCTTGATCTCCCGAAAAGTCCAGACGATCGCGGCGAAGATCACGAGCGCCAGGACCAGATGTGTCGCAAGCCGATATTGCGACACCTCCACCCGCTCGGTGAGGCCCGAGGCAACCATCCACCAGCCGATCACGCCCTGCAGCGCGCCGAGCGCGAAGATCGACCACAGCCGCTTGCGCAGTTCGCCTGTGAGCGCGCCGCGCCAGAGGAAGAACAGGAACGGCAGCAGGTAGGCCGCGCCGATCACGCGTCCGAGCAGCCGATGGCTGAACTCCCACCAGAAAATGGTCTTGAACTCCGACAGCGTCATGTCGGCGTTGATCTCTTGGTATTGCGGGATCTGCTTGTAGGCCTCGAACGCATCCGTCCATGCCTGGTCGCTGAGCGGCGGCAGCACGCCCGAGACCGGCTTCCACTCGACGATCGACAGGCCGGATTCGGTGAGCCGGGTGACGCCGCCGACCAGCACCATGGCCGCGATAAGGACCGCGACGGAGATCAGCCAGCAGCGGACGGCGCCAAGATGCGACGATGGCAGGGCAGATGAGGCCGAAAGATCCGTCATGAGATCGATGCTTGAAGGATTAGACGCGCCCCTTATAGTCCCCCGCGTCTTCAGCGCAAGCCGCGCCCCCGCACAGTTCCGTCATGACCATCCGCACCCGCAAATTCTTCGGAACCATCTTTTTGCTGCTTCTGGCGGCGGTGTGGTCCTTGACCGGCATGGCCGTGGCACAGATTCCGGTGCTCGCGAACTCTGGCTGGCTGCAGGCAGCCTTTTATGTGGTGGCCGGCATGGGCTGGGTGCTGCCGGCGATGCCGATCGTGAGCTGGATGTCGCGCCCAGACCGCTAGACGCCGGCGCGCGTCGGCTTCACCGGCGCAAATGTGACGCCGGACAGCAGCACGCGCATGACACGCAGCGAGCGGCAGCGGCCATCCCAGGCGATGCGCGGCAGCGCATGCAGATTGGTACGGCTATCGGCGTCCACGATGCCGGGAATGGTGGAGACCGCGCTGTGAAAGCCCGCCTCCTCCGCCATGACGACATGGGCGCGGCGGAAGCTCTGGGGATCACCGAACGGAAACGCAAAGTGCCGGACCTCGCGGTGGAACACCGTCTCGGCGACACGCTTGCCCATCGTCATTTCCCGCATCGCGTCCGCATCTTTCATGGTCGACAGCACGGGATACTCGACCGTGGCGCTGGCAATGGTCGCGTTCGGATCGGCCGCTAGTCGTGCAAGATCGGCCCAGTCCATCGAAGCCGCGCGCGACAGGGTTTTGAGGTCGACCGAATAGCGGCTGCAGAGGTCCCTGATCGCGGCGGAACGGTCGCCGGGCGCGAGCGCGCGCAGCCAGTCGTGGAGGAAGGTAAACAGTTCGATCTTCTCGGCCGCCGTGCGGACGATGAAGTGCCGGTCTTCCTGGTTGATGGTCAGGCTGATGCGGATCTCGCGCGCGATGATCTCCTCCAGCGCCAGCCACCACGCCTCGCCCACACCATCCGGGAACGCGGTCGGCACGTAGATCGTGTAGGGGACGCGATGCTGCGACAGCACCGGATAGGCATGCGTGATGAGGTCCTTGGAGGCGCCGTCAAACGTCAGGCAGGCGAAGCGGCGGCGCTGCGGAATGGTCATCGCACGCCGGCAGGCCTCGTCCATGGTGACGATGTCGTAGCGCCAGCGCTTCAGCGCGCGGATCGTGCGATCGAGGAATTTTGGGCTGATCTCGCCGGCCTTGAGCGGCTGGAAACGATCCCGCCGCGGCGGACGCACCCGCTCGAACCGCAGGATCGCCCCCGCACCGACGCCGCGCCAAAAAGCGCGGCCGCTGAAATAGGCGAGTTCGAGCCGAAAACTCTCAAACCAGCTGCTGTCGGACGCCAAATCGCCTGCCCTCTCCCACGACGGACCTCATTACCCTTTGTTGACATTTCTTTGCAAAGGTCACCTGGCTGCAAAAGTATTTTTTCTCTTAAGACGGATTTTGCGATGACATTGGCCGCCGCAATCGATCGCCCGACCGCAGCTGCGCCGGTGCGGTCGCAGGCGAGCCGCATCGCGAGCATCGAGGTCATCACCGAGCTCGATGCCGCAGAACGAGTCTGGCGCGCATTCGAAGCCGGCGTTCCATTCGCGACGCCCTATCAGCGCTTCGATTTCCTCAATCCCTGGCAATGCCGGGTCGGCCAAACCGAGAACGCGCAGCCTTTCATCGTGATCGCCTGTGATGGCGAACGGCGGCCGCTGATGCTGCTGCCGCTGACGCTGCGGCGGCAGTTCGGGGTCAGCATCGCCGCGTTCATGGGCGGCAAGCATTCGACCTTCAACATGCCGCTCTGGGACGCGGGTTTTGCGCGCGAGGCCACCGCATCGGATATCACGATGCTGATCGCCGGCTTCCGCGAACGCTGCGAGGCCGATCTGCTGGTGCTGACCCAGCAGCCGCTCCGCTGGCAGGAGCAGGCGAACCCGTTTGCCCTGCTGCCGCGTCAGCTTTCGGTGAATGCCTGTCCGGTCCTGCCGATGGCGCCGGGCGCACAACTCCTGAGCAACTCGTTCCGCAGACGGCTTCGCGGCAAGGAGCGCAAGCTGCAGGCGCTGCCGGGCTACCGCTATTTCGTCGCCTCTGATGATGGCGAGATCAGTGGCCTGCTGGACTGGTTCTTTCGCGTCAAGCCGCTGCGGATGGCGGAGCAGAAGCTGCCGAACGTGTTCGCGGAGGCCGGCGTCGAGGAGTTCATCCGCGACGCCTGCATGACGCGGCTTCCGGGCGGCAACCGCGCGATCGACATCCACGCGCTCGCCTGCGACGAGGAGGTCATCGCGCTATTTGCAGGCGTTGCCGACGGCCATCGCTACTCGATGATGTTCAACACCTACACGCTGTCGGAGCACGCACGCTTCAGCCCCGGCCTGATCCTGATGCGCAACATCATCGATCATTACGCCGGGCGCGGCTATCGCGCACTCGATCTCGGCATCGGATCGGACGACTACAAGCGCCTGTTCTGCAAGGACGACGAGGCGATCTTTGACAGTTTTGTCCCGCTGAGCGCGCGCGGCGCGGTCGCGGCGGCCGCCATGTCCACGGTGGCGCGGGCCAAGCATCGGATCAAGCAAAGCACGACGCTGTTCCGCCTGGCGCGGCGGCTGCGCGGCGCCCTGCATCAGGCGGAGGCGAAGGAGGTTTAAGCGCTGTCAGGCGGCGACCACCCGGGGGCCCGGCTCGATCGTATCGACCGACTGGGCGGGCCGGTCCAGCATGGCGACGTCGGCAAAACCGACCGCCTTCAGCTTTTCCCCGATCTGGGTGCGCGCGCCCTGCTCCAGCGATGGCTCGGTGACCACGACGGCGCGGGCGTCGGTGCTCAAGAGCTCCGCCGGGAGGTCGGACGCGGTCCCCGCATCGAGCACGACGTGATCATAGACGCACCGCAGCGCATCGATCGCAAGCGTCAGCCGCGGCGACTGCAGCACCGACCGGTCAAAGCCCGGACGGCCGGCGCAGACGAGATGAACCGAGGACAGCCGATCCTTGGTGATGATTTCGGAGAACGAGGCCTCGCCTTGCGCCAGTTCGGCAAGCCCCGGCGCGCTTGTATCGACCGAAACCGCGGCGATGGTCGGCGACAGGCCGGAGAGGTCGACGACGACCACCCGCGCCTGCCGCGCCATCAGGCGGGCGAGGGTCAGCGCGGTCAGCGCGATGCTTTCTGCCGAGGTGTTGCCGAGCACGGTGATCTTGCGCGCGGCCGCGCCGGCTTCGGCAAAATCCCTCGCGAGCTGCTCGATTTCGGCCAGCGTCGTGAGCGGCTCCGGCGTGACCGGATCGGCTTCCTGCGCCGGTTCCGCCACAACCTCGGCCGGCTTCGCCTTCACCTTCACCACGCGGGTGGCTGCAGGAACCACAGAAGCAGCGGCTGCGCCGGGCGGGATGGTGCGCAGCAGCTCGCTGGTTGCGACAAGGCCGGCGCTCAGCAGCAGGGTGACCAGCGTCGCGATCAGGACGATCGGCAGCTTCTTCGGATAGGCCGGCGTGTTGGAGACGATCGCACGCGAAATGATGCGTCCCTCCGCCGGCGCGGCGTCGATGGTTTCGCGCGTGTTGGCTTCGCGGTATTTGGCCAGATACGATTCGAGGAGATCGCGCTGCGCCTTGGCCTCGCGCTCCAGCGCCCGCAGCTGGACGTCCTGGCCGTTGGAGGAACTGGCGAGCTTCTTCAGTTGATCGAGGCTTGCGCTCAGCGCTTCGACCCGGCCGCCAGCGATGCGGGCGTCGTTATCGAGGGACCGGGAGATCTTACTCGCCTCGTCACGGATCTGACGATCGAGGTCCGCGAGTTGCGCCTTCAGTTCCTTGATGCGGGGATGGTTGTCGAGCAGCGTCGAGGACTGCTCGGCCAGTTGCGCGCGCAGGGTGACGCGCTGCTCGGACAGCCGGCGCATCAGCTCGGAATTGAGCACCTCGGAGGCCTCGATCGGCTTGCCGCTCTCCAGCATCTCGCGAATCAGCCGCGCCTTGTTCTCCGCATCCGATTTCAGCGCACGCGCATTGTTCAATTGCGTATTGAGCTCGCCCATCTGCTGATTGGAGAGCGTGGTGTTGTTGGTGCCGACGAACAGGCTCGATTTCGACCGGAAATCCTCGACCCGCGATTCGGCCTCCGCGACCTTGTGGCGCAGGCTGTCGATCTCCCCTGCCAGCCATTGGCTGGCGGACTTGGCCTGCTGCTGGCGCGCATTCTGTTGCAACACCAGATAGAAGTCGGCGATCGAATTGGCGACGCGCGCGGCAAGCTCCGGATCGCGCGACTGGAATTCGACGACGATGACGCGCGACTTGTCGACCGCATAGGCGGTGAGACGCTCGAAATAGGCGTCCATGACGCGCTCTTCCGGCGTCATCAGGAACGGATCGCGCCCGATCCCGAACAGCGCCAGCACCGAGCGCAGCGGCGAAAGGCCGCGCAGCACCGGATCGAATTCCGGCAGCTCGGCAAGCCCGTTCTTCTTGATGACCTCGCGCGCGAGATCGCGCGACAGCACGAGCTGGACCTGGCTCGTCACCGCTTCCGCATCGAGCGCGGCGCGCTCCTCGTTGCGCTCGCCGCTTGGCCGCAGGAAGACATTCTCACGCCCGTCGATCAGGATACGCGCTTCGGACTTGTATCGCGGGGTGATGAGATTGACCGCCGCGAGCGAGGCGACCAGGGCCAGCAGGGTCGGAAAGATGATCAAGTTTCGCCTGCGCGCCACTGCCTGGCCCAGCACACGCAAATCCAGGTCGCCAGCGGGTGCCCCTGCAGTTGTCGGCGTGTCGGGAATCGGCGCAGGCGGCACCGGGGCCGGTACGTCCTGCGCCTTTTCCTTGCCCTTACGCCAGAACGCAAAACGCATCCTACTCCCCCGCGGAACGCCACTTTCCACCAAGCTCAGCCGTCGCGATTACACTCCATTAAGGTTGCTGCTGGGTTAATCTCCTGTGTGCGCCCCCAGAGAGCCGCAAGTTCTCGCTCGACAAGGTCATGTTTTGTTAATCATGAATACCGCTAATCCGAATCGACATTTCCGTTCAGGATTCTCCATGCACACACGCGATCCCATCGACCCGTCGAACGCGTCGGACCTGGCGCACGACGCCCTGGCCCCCGGTGCCGCCGATAACGCCGGCGTCGCGGGACGCAGGTTCTGACATGCCCCCTGCTCCGGACCAGCCGCTCAGAATCCTGCACGCGGTACGCACACCGGTCGGCGGTATTTTTCGTCACATCCTCGACCTCGCCAACGGCCAGGTCGATCGCGGCCATCAGGTCGGCATCGTCGCCGACACCCTCACTGGCGGTGAGCGAGCCGCCGCGGCGCTCGCCGAGATCGCGCCGCGACTGAGGCTCGGCGTCCACCGCTTTGCAATCCGGCGCGAACCGGGCCCCGGCGATCTCATGGTCTGGCGGAAGTTCGTGCGCCTGATCGGAGAGCTGAGACCCGACGTCCTGCACGGCCATGGCGCCAAGGCCGGGGTCCTGTTTCGGATGAGACGGCGCAGCAACGACGTCATTCGCGTCTATACGCCCCATGGCGGCTCGCTGCATTTCGCGCCCAACACGGTGCCCGGAGCAGTCTACAGCCGGATCGAGCGCGCGCTGATGAACAGGACCGACCTCTTCCTGTTCGAAAGCGCGTTTGCGCGGGACACCTACCAGCGCCTCGTCGGCGCGCCCCGGGGGCTGGTGCGCTGCGTCTTCAACGGCGTCACCGCGAACGAATTCGATCCCGTGGTCAGAGCGGAGGATGCCTCCGATGTCGTCTATGTCGGCGAGTTCCGGCATATCAAGGGCGCGGATCTCCTGGTCGATGCCGTGGCGCGGCTGCATGCCGACGGCAGGCCGGTCACGCTTACGCTGGCCGGCGACGGCGAGGAGATGGCCGCGCTCAAGGCCCAGGTCGCGAGGCTCGGCCTCACCAATGCGGTGCGCTTCATCGGCCACGTCAAGGCGCGTTACGGCTTTTCGAAGGGCAAGGTGCTGGTGGTACCTTCCCGCGGCGATTCCATGCCCTATGTCGTGATCGAAGCCGGTGCCGCGGGCATCCCGATGATCGCGGCCGACGGCGGCGGCATCCCCGAGATTTTCGGGCCGCACAGCGACGCGCTGTTTGCGCCGAATACGGCGGGCGCGATCGCCGACGCGATCGAGAGCGCGCTGGACAATCCGGCCGCGACGCAAGAGCGCGCCAGGGCGCTTCGCGAACGTATTTTCCTGCATTTCTCCCAGAAGGCGATGGTCGAAGGCGTCATGAGCAGCTATCGCGACGCGTTTGCCAACCATTAACGTTCCTTGATTGCAAGTAAGGGTTTGTTCCGAAATCTCGGTTATTCCGGGAAGGGGGAATATCGCTTGAGGCAGGATGCACGCCCAGGTGGTAACGGAAAGGGAGCGTGGGCGACCGTGGAACAGATCAACGCACGCTCGATGCTGAATGCCGCGGCCAGCGCCGCCGCAAGCGCGCCGGCAGGCCGTCCGGTCGTTGAGCGACGCCGCAGGCTGTCGCCGGCCGCGCTCGCCCTCACCAGTCAGAAAGTTGCCAACGCCTATTCGCCGATCGTCATCGCCGGCGTCGTGCGCCTCGCCGATTTCGTGCTGATCAGCCTGACCGGCATCGCGCTGTACTTTGCCTATGTCGTTCCCTTGAGTGGCTTCTACTGGGAATACATCGCGGCCATCCTCGGGATGACCGCGGCCGCCGTGATCTGCTTTCAAGCCGCCGACATCTACCAGGTCCAGGTGTTTCGCGGCCAGCTCCGGCAGATGACGCGCATGATTTCTGCCTGGACCTTTGTGTTCCTGCTGTTCATCGGCGCATCGTTCTTTGCAAAACTCGGCGGCGAGATCTCCCGCCTGTGGCTCTCGGCCTTCTTCGTGATCGGGCTCGCGATG
>NZ_JAFATE010000127.1 GCF_019244115.1 Bradyrhizobium sp.
TCCTGGCGGCTGGCGATCCTGGACGAGGCGCAAGCGATCAAGAACCCCACCGCCAAGCAGACCAAAACCGTCAAGCAGTTGCGGGCGGATGCGCGCATCGCGCTGACGGGAACGCCGATCGAAAACCGGCTTGGCGACCTCTGGTCGATCTTCGACTTTATCAATCCGGGCCTCCTGGGCTCGTCGAAGCAGTTTTCGTCCTATTCCAAGCAGCTTGCCAACAGCGAGGCGCACAACGCCTATGCGCCGCTGCGCGCGCTGGTGCGGCCCTACATCCTGCGCCGGATGAAGACCGACAAGAGCATCATTGCCGATCTGCCGGACAAGACGGAGGTGAAGGCTTTTTGCGCGCTGAGCCGCCGCCAGGCCGCGCTGTATCAGCAGGCCGTGGCCGACATCACCGCCAAGCTCGAGGATGCCGAAGAGATCGAACGAAAAGGCCTCGTGCTGGCCTTGCTGATGCGGTTGAAGCAGATCTGCAACCATCCCTCGCAATGGCTTGGTGACGGCGCCTGGGCCGAGGAGGACTCTGGCAAATTCGCGCGCCTCCGCGACATCACGGCCGAGATCGCCTCGCGCCAGGAGAAGGTTCTGGTCTTCACCCAGTTCCGGGAGACGACGGCGCCGCTCGCCGCCTTCCTCGGTTCCGTGTTCGGCCGCAGCGGACTCATCCTGCACGGCGCGACGCCGGTCGGCGAACGCAAGGACCTGGTGCGCCGGTTCCAGGAGGACGAGGATGTCCCGTTTTTCGTGCTGTCGGTCAAAGCCGGCGGCGCGGGGCTCAATCTGACCGCGGCCGCGCATGTGGTTCATTTCGACCGCTGGTGGAATCCGGCTGTTGAAAACCAGGCCACGGACCGCGCATTCCGCATCGGGCAGATTAAGAATGTGCTGGTCCACAAGTTCGTCTGCCGCGGCACGGTCGAGGAGAAGATCGACCGGATGATCGAGGACAAGCGGCAATTGGCCGGAGACTTTCTCAACGTCGGCGCCGAGGCCGTTCTGACCGAGATGAAGAACGACGAGCTCTTGAAGCTCGTCAGTCTCGATCTGGCGGCAGCCATGAAGGAAGGCTGATCGATGCGCGATTACGGATACGAATGGCCCGAATATGTCTCGGTCGCCGACAAGCGGCGGCAGGCGGAAAAGGAGCTGGCCAAGCTCAGAAAGAAGGGGCACGCGGCCGCGCCGGTGATCGTTCAGGGCCAGAAGATCGTCAAGAATTTCTGGGGCCTGTCATGGTGCAGCAATCTCGAACGCTACAGCGATTTTGCCAGTCGCCTGCCGCGCGGTCGTAGCTATGTCCGCAACGGCTGCGTCATCGACCTTCAGATCGAGAAGGGCAAGATCAAGGCCAAGGTCAGCGGCAGCGAGCTCTACACGGTTGCGATCACGATTGCTCCGGTCGCCGCGAAGCGCTGGCGGGCCATCTGCACCGATTGCGCGGGCACGATCGATTCGCTGGTCGAGCTGCTGCAGGGGCGCCTGGCGAAGAACGTGATGGATCGGGTCTGCCGCGAGGGCGATGGCCTGTTTCCAGCGCCGGGCGAGATAAAACTCTCCTGCAGCTGTCCGGACTCCGCCGACATGTGCAAGCACGTCGCGGCAACCCTCTATGGCGTCGGCGCGCGGCTCGACGAAGCGCCGCGACTATTGTTCGCATTGCGCGGCGTCGACGAGAGCGATCTGCTCGCCGGCGCGGACCAGGGTGCGATGGTATCCAGGGCCGCACCCGCTTCCGGGATGGTGTTGGCCGGCGGCGACATGGCCGCGCTGTTCGGGCTCGACATGGCGGATGCGTCGGACGCGCCCGCACCCAGCGCGGCGAAGTCGGCCGGGCCACGTCGTTCCTCGAAGAAGGATGCAACGCCAGGGGTGCAGCGCGCTGGCGCGCCGCGGAACGACTTACCTCAAAAGTCCGCAGGAGCGCGCAAGGGCAAGGCTGCCAAAACTCCGCTCGGAAAGACAGCGGCGGCGACGCGCCCAGCCCGGCGCAAACGGGGATAGCGCGCCGCGCGGCCCGCTCATCGCCGCCTAGCGCGCCGTCACCCGATAGGCGAGGCGGGTATGGCCCGGGCAATAGGGCAGGCCGTCGACCGGCCGATTGCCGCAGAAGCAGAAATCGTCCGCACCGGGCGTCGAGATCGGCCAGCGGCATTTCTCCTTCGACAGCTCGTAGAGCGAGCAGGTGTGTCCGTTGTGGATCGGCGCGTCAGCCGCCGACGGCTCGGGCTCCGAGGTCAACACCTTGATGAGCTGCGCCCGGAAGCGCGGCGCGGGGTTGCCGCCACGTCCCCGCACGGCCGCGGCAGCCTTGCGCGGCGGGGCCTTGACCTTCTTGTCGCGCGTCAGATTGAGGCGCGTGAGTTTTCCGATCACGGCGTTGCGGCTGACGCCGATCTCCGCTGCGATCTGGCGGCAGGACAGCCCCGCATCGAAGTGGCTTTTCAGAAGCGCGACGCGCTCCGTGGTCCAGGTCTGGTGTGACGACGGTTGTGGGCTCTGTTGTGATGGGCTCTGTTGTAAAATGTGCTGTTGGGCGGGCATGTGTGTCGGTTCCAAGCTTGATCTCGTGATGGATCGTCTTGGCCGTGATGTCTGCCGAACTGTCCGCGTATCCCTTTGTCTCCCAGCATTACGGCGTCTTGCCATTGTCCCGGATCGAGAGCAGCCCGTCCTTGATGGCGAGCCGGATTCCTTCCTCGATCAGCGTCCTTGCGACGCCGGGGACGCTGGTACCGTGTGTGCCCTGTCTCACCAGTCTTTCCATGTACGCGATGGTCGAGAGGGCCAAGGTTACGGGAATGCGGTCAGTTTCGGCTTTTTCCGTGGCCATGCCAAAAACGCTATTCCTTAACGCTGGTACTGAAAAGTAACTTTTCAGACTCTATTTGGATTCCAAGAAGCCGTCTAGGCTGTTCCTTCTTTCTGGTTAAGGCATTGTATTCACATGATAAATTACGAATCGGTCGACTATCCGCCGATTCGGTGGGCGGGCAGACCGGTCCGGGCGGCCTGTGGATTGTTAGGAACTCGGGGAATCGGGGCGCCTGCGCGGGCCCAATCCCGGTGGCCCTAGCCGTGCACGACCGACT
>NZ_JAFATE010000175.1 GCF_019244115.1 Bradyrhizobium sp.
GGGCGGCGAAATCCGGATCGGCGACCGCGACGTGACCTTTGCCGAGCCGAAGGACCGCGGCATTGCCATGGTGTTCCAGAGCTATGCACTCTATCCGCGCATGAGCGTGCGCAAGAACATGTCGTTCGGCCTGAAGGTCGCCGGCACGCCGCGCGACGAGATCGACCGCCGGCTGGCCGAGGCCGCGCAGATGCTGCGCCTCACCGAACTGCTCGACCGCCGTCCGTCAGAACTCTCCGGCGGCCAGCGCCAGCGCGTCGCGATCGGCCGTGCGCTGGTGCGCCATGCCGGCGTCTATCTGTTCGACGAGCCGCTCTCCAACCTCGATGCCCAGTTGCGCGCGGAGCTGCGGGTCGAGATCAAGCGCCTGCATGCCCGGCTCGGCGCCACCATGATCTATGTGACGCACGACCAGATCGAGGCCTTGACTCTGGCCGACCGCATCGCGGTGATGCAGGGCGGCGTGATCCAGCAGCTCGACACACCGAAGGTGATCTATCGCGCGCCGGTGAACCGCTTTGTCGCCTCCTTCGTCGGCTCGCCCGCGATGAATTTCATTCCCGGCCGGATCGCGCGCGACGGCGATGCGACTTTTGTCGCCGGCGAGAGCCGGTTCAGCCTCAAGGCCTACGCCTTCCGCGGGGCGCCCAGCGAAGCGCCGGCCGTGCTCGGCATCCGTCCTGAGCATATCGAGGTCACGGCGTCTGACGATCCGTCTGCTGTCTCCGCGCGCGTCGAGATGGTCGAGCCGATGGGCGCCGACAGCCTGATCTGGTGCCGTTTCGCCGACGGCACCGCTTTTTCCCTCCGCCATGACGCCGACGCGCAGGCGCAGGGCGGCGACACGCTCCCCGTCCGGTTTCCCCCCGAAGCGCTGTCGTTGTTCGATGCCAAGAGCGGACAGCGCGTCTAACCTCCTGCCTTCGAAAGCCCCGACATGACCAAGCCGATCGACCGACTTTCCATCCAGCTCTATTCCGCCCGCTCGATTGAACCACTCGAAGCGCAATTCGCGCTGATCGCGGGCCTCGGCTACAAAATGGTCGAGCCATGGGGCGGCCTGTTCAATGAACCCGAGACCTTGAGGCGGCTCCTTGATGTCCATGGCATGACGGCGCCGAGCGCGCATGTCGCGCTAGACCGGCTGCGCGCGGACGCGGTCGGCACCACAAAGCTCTGCAAGAGCCTCGGCATCGAGACCATTTTTGCGCCCGCGCCGCCGCCGGGCGAACGCGAGGGCGGCGAGAAGGAATGGCGCGGCATCGGACGCGAATTGAACGAGATCGAAAAGGCCGTCACCGGCGAGGGGCTTCGCTTCGGCTGGCACAACCATCACTGGGAATACGGCACGACCGATGGCGGCACGACCTATCTCGAATGCCTGTTCGAGGAAGCGCCCGGCCTCGTCTGGCAGGCCGATCTCGCCTGGATCGTGCGCGGCGGCGGCGATCCCGTCACCGAGATCAAAAAGCACGCGCAGCGCCTGGTCGCCTGTCACATCAAGGACCTCGCGCCTCCAGGTGAATGCACTGATGAGGACGGCTGGGCCGATCCCGGCCACGGTATCATGGACTGGCCGGCGCTCCGCGCCGCGATGCGCGAGGCCGGCGTATCGCTGTTCGTTGCCGAACACGACAAGCCGAACGACGTTGCCCGTTTCGCGCGCCGCGCGCGCGAGACCGTGGCCTCCTGGACCTGACGGGAGCACGCCATGGACAAGCTCGGCGTCGGCATCATCGGTTGCGGCAACATCTCGACCATCTACATGCGGAACATGCAGAACTTCCGCGATCTCAGGTTGATCGCCTGCGCCGACCTGCGACCCGAGGCCGCGCAGGCGCAGGCGGCAGAGTTCGGCATCGAGGCACTGTCGATCGAGGCGCTCTTGGCGCGTCCTGACATCCAGATCGTCGTCAACCTCACCACCCCGAACGCGCATTTCGCGGTGAGCCACGCGGCACTCTCGGCCGGCAAGCACGTGTTCGTCGAGAAGCCGATCACGGTGGAAGCCAATGACGCCGCGACCCTGGTAGCGGAGGCCGCGCGTCGCGGCTTGAAACTCGGCTGCGCGCCGGACACTTTTCTCGGCGCCGGAGGGCGGCTGGCGCGCGAGCTCGTCGATTCCGGGCGCATCGGAAAAGTGCTTTCCGGCACCTGCTTTTTGATGTCGCATGGGATGGAGCACTGGCATCCCGATCCGACCTTCTTCTACAAGCCGGGCGGAGGGCCGATCCTCGACATGGGGCCTTATTATCTCGCGGCTCTCATCAACCTGCTGGGGCCCGTTGCCTCGGTGCAGGGCCGCGCAAGCGCCGGGTTCGCCACGCGTCTCGTCACCTCAAAGGGGCCGATGAACGGCAAGACCATCGACGTGGAGACGCCGACGACGGTGATGTCGCTGCTGCATTTCGAATCCGGCGCCGACATCATTTTTACAATGAGCTGGGACGTCTGGAAGCACGGCCATCCGCCGATCGAGCTCTACGGCACCGAGGGCTCGCTGCGCGTGCCGGATCCCAATTTCTTCGGCGGCACCGTGCAGTATACCGAGAAGGGCGGCGACTGGATCTCGGTCGCGGCCAATGACCGGCCGTTCGGCAAGCCGAACTGGCGCGCCGCGAGCTGGGCCGAACACATGCCGAGCCAGGCCAACTACCGCTGTCTTGGCATCGCCGAGCTTGCGAGCGCTGTGCTGCACGGCACGCCGCACCGCGCCTCCGGCGCGCTGGCGAGCCACGCGCTGGAAGTCAAGCACGCCATTTTGAAGGCGAGCGTCGAGGGCGGCGAGATCAAGGTCACCTCGCGGGTCGAGCGGCCGGCCGCGCTGTCCGACACTGATGCGGCGGCGCTGTGGGGCGCGGAGGCCGGGGCGATGATGGAAGGAAGCGCGCGATGAAGATGATCAAGGGACCCGCGATATTTCTGGCCCAGTTCGCCGGCGACGCGGCGCCGCATAATTCCTTCGACGGGATTTGCGAATGGGCTGCCGCGCTCGGCTATGTCGGGGTACAGATTCCGACCTGGGACGCGCGGCTGTTCGACCTGAAAAAGGCCTCGGAGTCGCAGGATTATGCCGACGAGGTGAAGGGCATCGCAGCCCGCCACGGGCTCGCGATATCAGAGCTCTCGACCCATCTGCAGGGTCAGCTCGTCGCCGTTCATCCGGCCTATGATGCGGCGTTCGACGGTTTTGCCGCACCGGAGGTGCGCGGCAATCCGAGCGCACGCACCGAATGGGCGGTCGATCAGGTCAAGCGTGCGATCCGCGCCTCGCAGCGGCTCGGGATCACGGCGCACGCGACGTTCTCCGGCGCGCTGGCTTGGCCCTACATCTATCCCTGGCCGCAGCGTCCGCCCGGTCTCATCGAGGCCGCCTTCGACGAGCTCGCAAAGCGCTGGCGGCCGATCCTCGATCATGCCGACGAACATGGTGTCGATCTCGCCTACGAGATCCATCCCGGAGAGGACCTGCACGACGGTGTCACCTACGAGATGTTCCTGGCGCGGGTGAACAACCATCCACGCGCCAACCTGCTTTACGATCCCTCGCATTTCGTGCTGCAGCAGCTCGACTATCTCGACTACATCGACATCTATCACCAGCGCATCAAGGCCTTCCACGTCAAGGACGCCGAGTTCAACCCGACCGGCCGCCAGGGCGTCTATGGTGGTTTTCAGAGCTGGGTCGACCGCGCCGGCCGCTTCCGCTCGCTCGGTGACGGCCAGGTCGATTTCGGTGCCATCTTCTCAAAGCTGACGCAATATGATTACGGCAGCTGGGCGGTGCTGGAATGGGAATGCGCGCTAAAGCATCCCGAAGATGGCGCGCGCGAGGGGGCCGAGTTCATCAAGAGCCACATCATCCACGTCACCGAAAAAGCGTTCGACGATTTTGCCGGCGCCGGCACCGACGACGCCGCCAACCGCAAGATGCTCGGCATCTCCTGAACGCGAGGAGCAGAAGACATGGCGATCGAAGCAAGCAGTGAGGCCGCAGGTCTCCGCCGCATCCGGCTCGGCATGGTCGGTGGCGGCCAGGGCGCGTTCATCGGCGCAGTCCATCGCATCGCGGCGCGCATCGACGACCAGTTCGAGCTCGTGGCCGGCGCACTGTCCTCGGATCCGGCGCGGGCAAAAGCTTCCGCCAGAGAGATCGGGCTGGCCGACGACCGCGCCTATGGCTCCTTCGAACAGATGGCAAAGGCGGAAGCCGCACGCGCCGACGGCATCGAGGCGGTTGCGATCGTGACGCCAAATCACATGCACGCGCCGGTCGCAAAAGCATTCCTCGAAGCCGGCATTCACGTGATCTGCGACAAGCCGCTGACGACAACGGTCGCGGAAGCCGAAGAGCTGGTGGCGCTGGTCAAGCGGACGGGCAAGGTGTTCGTGCTGACCCACAATTACACCGGTTATCCGATGATCCGGCAGGCCCGCGCCATGGTCGCAAGCGGCGAGCTCGGCGAGATCCGGCTGGTGCAGGCAGAGTATCTGCAGGACTGGCTGACCGAGCGGCTGGAGCAAAGCGGCCACAAGCAGGCCGACTGGCGCACCGACCCGGCCCGGTCCGGCGCCGGCGGCTGCATCGGCGACATCGGCACCCATGCCTATAATCTCGCCTGCTTCGTCACCAACCTGGAGCTCGATTCGCTCCTGGCTCAGCTCTCGACCTTCGTCGCGGGACGGCGGCTCGACGATGACGTCCAGATCCTGTTGAAATGGAAGGGCGGCGCCAAGGGCATGCTGTGGGCAAGCCAGGTGGCGGTCGGCAACGAGAACGGCCTGACGCTGCGGGTCTACGGCACCAAGGGCGGTCTTGAATGGGCGCAGGAACAGCCGAACCAGCTCTGGTTCACGCCTTACGGAAAGCCCCGCCAGCTCCTGACCCGCGGCGGCGTTGGCGCGATCGCGGAGACCGGCCGCGTCACGCGGGTGCCATCAGGCCATCCCGAGGGTTATCTTGAAGGTTTTGCGACCATCTAT
>NZ_JAFATE010000217.1 GCF_019244115.1 Bradyrhizobium sp.
TTCCAAGGGAGGATAGCGGACCTCCCGCTCGACCGAAAATGCGGCGCGAATTTTGCGCGCCCGGGATGCGATCGGTACGCCCGTGCAACTGCTCCGCGATTTCATCGAACCGTCTTCAAACCGACTTATCAGAAGCGCTGCCGCCGCCAGGTGCCGCGGCCTAGGCTGACCTGCACCTGCACGGGTTTGAACGGGGCCGACGCTGTTGCCCCTGCGTCACGCCGTGATGCCATTCCGCGGCACGCGCGGCGTTGATCCTTTCAATTGCGACTCATTTGCAATACGGCTGAATTGTGGATGGTGGCGCCTCCGACGTGGCTTGCGATTGCAAGCCATCAGTCCGGACCGCAGGTTGCCGTTCCCCTGGATCCCAACGGCTCGAGGCGATGACTAAAGGTGACATCAAAACCGTTCGCGCTGAAAACACGACCCGCCATGGTCGCTCGTCGAAGGGCGTGTTTGCGGGCCTTGGAATTGGACTTGGGCTTGGGCTTGGGCTTGGCATGATGGCGCTCGCCGATCCGGCCGGCGCGGCGGACCTGCCAGTGAAGGCGCCGGCGATGCGGGCGATCTTCGACTGGACCGGCTTCTATGTCGGCGCCCATGCCGGCTACGGCCGCGGCACATCGAATGCGGTGTTGATCGATCCGACCATGACCGCGGGCCCGGGGGTTGCCAGCGGCCTGATCGGCGGCGTGCAGGCCGGTTACAATCATCGCTTCCAGTCCGGTGTTTTGCTCGGGGTAGAAGGCGATATTACCTTCCCGAGTTATTTCATCTCCAATTCCATCGTCTCGTTGCTGGCGAGCCCGCGCTCGACCGTCACGGAAGGGCTGGACTATGTCGGCACCGTCCGTGGCCGTGTCGGCTATACGGCGGGCTCCTGGCTGGTCTACGCGACCGGCGGACTGGCCTTCGCCGGCGAGCGCTTCGTCAACACGCCGGCCGCCGGCAATGACGAGAAGGTCATCCATGACCGGCTCGGCTGGGCCGCGGGCGCGGGCATCGAGTACGGCTTTGCGCCGGACTGGAGCGTGAAGCTGGAATATCTCTACAGCCGCTTCGAGGATGCCAATGTGCGTTTTCCCTCGGGGACGCAATTCGCCTCCAGCCTCGACTTCCAGTCGCTGCGCATCGGCCTCAACCGCAAGCTCGACTGGCCGGGCGCGCCAAATCTGCAGCCGAAGGATCCGACCGATCCGGAATCCGACCGCTGGGAGATCCACGGCCAGTCGACCTTCTTGCCGCAGGGCTATCCCGCCTTCCATGCGCCCTATAGCGGGCCGAACAGCCTGACGCCCGCGCCGCAGGCTCAGGAGACCTGGAGCAACAGCCTGTTCCTCAATGCGCGGCTCTGGGAGGGCGGCGAGGTCTACTACAATCCCGAGCTGCTGCAGGGGTTCGGCCTCAACAACACGGTCGGACTCGCCGGTTTTTCCAACGGCGAAGCGCAGAAATCGAACTTTCCCTACCCCCACTACAATACCTCGCGCCTGTTCCTGCGCCAGACTTTTGGTTTTGGCGGCGAGCAGGAAGATCTCGGAAGCAGCGGGACCCAGCTCGCGGAAAAGGTCGACGTGTCACGCCTGACCTTGCAGGCCGGCAAGTTCGCCGTCATCGACGTCTTCGACGGCAACGCCTACGCCAAAGACACCCGCAAGGATTTCATGAACTGGTCGATCTGGGCGCCCGGCGCCTTCGACTACGCCGCCGACAAGCTCGGCCTGACCTATGGCATGACGGCCGAGCTCAACCAGAAGCGCTGGGCCCTGCGCGCCGGCTATTTCCTGATGGATGCCGTGTCCAACTCGAACAACATGGACACAAATCTGTTCCGGCGCGGCGAATATGTCGGCGAGTTCGAGACGCGCTATCAGCTGTTCGGCGAGCCCGGCAAGCTGCGCACGATCGTCTGGCTCAACAGCGTCTTCTCCGGCAGCTACCGCGAGACGCTGGACAACCCGGCGCTCAACCTCGACATCACGCAAACCCGCACCAGCCGCATCAAATACGGCTATGTCTTCAATCTCGAACAGGCCATCACCAGCAATATCGGCGTGTTCGCCCGCTGGAGCTGGAATGACGGCCGGAACGAGATCATGTCATTCACCGACATCGATCGCAGCCTGTCGCTCGGCACCTCGCTTGATGGCCACATGTGGGGCCGGGAGGACGACACGATCGGGATCGCCGGCGCGATCAATGCGCTGTCGCGCGATCATCGCGACTTCATCGCCGCCGGCGGCCTCGGGCCACTGATCGGCGACGGCCAGCTCAACTACCGGCCCGAGCGCATCCTGGAAGCCTACTATGCCTATGCGCTGACCAAGCAGATTACGCTCACCGGCGACTATCAGTTCATCACAAATCCCGCCTATAACGCCGATCGCGGTCCGGTCTCGATCTTCTCGGCGCGGCTGCACGGCGAGTTCTAAAAGGCGGTTTCATGACGCTTCAGGATATCCGCACTGCCCCGCTGGGCCAAGTGCTGCGGCCCAATGTCTGGGACGTGGTGGCGATCATCCTGGTGATCGGCGCCATGGTGCTGATCGTCTATGGCGGCGAGCAGACCACCGAGCCGCTGTCGGAATTGCAGGCCTCGCCGGTCTCGCTCGACCCGGCCAATCTTCCGCTCTACGCGCTGCGCACCACCATGCGGATGCTGCTCGCCATCGTATGCTCCACCATCTTCACCTTTGTCTATGCCGCGGTCGCGGCCAAGAGCCGCCGCGCCGAGATCGTGCTGATTCCGCTGCTCGACATCCTGCAGTCGGTACCGATCCTCGGCTTCCTGACCTTCACGGTGGTCTTTTTCATGAATCTCTTCCCCGGCCGGGTGCTGGGCGCGGAGCTTGCCTGTGTGTTCGCGATCTTCACGAGCCAGGCCTGGAACATGACCTTCAGCATGTATCAGTCGATCCGCAACGTGCCGAAGGACCTGGAGGAGGCGAGCCAGAGCTTTCACCTCTCGCCCTGGCAGCGTTTTTGGCGGCTGGACGTGCCGTTCGCGATGCCGGGCCTGATCTGGAACGCCATGATGTCGATGTCGGGCGGCTGGTTCTTCGTGGTAGCCTCCGAGGCGATCACGGTCGGCAACACGACGGTCACTCTGCCCGGCATCGGCTCCTATGTTGCGCTGGCGATCGAAAACCGCAATCTCGCAGCGATCGGGTTCGCGCTGCTCACCATGTTCCTGGTCATCATCGCCTATGACCAGCTGCTGTTCCGTCCGATCGTCGCCTGGGCGGACAAGTTCCGCTTCGAGCAGACCGCCTCAGGCAATGTGCCGGAGTCCTGGATGCTCGATCTGTTCCGCCGCACGCGGGCGCTGCGGGCGCTGTCGTACCCGTTCTCGGCAATCAACCGGGCCTTTTCGAACCTGCACGTCCAGCTTCCCGCGGCGCTGCGATGGCAGGCGGATCGCGGTGCGCCCTCGCGCGTCTTCGACGCGATCTGGTTTGTGGTCATCGGCGCCAGCACGGGATATGCGGCCTGGCGCGCCTATCTCTATCTGTCGACCAATCTGAGCCCTTCAGATGTCGCGACCGCGTTCGTATCAGGCCTTGTCACGCTGGCGCGCGTCGCGGTGCTGATTGCGCTCGCGACGCTGTTATGGGTGCCGATCGGTGTCTGGATCGGACTGCGCCCAAAACTGGCCGAGCGCATCCAGCCCCTGGCCCAGTTTCTGGCCGCATTCCCGGCCAACCTCGCCTTTCCGGTCTTCGTGGTCTTCATTGTGCATTTCCACCTCAACGCCAATATCTGGCTCAGCCCGCTGATGATCCTGGGTACCCAATGGTACATCCTGTTCAATGTCATCGCAGGCGCCAGCGCCTTCCCGAGCGACCTGCGCGAGGCGGCGTCGAGCTTCCACCTCCGGGGATGGCGGTGGTGGATCAAGGTGGTGCTGCCTGGCATTTTCCCCTACTACGTCACCGGAGCCATCACCGCGTCCGGCGGTTCCTGGAACGCCTCGATCGTCGCCGAGGTTGCCAGCTGGGGCGACACCCATCTGACGGCGAAAGGGCTCGGCTCCTATATCGCGTCGGCGACGGAGGCCGGGGATTACCCCCGCGTGGTGCTCGGCATCGCCATCATGTGTGTGCTGGTGACGCTATTCAATCGGCTGGTCTGGAGGCCGCTCTATGCCTTCGGCGAGCGCCGCCTTCGCCTCGGCTGACGCAGGGAATATTCTGATGCTCGACAAGTCCAGTGAACAGGCCCTGATCGAAATGCACGGAGTCTGCCGCTCCTTTCCGAAGGGCCGTGGCGAGGACCTGCTGGTGCTCGAAAAGGTCGATCTGACCATCCGCGCCGGCGAGATCGTCGGCCTCTTGGGACGATCCGGCTCGGGCAAGTCGACCCTGCTGCGCATCATTGCGGGCCTGGTGGCCCCGAGCTCGGGCGATGCCAAATGCCGCGGCGAGACCATCATCAGCCCACCGAACGGCATCGCTATGGTGTTCCAGTCGTTTGCTCTATTCCCCTGGCTGACCGTGCTGCAGAACGTGGAGCTCGGGCTCGAGGCGCTCGGGGTCGAAAGCGGCGAACGCCGCAAGCGGGCGCTCGCGGCGATCGACCTGATCGGCCTCGACGGATTCGAGTCGGCCTTCCCCAAGGAATTGTCCGGCGGCATGCGCCAGCGCGTCGGCTTTGCGCGCGCCCTCGTCGTCCACCCCGACCTCCTGTTGATGGACGAGCCGTTCTCCGCGCTCGACGTGCTGACCGCTGAGACGCTGCGCACCGATCTGGTCGACCTCTGGGTCGAAGGCCGGCTGCCGATCAAATCGGTGCTGATGGTCACGCACAACATCGAGGAGGCGGTGCTGATGTGCGACCGCATCCTGGTGTTCTCGTCCAATCCGGGGCGCGTCGCCGCCGAGATCAAGGTCGACATGCCACATCCGCGCAACCGCCTCGATCCGGCGTTCCGGCAGCTCGTCGACAGCATCTATGCCCGCATGACCAAGCGCCCGGAGCCGAAAGTGATGCCGCTCGACGGCATCCCGGGGACAGGTGTCGGCATGGTGCTGCGCCACGTCTCCTCCAACGTGCTGTCGGGCCTGATCGAAACCCTGGCGGCGCCCCCTTACGACGGTCATGCCGACCTGCCCGTGCTCGCCAGCCAGCTACAGTTCGAGGCGGACGAGATCTTCCATCTCGGCGAGTCGCTGCAGCTGCTCCGCTTTGCGCAATTGAGCGAAGGCGACCTCACGCTGACCGAGGCGGGCAGGCGCTTCGCCAATCTCGAAACCGATGCACGCAAGAAGCTGTTTGCACAGCACCTGATCGATCATGTGCCCGTCATGGGCCTGGTCCGCCGCGTCCTCGACGAACGTCCGTCGCACACCGCGCCCGCGGCGCGCTTCCGAAACGAGCTCGAGGACTACATGTCGGAGGAGGACGCCGACGAGACGCTGAAGACGATCGTGTCATGGGGCCGCTACGCCGAGCTGTTCGCCTATGACGAGCACTCGGAGACGTTCAGCCTGGAAAACCCGGGTTAGGCTGGGCCGTCATTGCGGGGGCACGAGCAAAGCTCGCGAACCCGGATCCCGAGATTATCTGCGCGAGATTCCGGGTTCGCGCTGAAGCGCGCCCCGGAATGACGTGCCCTAAACCGCCGGCTGGAACGAAGCCGCCCGCGCCATTTTCCAGGCGTCCCGATAGCGCACATCCTCGGTGCCATCGAGCAGCTCGCCCGGACGCAGCGCCGGGTAGAGTCTGGCGAACGAGGCGACCTCGGTCGTGGAGACCCGCTGAGAGAAATGGATCGGGCGCAGGTCCTGCGGATGCTCGAGGCCGGCGGCCGCGATCAGCTCCGCGAGCGCATGCAGCGTCGCATGATGATAGTTGTAGACCCGCTCTATCTTGTGAGGCACCACCAGCGCACGATTGCGGATCGGATCCTGCGAGGTTACGCCGGTCGGACAGCGATCGGTGTGACAGCTCAGGGACTGGATGCAGCCGAGCGCGAACATGAAGCCGCGCGCCGAGTTGCACCAGTCGGCGCCGATCGCCATCGCGCGCGCCATGTCGAAGGCGGTGGCGATCTTGCCCGACGCCCCGATCTTGATGCGGTCGCGCGCGTTGATGCCGACCAGCGCGTTGTGCACGAAATTGACGCCTTCCCGCATCGGCATGCCCAGATGATCCATGAACTCCAGCGGCGCCGCGCCGGTGCCGCCTTCATTGCCGTCGATCACGATGAAATCCGGATAGAGACCGGTCTCCAGCATCGCCTTGCAGATCGCCAGGAATTCCCAGGGGTGGCCGACGCACATCTTGAAGCCGGCCGGCTTGCCGCCGGACAGCCGCCGCATTTCGCTGACGAATGTCATCATCTCGATCGGCGTCGAAAAGGCGCGGTGCGACGCCGGCGAGATGCAGTCCTCGCCCATCGCCACGCCCCGGATCTTGGAAATCTCCTCGGATACCTTGGCCGCCGGCAGCACGCCGCCATGGCCCGGCTTGGCGCCCTGGCTCATCTTCAGTTCGACCATCTTGATCTGGTCGTCGGCGGCGACCCGTGCGAACTCGTCCGGGTCAAAGCTGCCGTCGCGATGCCGGCAACCGAAATAGCCGGAGCCGATCTCCCAGATGATGTCGCCTCCCTTCTCGCGGTGATAGGGACTGACGCCGCCCTCTCCGGTGTCATGGGCAAAGCCGCCCTTCTTGGCGCCGGCATTCAGCGCCCGCACCGCGTTCGGGCTGAGCGCGCCAAAGCTCATCGCCGAGATGTTGAAGACCGAGGCCGAATAGGGTCTTATGCAATCCGGTCCGCCGATGGCGATGCGGAATTTCTCGCCGACATTGGCTTTCGGCGCCACCGAATGGTGCATCCATTCGTACCCCTCGCGATAGACGTCCTCCTGGGTGCCGAAGGGGCGCTTGTCGAGCACCATCTTGGCGCGCTGATAGACCACTGCGCGGGTGTCTCGCGAAAACGGCATGCCGTCCTTTTCGCTCTCGAAGAAATATTGCCGCATCTCCGGCCTGATCTCTTCGAGCAGGAAGCGCATATGCGCCGCGATCGGATAATTGCGCAGGATCGCATGGCTCTTCTGCATCAGGTCGCGAATTCCGAGCAGCGTGAGGCCGCTGAAGATCAGGAGCGGCACCAGCACGATGTCGAATGCCTTGGGATTGTGATCGAAGATCCCGATGCCGAGCAGGAGCGCGGTGACGACCGCGCAGATCGTCAAGACGATGAAACGCGGCGAGAACGGAAGCATCAACGTTTCCATGGCAGCCTCGGGGCTAAATATTTGTGTCGGTCGATCGCGTTCCGGTCCACATCGTCGGAAGGACGGTGCACGCTAACGCGCGTCTCGGTCGCCGATATGACAGCGCACAATCAAGCTACAGAATAGAGGAGGAGAATCAATCACCCGTGAGAGCAGGTGTTTTTTGCAACGCAGCGTAAGTGACGCGAGCCACCACGGGTTCGGCGTGAGCTGCCCGGTCGATCCCACCGACCCGTCATGCCCGGCCCCGGCCTTGTGCGGGCCATCCACGCCTTACTTTTCGTGGACGCAAAGACGACGATGGCCGGGACGAGCCCGGCCATGACGACGAGAAAAGTCAGATGTTGGTCTCAGCGTTCGACGAACGCCTTTTCGATCACGAAATGGCCGGGCTCGTTGCCGCTGCCTTCGAGGAAGCCGCGGGCCTCGAACATGTTGCGCAGCTCTTCCAGCATCGCCGGGCTGCCGCACATCATGACGCGGTCGGTCGCGATATCGAGCGGCTTTTGGCCGATGTCGTTGAACAGCTGCTCGGAAGAAATCAGGTCGGTGATGCGGCCGCGATTGCGGAAAGGCTCGCGCGTGGCCGTCGGATAATAGACCAGCTTCTCCGACAGCAGCGGCCCGAACAGTTCATCATTGCGCAGGCCCTCGACCAGCTGCTCGCCATAAGCGAGCTCGGAGACCTGGCGGCAGCCATGCACCAGCACGATGGTCTCGAACCGGTCATAGACGTCGGGGTCCTTGATCAGGCTCGCGAAGGGCGCAAGCCCCGTTCCGGTCGATAGCAACAGCAGCCGGTTGCCGGGGATGAGATTGTCGGCGATCAGCGTGCCGGTCGCCTTGCGCCCGACCAGGATGGTGTCGCCTTCCCTGATCTTCTGGAGGCGCGAGGTCAGCGGCCCGTCGGCGACCTTGATCGAGAAGAACTCCAGCTCTTCCTCGTGATTGGCGCTTGCCATGCTGTAGGCGCGCAGCAGCGGGCGACCGTCGACTTCGAGGCCGATCATGGCGAACTGGCCGTTCTGGAATCGAAATCCGGAATCGCGGGTTGACCTGAAGCTGAACAGGGTGTCGGTCCAGTGATGGACGGAAAGAACCTTTTCTCGATAGAATGCACTCATGGATCTTCTGCTTTTCGGGATACCTGACGAGAGCAAAAGCCGTACCTGTCCGCCCGGCGAAATGGGGCGAAAAGCACGGCTCCTTGGGTGATTTTGTCGCGTGATCTACGCTATTCTGCTAGATAATCAACTTTGAACGGCAGGCAATTGAGGCGCATCAAAACGGCGGCGGGCATCTTGCCTCGTCGGATCGTCCTTAACGGCGCGCTGCGAGAAATTTCCTTGCTCCAAGCGGCTCTCAAGCAGCATTTCCTGCCCGAAATTGGGCCTGGAGAACAAATGTTACCGGCCAGCCGATCGACGCGGTGTAGAGCTGCTGAAACTGCAATGCAGCCATCCGCCAGCAGCTCAAAATTCGTCATCAGCACGAACGAAACGAACCATGGCCAGTAGCCAACGGATGTTCGTCGAAGCCATCCGAAAATATTGCGCAGCTCACGGCATCGCCGTCGAGGTCCGGTCCGAGGGCTGGCTGATCGTGATGCAGCGGGGATTGCAGCGTCGCCTCGCGCTCGGCTACGACCTCGGATTGAACAATGCGGTGGCGCACCGGATCGCAAATGACAAGGCGGCGACCTCGGAGGTGCTGCAGCTTTCGGGGTTGGCCTGCGTCCCGCATGCCCTGTTTCTCAACCCCAGGCTTCACGCGCACCTCCCGCCGGCCGGATCGTGGGACGCAATGCTGGCTTTGCTTGCAAAACATCCCGCCGGCACCGTGGTAAAGCCAAACGAGGGTACGTCGGGACGGTTCGTCTTCCTGGTGACGAGCAAGCCAAAACTCGAACTTGCGGTGCAGCGCATCTTCGAATCTCACGCGAGCCTTTCAATCTCGCCCTATCTCGACATCGCTGAGGAGATCCGTGTCGTCCTGCTCGATGAGAAGCCGCTCGTGGTCTACAGCAAAAACCGGCCGAGTGTGGTCGGCGACGGCGAGCGCTCGCTGCTCGAGCTTGCGATTGCGGCGACATCGGCCGAGCGGCGTGCGCCCATTCTGCGCGGCATGACCGATGACCTCGGACGAGACCAGCTCGACGCCATCGTTCCGGCCGGCGAGCGGCGCATGCTGAACTGGCGGCACAATCTCGATTCCGGATCGCAGCCGGTCCTGCTGGAGTCCGGCGAGACCCGCGACACCTGCATTGCGCTTGCAACCGAGGCTGCGAGCACGATCGGCATCCGCTTCGCCTCGGTCGATATCGTCCATGCGGGCGGACGCTGGCTGGTGCTCGAGCTCAATTCGGGTGTGGTGATGGAAAGCCTCGGCCGGTTTCATCCCGACCTGGTCACCGCCGCCTACGAGGCCGCGCTGGACAAGGTGTTTGGCTGAAGGGTGGCAATTTTTGCTTGCATCGAGGCCCGCATCCGCGACCACGGTTCACCTCTCCCCGCTTGCGGGGAGAGGTCGCATCGCTTTAGCGATGCGGGTGAGGGGGACTCTCCGCGAGCCTGGAGCCAAAAAAGAGCCCCTCACCCCAACCCTCCCCCCGGTAAGAACGGGGAGAGGGAGTGCACCTCCGCCGCGCCAACAATCGAACCCGAAGTCACGTCACATCTAATTGTTTCCGGCCGGCGAGTCGTCCATCGCCTTGAAAGCGTCTTCGAGCTGCGGCGAGATCGCGACGTTCAGCCGTTCGCCGGTCGGCAGCCGCGCGACGAACCATTTGTTGTAGAGCGGGATCAGATCGTGGTTGGAGCCGAGCTTGCGGAACGCGCGCTCTACGACCGCGGTGAGCTGCGGCTCGCCCTTGGCGAACATGATGCCGTAGGGATCGTAGGACAGATAGTCCCCGGTGACGCGGAACTTGTCCTGCGACTTGTGTCGCGCGATCAGTCCGTAGAGCAGGATGTCGTCGGTCGCAAAAGCGTCGGCCTTGCCGTCAGCGAGCATCTGGTAGGACTGCTCGTGGTCGGACGAGGTCACAACGGTCAAGCCCAGCGAGAACTTCTTGTCGACATTGTGCATCGCCTGCTCGTTGGTGGTGCCCTTGGTCACCACTACGGTCTTGCCCTTGAGATCCGTCGCCGCGTTGATCGCGGATCCCTTCGGCACCATCAGCTTGGTGCCGGCGACGAACATCAGCGGCGAGAACGCGACCTGCTTGGCCCGCTCCGCGTTCGCCGTGGTCGAGCCGCATTCGAGGTCGATCTTGCCGGTCAGCACCGCGGCGATGCGGTCGTCCGACGTCACCTTGACGTAATCGATCTTGAGATCGGGATCGTCGACTTCCGTCGCGATCTCGTCGACGACGGCCTCGCACAGTTCTAGGCTGTAGCCGATCGGCCGGCCCGCCTGATCAAGAAACGAAAACGGCGGCGAGCTCTCGCGATAGCCGAGATGCACGACATGCGCGGCCTTGATCCTGGCGAGCGTCGGGCTGAGCCCTTCGCCGCCCTGGGCAACGGCCGCCGATCCCGGCAGCCACGCCGCCAGCAACAGCCCCAAAATTGGTCTGCCCGCAGTGAGGCGCATGAGCTGCTCCCATCAATGGCCGGCCATTGCGGGCACTTCGCCGGGGATCATCTCCGGCGGGACGACGTCACCCGAACCCATCGCGTGCTCGGGCCCGAGCTCGCCCTCCCATTTTGCGACCACCGAGGTCGCGAGCGAGTTGCCGATCACGTTGGTGGCGCTGCGGCCCATGTCGAGGAAGGTGTCGATGCCCATGATCATGAGCAGGCCCGCCTCGGGAATGCCGAACTGGCTCAAGGTCGAAGCGATCACCACCAGCGAGGCGCGGGGGACGCCGGCCACTCCCTTGGAAGTGATCATCAACGTCGCCAGCATCGCAAGCTGCGTCGAAAGCGACATGTCGATCTTGTAGGTCTGCGCGATGAAGATCGACGCGAAGGTACAGTACATCATCGTGCCGTCGAGATTGAAGGAATAGCCGAGCGGCAGCACGAAGCTCGAAATTCGCGACGAGGCGCCGAAGCGATTGAGGCCCTCCAGCGTTTTTGGATAGGCCGCCTCCGAGCTCGCGGTCGAGAACGCGATCATCAGCGGCTCGCGGATCAGCCGCAGCAGGTGGCTGTATCGCGGCCCGATCACGATGAAGCCAACCACGACCAGGATGCCCCACAGGATCAGCAGCGAGAGATAGAAGCCGCCCATGAACACGACGAGCTTCCACAGCACCAGCAGCCCGTTCTTGGCCACCGTCGCGGTGATCGCCGCCCACACCGCGATCGGCGCGAACAGCATCACGTAGCTCGTCACCTTCAGCATGATATGGCCGACATCGTCGATCAGCGACAAAATCAGTTTGGAACGCTCCGGCAGCGCACCCATCGCCACCGAGAAGAACACCGCAAAGAT
>NZ_JAFATE010000280.1 GCF_019244115.1 Bradyrhizobium sp.
GACCCGTCGCCCGGCGAGGCCGGGGGCGCGAAGTGGGCGGACTATAGCGACCGGCGGAGCGCGGTCAACCCGCGCCGATGTGATTGTCCGCCGCCTCGACACTGCTTCCACGGGAGGCTACGAGGAGTCTGCCGGCCGGGTGCCATGAGGAGGCGAAAGTGACGTCGGACACCACCGCAGTGGCGCATGCCAAGCTGATGCGCGGCGACACCGACCCGGTGCTGATGGCGGCGCTGGCGATCCTGGTGATCGCCTCGGCGACGATTGCCGGCGCCTGGTTTTTTCAGCTCGTGCTGGACATAAAACCCTGTCCGCTCTGCCTGGAGCAGCGCTACGCCTATTACGCTATCATTCCGCTCTCGGCCCTGATCGCGCTCGTGGCCCGGCGCGGTGGCCCGCGCGCCGTGCTGTTCCTGGGTCTCGCGCTGCTGCTGATCGCCGGCCTCGGCAATGCGGCCTTCGGGGCCTATCACGCGGGCGTCGAATGGGGGTTTTGGAAGGGGCCGACCGACTGCACCGGCCCCCTGGTCGATTTCGGCAAGGCCGGCAATCTCCTGGAGCAGCTCGACAAGGTCAAGGTGATCCGCTGCGACGAGGTGCAGTGGCGTTTTCTCGGGCTGTCGCTCGCGGGCTACAACGCCCTGATCTCGCTCGCGATGGCCGCGGTCGCGGGGCTGGGCATCGCGCGGGCAGTACAGCGCTAATCGTCGACGTCGTCCTGCGGCCGTCCGAACAGATGGACGATCCCGGGGGTGGCGATGGTGACGAAGACGAAGCGCGCCAGGTGATGCGCGCCGACGAACACCGGATCGATGTGCAAGGTCAGCGCCAGCGCCAGCATGGCGTCCATGGCGCCCGGCGCGAACGCGACCAGAATGTCGGCGAAGTGCACCTGGGTGGTCAGCACGATCGCCGCGACGAACACGGCGCTGACCGCGATCGCGATGGCGAAGGAGCCGACCGCGGCGTTGAGATGGCTCAAAAGCGTCTTCATCTTCATCCGCGCAAAACGGCTGCCCATCAGCGCGCCGATTCCGACCAGAGCCACGTTGCGCACCCAGGGCGGCAGGCCACCCTCGATCAGCCCCATGCCATGCAGCACGGCGGATGCGATCATCGCGCCGAACATCCAGCTCGCCGGGAATTTGACCAGCCGCAGCAGCATCGATAGCGCCAGCGCCGCGGCGACCAGCCCGGCGAGTTCGAGCGGCGAGGCGGTCGTCATGGTCAGCGCGGGGGCTGTGGCCGGCGCGAGCCCGCCCAGCGCCAGCAGCAGCGGCAGCGCTGCGGTCAGCGCAATCACGCGCAGCGTCTGCGCCACGGCGATGGCGGGCAGGTCGGCGCCGCGCTCGACCGCCAGTATAGTGATCTGCGACAATGCGCCGGGGCTGCCGGCGAGAAAGGCCGAGGTGCGGTCCCAGCCGTGCACCCGCTGCAAATAATAGCTGGAGCCGAAGGTCGAGCAGAAGGTGGCAAGCGCCAACAGCGCGATGGTCACGGGATAGGCGCTGACATGCTGAATCAGCTGGCGCGACACGACCGAGCCGAGCGAGATGCCGAGCACCACCAGGATGCTCTGGGTCAGGATCGGCGGCACACTCAACGGCCGCCCCGCCATCGCCGCGATGCCGACCGCAAGCATGGCGCCGGAAATCAGCCCGCCCGGCAGATGGGCAACGACGAACAGCAGGCCGCCGGCAGTCCCGATGGCGAGCGTCTCGAGCATCGACAGGGTTTTGGCGCGGCTGGGCAGGTCGAGGGGGGTAGCGGAGGAGATTTGCTTCACACGGCCTTATGGCAAATCCGCGGGAGCCCGACAAATGCATTGATGCGATGCAGCAATGCGGGCCGCTTCATCCTCTCTCGTCGAAAGAAATCCGCAACCGGGATAGTCCCGGTTGCGTTGGGCAGGGTGCGATCGCGCGAGGCGAGACAGGCGGCGTTACGATTTCGGCTTGTCGGCGGCGGACTTCTTCGCGTCCTTGATGCACTCCCTGCGGAATTTCTTGCGCTCCTTGCCCTTCAGTCCCTTGGCGTCGGCTTCCTTGGAGCACTCCATCGACTCGGGCGAGCGCTGCTTGCCCATCTTGGTGTCGGCGGGGGCCGCGGTGTCCGACTTGGCAGCGGGCGCCGCGGATTGCGCGAGGGCCGGGCCTGCAAGGAAGAGCGAGACGAGGGCGGCGAGGGCCGCGCGGGACGAGATGGTCATCATGAAAACCCCTGTGGGAAGCGGAAAGGCGGCTAGCTTGCGCTGCGATGCTGAACCGCCGATGAATGGCGCGGGCCGCGCCGCGTGTCTGCCGGCGCTTTATTTCGACGGCGCGGTGAAACGCGACTTTCTCGTTTTGTTCGACTGCGCTACGATGCGGCTCCCAAAATTTTGCATCTCCCAGGGAGACCGAGGATGACCTTTCGAGCAGGATTGTTGTGCGCGGCTGCGATTTCCGGCCTTGCGGCGTTCGCTGTGGGCGCGCCGGCACAGGCGCTGACCATGCAGGAATGCAGCGCGAAATATAAGGCCGCCAAGGACGCCGGCACGTTGAACGGCCAGAAATGGAATGATTTCCGCAAGACGCAGTGCGCAGCGGATGCAACGCCGGCGGCCACAACCGCGGCCCCGGCGGCGCCGCCTGCGACCGCCGAGGCCAAGCCGAAGAAGGAAGCCGCGCCTGCGGCAGCACCGGCGGCGCCGAGCGGGCCGGCGATCTATCCGAACGCGGTCGATCCGAAATATGCCAAGGAGAGCGCGGGCAAGGCCCGCATGCACACCTGCGTCGATCAGTACAATGCCAACAAGACGAGCAATGGTAATGGCGGCCTGAAGTGGATCGAAAAGGGCGGCGGCTATTATAGCGAATGCAACAAGCGGCTGAAGGGCGCCGCCTGACGTGAAGGCCATGAAGGGCGGCCGGACGTGGGAGCATGATCAGAAAAGTGGTTACCGGTTTTCCGACAGGATCATGCTCAAACAAAGCCGTCCTTCAGATCTTCCCGTCCAAAAGCTTCTCGGCGGAGTTTGCGATCAGTTGCGCCCACCTGCGCTGGCCGCGGTCGAGAACGAGCAGGCTCTGGCCGCATACGAAGCAGTAGAACAGAAAAGCCTGCGCGTCCGCATCATCGGCTTCGAGCCCGGCGGCACGTAGAGCCGTCCGACATATTTGAGCCGCGCCGCATCGACCTGTCCGACCGCCTCCGCCGCGGCGGATCGGAGCGCGCCCATAGCCGGATCGCCAGTTCGATTGCCATGCCCTCGGTGTTCATGCGCTCCGAATAGAGCTCGATCAGCGCTTTCAGGCGCGCGCGGCCTACGCCGAGCCGGACGGTGCCGAGAGCCTGATCGCGACGATGACCGGCACGCTGATGGCGCTGCCGCGCCGCGGCGATGCCCATGGGGCGGCGGCCTGATCGGCCGTTGACAATCTCTTACGCCGACCACCCAACGAACGTGATCTGCGTGCGGACGGTCCATATGGCGGTCGCCGGAAAATTCCTCTATAGCGCTCGCGGGACAAGGCAAAGCAGACAGTCGTGGTGCAGGAAAGACCCCCGTTTTGATCATCTCCGCGATGCAAGGCGCGCTGGGGCTGGTATCAGGAGCGCTGGTCGGATTCTCGCTCGGCCTGGTCGGCGGCGGCGGATCGATTCTGGCGGTGCCGCTGATGGTCTATGTGGTCGGCGTCGGCGAGCCTCATATTGCGATCGGAACGAGCTCGGTAGCCGTCGCCACCAACGCGGCCATCAATCTGTTCGGTCACGCCCGCGGCAAGACCGTGATCTGGTCCTGTGCGCTGGTGTTCGCGACCGCCGGCATTGCCGGGGCCTTTGCCGGATCGATCCTCGGCAAGATGCTGGAGGGCCAAAAACTGCTGGCGTTGTTCGCGCTGGTGATGCTGGTGATTGCGGCGCTGATGCTGAAAACGCGGGCGCGGGTCGGGCTACCCTCGGTCAAGATAAACTGGTCCAATTTTCCGGCTTTGGTCGGGCTCGGGCTTGCCGCCGGCACGCTGTCCGGCTTTTTTGGCATCGGTGGCGGTTTTCTGATCGTACCGGCACTGATGCTCGCAACGGGAATGCCGATCATGAACGCCGTCTCGTCGTCCCTGGTGGCGGTGACCGCGTTCGGCATGACCACCGCCTTCAGTTACGCCTGGTCCGGCCTCGTCTCCTGGGACCTGGCCGGCCTGTTCGTGGCGGGCGGTATTTTGGGCGGGTTCTTGGGCACGCGCCTGGCGCGGCACCTGTCCGAGCGGCGCGGCGCGCTCAACATGGTATTTGCGGCTGTCATTGTCGCGGTCGCGCTTTATATGTTGGCACGCAACATCGCCCAGTTCTGGACGTAGACCGGCCGCTGGGATCAGCTGAGATGGGGGCAAGATGAAGCAGTCGGACGGAATGGCCGGTCACATCCGTAGCCGGCGCGAACTGCTGGGCCTGATCGGCGCCGGCGCGGTGCTGCTCGCGGCTAGCCGCCGTCCGGCGCGCGCCGAGGTGGAGGAGCCGAGCGAAGCTGCCGTGCTGCGCGATCCCGACGCGCCGGTAAGCGGAAATGCCGGTGGTGACATCTCGATCGTCGAGTGGTTCGACTACCAGTGCCCGTATTGTCGCAAGCTCGAACCGGAACTGCGGCAGGTGGTGCAGGATGACGGCAAGGTTCGTCTGGTGCTGAAGGACTGGCCGATCCTCGGACCGGTTTCGGTGGTCGCGGCGCGCATGGCGCTGGCCTGCAAATTCCAGGACAGATACCACCCGGCGCATGACGCGCTGATGAGCGTCAACTCAAAACTGACCGAGCCGCGGATCGCCGAAATCCTCGCCGGCGCCGGCATCGATGTCGACCGCGCAAGGCGCGATCTCGACACCAATGCAAAAACCATTGACGCCATTCTCGCGCGCAACAACGAACAGGCCGAGGGGCTGGGATTTCACGGGACGCCGTCCTTCATCGTCGGCAAGTTCCGCGTACCCGGCGTCCTCACCATGACTGATTTCGAACGGGTCATGGCCGACGCACGCAAGGCCAAGGCGGGCAACCAACAATAAGATGGGCGCCTTCGCATGCGGCGGAGGCGCCCAATTCTCGACCTTATCGTTGTCGGCGATGTGTTGCGGCCGGCGGCTATTTCGAGGAGATCCTGACCCAGTCATCATGGGCGCGGGTCTTGAATGTGTGCCAGTCGTCAGCCACGACGTCCCAGTTCACGACGGTGCGATTGGCCTGTGCGGTCTGGCCGTTGGCGACTGAGGAGGTCTGAATCGAATCCGAGATGAACACGGCGCCGATCAGCAGCAGCATGCCCAGGATGATACCGAGGAAGACTTGCATGGGGACCCTCCGATGTCGCCGGTTAACGCGATCGGCACGCAGGAGTTCCGCGGCCGATCAATTTTCGCCACGCAGCCATGTCAGGATCTCCGCGTTCATCTCGCGGGGATAGCAATGGCTGAGGTCGTCGAGCTCGCGATACCTCACCTGCGCGCCGGCCGCCGACAAGAGATCCCTCGTCTGCCGCGCCACCTGCACCGGAAACATCCAATCGAGCCGCCCATGCACGATGAAGACCGGCAGCTCGCGCACGCGCTCGGCATCGGCCAGCTCGGCCATCAGCGGGTGAAAGGTCGCGGCGACCGGCGCCAGATGCGTGAACGGCGATGATGCCTCCAATCCGCTGACATACGAAAACGTTCCGCCGTCGCTCATGCCGGTCAGCAGGAGCCGTCGTTCGTCGATGGCATAGCGGTCGCGCACCTTGTCCAAGATGCGCAGGAGATTGGGCGTATCGGCATCATCGCCCATCAAGGCCCAGGTCGAACCCGTGGCGGTCGGCGCGATGAGAATTGCGCCAAAACTGCGGGCGTCGCGCAGCCAGCTCCACAGAAAGCCGCGTCCGTTGCCGCTGCCGCCATGCAGCGCCATCAGCAGCGGCCACGTGCGGTCGGGCGTGTAGTATTCGGGAACGTAGAGCGAAAAGCCGCCACGGCTGCCCGGTTCGTTGTCGAAGTGGAAAACGCCGGTGTCCTTGGCCGCGGGCTGGTCGAGTCGGGATTGGAAAGCGGTATCTTCGCGCAATGATGGATCCAGAAAGAAATCGCTGACCGGCGGAAATTTTTCGGCAAGCGGATAGATCGCCTCCTGCGCGCGTGCGCCATGGCGCAGCGCACGAAATACAGCGACAAGGTCACCGTCACCGCGTTCAACCTTGCGTAAGCCGGCGAAGGCCGTGAGCGTCGCATCGATCGCATCTTTCAGTGCCGCTCCCAGCGGCTCGAATTGCGGCGACCACCCGTCAAGTCGCGGCCGGACCGCCTGTAACGCTTCGTCGGGCGTGCCGATGGCTTCCATCACGCGGCCGAACACCGGCGGATGCAGGCGACGCGTGACGTAGGCGAGCGCATCGAGTGATTCCAACAAAAGCGGCAGCACGGCTACGATGTCATCGACCACGGCCTCGCTCATGATTGCTTCCTTCTATTCCTACGCCTTGAATGCGTGGCTCCAAGTTCCCGCTGTCGCGAACTGCGGCGCGTCGGCCAAAGTCTCCATAAACGCGACCGCAGCGGGCGCGCTATCGCAGCTTTCGCGTCTCGCGCGCTTGACAATGAATGGAGCCGATGGCGCGATCCTATCCTGCGGTGACATCTTAAAAAAGCGCCAGTGAAGGCGCACGCTCCGCGTTCGCGTCACGTTATCCGGGGGGAACCACTATCATGACAAGTCAGCCATCGAGCGCGCTCATCAACGCCGTGCTCGCGATGGACGCCTACAACAGGGGCGTCAATCCTGCGCTCGTCGTCAGCTTCAGCCAGATCGGCGATTACGGTCTCGTTGCTGGCAGCATCGTGTCCACGGCCGACAGTTTCCAGGCCGCGACCTACCAGCTCGTCGGCGATCCGACCACCCGGATCCTGGCCTTTCGCGGGACCGATGACCTCGCCGACGTCCCATCATGGCTTGGCGGCGCCGGCCTGACCGGCTGGCCGACCCAGTTTCCGGATGCCGAGGCCTATTATGCGGCCTGGGGCAGCACGTCGCATGTGTCGCTGACGGGGCATTCGCTGGGCGGCGGCCTTGCCGGCTACATCGCCGAACTCAATGACAAGCCGGCCTACACCTTCGATGCGATGCCGTTCGAGTTCGCCGCCGAGGTCCGCTACGACCAGCTCCACGGTTTCTGGGGTGCGCTCGCCTCCGACCCGCACGCACGCTATTCCGACATTCACATGGTCTCGGTGTCGGGCGAGATCCTGCAATATGTGCGCGCCGCGGCCCCTATCGTCGAGGCGCCGCTGGCGCTGTTGCAAGTCGGCCCGATCGACGGCGCCGTCGCCATCGCCCATGCGGCGGCCGGCATTGCCTCCGAGCAGGACAGTGTTCTCGACACGGGCACCGACCTTGGCTTGAGCGCTGTCAGCCTGCACTCGATTGCGCTCCTGGTGATGATGCAGTGGGCCAGCGACAACGGCTATCAGGACTGGAAGAGCGCGGCCGCGACGCTGATGGCGCCGCTCGAGAATGACGCTGTTGCCTCCGCGGTCGGGATTCCCGGCGCCAGTGCGAGCACGGGCGAGGCCTCCGCCTCGGCCAAGATGATGGACATGATCGCCTATTCGTCGGTGACCGACGCCAGCGGTTATGGCAACACCGCGATTTCCGCGCTGTTCAACGCAGGTAACGTCCTCGGCGACGTCGTCCATGCCGCCAATGCGGCGAGCTATCTGAAGGCGAGCGCGGTGCAGACCGCTGTCTCCGACATCGCCGTGGAATATGCCGCGCTCCTGGCGCAGAACCACGATGAGGCGACCAGCGCCACGGCCGGTGTCGTCGGCCATGAGCATGGCATCCTTTACGACGATGCGGCCGCCCATCTCTTGGTCGCGGATTTCGCGCCGGATCTGTGGCTGCGGTCCGACACCGGAAGCGCGGCCGACATCGTGGGGCTCGCCGCATTGATCGATGCGGTGGCGTCGGCCGACGGCGAGGATGCTGTGCTGATCGATGCCGCGATCGCGACACTGTGGGGCGGACAGACCGGCAGCCTGCATTCGCTGAGCGCGGCAACGACCGATGCCGCGCTCACCATTGCGGCGGAGGCCCTGCCTGGCCTGTCGCTCTCCGACGGGGCGCTGCTGGTGGCCGGCAATGGGACGGATGTCCTTGTCGGCAACGCCGGCAACGATCTCCTGATCGGAGGCACCGGCAAGGACACGCTCGACAGCGGCGCGGGCAACAACATCATGGTCGGCGGCGCCAGTGCGACCTATCTGTATCATCCCGGCGATGGCAGCGACGTCATCGTCAACGGCACGGCATCGGAGACGACCGCAACCGGCACGCTCGACTTCGGCTTAACGCTATCCGCCGACAATTTCTGGTTCGTCAAATCCGGCAATGACCTGCAGATCGACATTCTGGGCACCCATGAGCAGGTGACGGTCGCGGACTGGTTCGCCGGCGGATCGCATCAGCTGCAGGAGATCAAGGCCGGCGGTGTCGAGATCGATGCCAACATCCAGGTACTGGTGCAGGCGATGGCAGACTATTCGACTGCTCATTCCGGTTTCGATCCAACTGCGACATCGCAGCTGCCGCCGGATGCGCATCTGCAGACCATCGTCGCCGCATCCTGGCATCTCATCGCCTAAAGCATGATGAAGTTTGCTCGAAACGGTTTACCGGCTCGGCTGTTCACCTCTCCCCACTTGCGGGGAGAGGTCGCCGCGCTCTTTGCGCGGCCTGGTGAGGGGAACTCTCGACGGGCTCGGTTCCTTGAGACTCCCCCTCACCCCAACCCTCTCCCCGCAAGCTTGTTAAATCAATCCCTCCGCGGGCGCGGTCCACCTCTCCCCGCAAGCGGGGAGAGGGAGCACACTCTCCGGTGCGGCTTCGATCGAAGCTGATTGCATCATCACGAAGCCAAAATCGCCTCAATGCAGCCGCGGTGCCTTCAGCAGTTTGGCGCGATCGGTGGGGGCGAGCACGACGTCGAAGGTGACGCCCTCATGATGGACGGTCAGCGGCACGTCGACGCCCACCGCCCCCAGCGACCAGAGTTTTCGATAAAACTCGGCCTGGCTCGAAATGGTCTCGCCCTTCACCGCCAGGATGACGTCGCCGGTCTTCAGCTCGGCGCGCGCCGCGGGCCCGTTGCCGGCGATCCCGATCACCACCACCTTGTCGTCGATCTCGGTCGAATACATGCCGAGCCACGGCCGCGCCGGCTTGTTGACCCGGCCGAACTTGCGCAAGTCCTCGAGGACCGGGTTCAAGAGGTCGATCGGAACGATCATGTTGACATGCTCGGCGCGCCGTTC
>NZ_JAFATE010000349.1 GCF_019244115.1 Bradyrhizobium sp.
TCGAGCGCGTGCTGTCCCATGCGGCAGAGGCCGGGGCGAAAGTGATGCTGGTCGGCGACATCAGGCAGTTGCAATCAATCGAAGCCGGCGCGGCCTTCCGCTCGATCCATGAGCGCCACGGCGGGGCGGAACTCGGCGAGGTACGCCGACAGCGCGAGGACTGGCAGCGGGAGGCCACGCGTGATCTGGCGAACGGCAGGACCGGTCATGCGCTGGAGGCTTATCGCTCCCATGGCATGGTGCATGAGGCCCAAACCCGGGAGCAGGCGCGCGGCGATCTGATCGAGCGCTGGGACCGCGACCGGCAGGTAGCACCGGAGCGGAGCCGGATCATTCTCACCCATACCAACGACGAGGTGCGGGCGCTGAACGAGGCGGCGCGCGAACGGATGCGGGCTGCCGGCGATCTCGGGGATGACGTCCGCCTGACGGTCGAACGCGGCGCACGCCACTTCGCCAGCGGGGATCGCGTCATGTTCCTGCAGAACGAGCGTGGCCTTGGTGTGAAAAACGGCACGCTCGGGACCATCGAGCAGGTCAGCGTGCAATCCATGAAGGTGCAGATCGACGATGGCCGTTCCGTGCAGTTCGACTTGAAGGACTACAACAAAATCGACCACGGCTATGCCGCGACCATCCACAAGGCCCAGGGCATGACGGTGGACCGCACCCATGTGCTGGCGACCCCAGGGACGGATTCCCATGGCAGCTATGTCGCCCTGTCGCGGCACCGCGAGGGCGTGGACTTGCACTACGGCCAAGACGATTTTGCCGGCCGGGACCGGCTTGTCCGTACCCTGTCCCGCGACCGCGCCAAGGATATGGCCTCGGACTACGAGCTTGCCGATCCGGTCCAGAGCTACGCCGAGCGGCGTGGGATCACGTTCCGCGGGCGCGTGGCCGAGATCGTGCGCAGGGTTGTGCCGGAGAAGCTGCGCGACATGTTCGACGGCCTTCGCTCTCCTTCAGATATGCCCGGCCCAGATAGCGGACGAAGGCCGGAGCGCGAAACGCCGGAAAGGGAAAGGAGCGGTACGCAAACCCAGCGGCGCGAAACCGAAGCGCCGGAAAGGAAGGTGGCGCAAGACCCGGAAGCGGAAGCGCGTCGCCTGCGAACCCGAGCGCTGGTGCGCCATGCCCGCGCGGTGGACGCGTTCTTCGAGGCACAGGAGATGGGCGGCAAAGCAAGTCCCGAGCAGGTGAAAGAACTCCAAAAGGCCCGCCAGGTCTTCGAGGAGGTGCGGCCCTACGGCTCGCACGACGCCGAAGCCGCCTACAAGAAGAACCCGGAGCTGGCCCGCGAGGCCGCTGGCGGCCAGCTCAACCGCGCCATCCGCGCCCTCCAGCTCGAAACCGAACTGCGGATCCATCCGGAACGCCGCGCCGACCGCTTTGTAGAGCGCTGGCAGAGGCTTGATCACACCAGCCAGCACCAGTATCAGGCCGGCGACATCTCCGGCTACAGGGCCACGCGCTCGGCGATGGGCGATATGGCCAGGAGCCTCGAACGCGATCCGCAACTCGAATCCATCCTCGACAATCGCAAGCGGGAGCTCGGGATCGCGTTCGACTCAAGCCGCCGGCTCGGTATCGAACTGGCCTTCACGCACGGCCTCGGCAGAGGCAGGGGCATCGAAATTTGAACCATCCGATTTATCGCCGATTCTTCGCCACAGTACGGCACGTCTAAAAACCCTCTTGCGTGCCTTCGAATGCCTGCCCTGTCTGGATCAGCAGCAGTCAGAAACAGCCAGCAGGAGGCCGCGCGGCCATGCGCGAACCAGACCGTATCATCCGTCTGAAGACCGTCCTCGCGAGGACCGGGCTGTCCCGGTCCACCATCTACCGCAAGATCGCCACGGGCACGTTCCCGGCTCAGCTCAAGATCAGCACCAATGGGACCGGCTGGCATGAATCCGACGTCAACCGCTGGATCGCAGATCCAGTTGCATGGCGTCCGAAAGGCGAGTTCGATGAAGTCCGGTGATGAGCAGAAGCTCGCGATCGTGATGGAGACCGTGCAGTCTGCTTGACGGAGTCACGTCATCAGCACCGGTCGTTGGAGAGCTGCAGCGTGCTACGCTATGCTGGCCCGTCCGACGGCAATGAGGCTGAACTCAAGCGCTCCAGCTCTGATGGGCTGGAAAGGGTGCGGACCGTCGGCTGAAGGCGTGGCGGGAGGACACAGGGCCGTAACGCTGAAGCGATCATCGTCACCCTGGCTGTTGAACGTTACTATTGTTACGCAGTTACCGTGATCGTGGGCGTCACGGTCATACCTGGGGCTAAAGTAACACGGCACTCACGACACCGGTGGAGCTCGGCGCAACCGTCGCGCTAGCGCCCGATTACGCAGCGCCCTCGCCCTGCCCTGTCAACGGCTTAATCGGACGCCGGGATGATTGCCGTCGATGAACTCAACGCCCGCCGCTTCAAGCGCGCGTGCTCTCGAAGAGCGATTCAATGTCTTGGTCGCAGAACTTGCGACGGTCCAAGAAACAAATCAGGAGTTCCGATTCGAGGTCCTTCGGCCCGGACGTTGAGCTTTTGCACGACCGAATTGGGTTTGAAGCTCAGACACGACAGCTTGAGGCAATCCTCACAAGTCTCTGCCCGATTGAGCGCGCGATCATGCAGACGCCCGCGCGTACGATCGCAGGATTGGGTGTGAAAGCGCGGCACGCTGCCTACGTAATGTCCAATTATTGGGAAGCGCCCATCGACCGGGTTGATTGGGATGCACGAGCCGTACGCCTCCTGATCGAAGCAATCTGCGACGTCGCCGGCACACCATTGTCCCTATGCAACTTGAAAGGCGGCGAATAGTCGCGCCAGCATGTCAAACTTCTGCACAACGCGCGCCGAGAATGAGAACGCGAATGAACGTCGTATCGATCATGGCCGCGATCCTCGAAGAGGAATTGAGACAACGCGGCATTTTTGAACTAACCCAGCTTGATTGCGAGACAATGGTCCGCTGCATAATTGAACGCGCAGCTGAACTCGAGGCTGACATCAAACGAAATCAATTGGAACAGTACTCCAAAGACCACATCTGAGGGACTCCGGCAGCTGCATCTCGGCACGAACCATTTTCAATCCGGTTCGATTTCCGAGGCGTCAGCACCGCAGGTGCATAGTGTGTGAGAAACTCTCTTGTTTTCTTTCCTTGGCCTGCCGGCTGACTTTCGTTGCAAGGGCATCCTTGGTGTGGCTTGCTTTCGAACGGCTCAAAGCCCGATCTTTGTTGTCTGAATTCCTCGCCGACGCCGATCGAAACGCAAAGCTTTAGCTGTTTCGTTTGCGCGTCTGATGAAAGCCCGAAGCAAGTGAGCAACCGGAAACTCGCCGGCGGTGCTGAACCAGGCGAGCAATGGCTATGCAGCCGGCTACGAGCAAAACTCGGTCCGGGCAACTACGACACATCGATAAGCCAGAGGCTCTGTCATGAGCTGAGCGAAGTGCAGAATCCGGACGTACTTGACCATCGCGCGAAACCAAGTCGGCCGGCGACCCAAAAAACAGATCGAGTCCATCGCGCCCGAAACTGCGAACGTTTCTTGCTGACATTTAGCTGTCAGGACATGTTTCAGCGCCGCTCCTTCGCTGCGTCAAGAACGGGCGCATGCGGTTTTGCGGGCAAAACTGTGCCAGCGCCTGGATCCTTTGTTGACGTCTGGTACCGCGATCGGCCCACGCTTTGAGGTCGTCTAGCGCGACGACGCGACGCCGATCTTTCGATAGGCCGGGCCGGTACCGTAGGTCCGGTGCTTTCCAGGGTGCGACCGGAAAGGCTGACCGCGGTTACAGGATAGACTTCCGCGCCTTTCCACGAGAAGCAGCCGGTCCTGAGGAACTTTTGGTCTCTCAACGGTTTCTAATATTGCGATCGGCCCTGACAACCAGGATGTAATGGCGATGCCCCAAGCGGAGGATGACATCCGCCGGATGCTGCTAGAATCCCTAGAAATGATGCCATTAGTCATTCGATCGGGGCTACTTGAGAAAAAAAGCCAGAACGCTACGAGCGCCCTAGGCTGGACGGAGCGTGCAGTCCGGCTTCACCGCGGACCGATAGGTCGGCCCCTAAACGATACTGACCGACAAAATGCCGTTGAAGCCGGTCAGATCCTGAAACAGGCTATTCCGCTACTCGAGAAAGTCCACAACGAGCATAAGTCGGAGCGATTACGTCGCAAGGCCGGCTTCTATCTTGAAATAATCGCTGCCGAGCTCGGTTCGAATTAGCAAAGTAGTCTTTGAATGTGGCCATAGGGAGCTTCGGTCCCGCGCCTGGGACGTTCCGTATGTTGCGCGCCGAACGCTGTGACTGAAAACCATCAATTGCCCTCAGAACTGTTGGCCGACCTCTGAATCGTTTTGACTGTGCAAGCACTCGCCCCTCTTAGTTGCGTCATTGCTTAGTGATGTTATTGCGTAGGAGCGGTCTAATGCTTTCGGCTGTTGTTGGTGCTTTCATTCTTCTTAGCGTCGGCATTCTAATGGCCCATGCCATGGACGCCTTTCGCTCGGGCTAGTGAACAGAGCGCACTGGTGTCCTCGCCCGGCCCGGCCAGAAAATCGAAGATCAGGGCGACGGCGTGGACTGGCAAGCCTCGCCGCAGAAGGCGTGCAAGACGGCGGTGAGCTTTCCGACAGCGACGACTTTCCGGTGGTCGTCCCGGCCACGCAGCCACGGCCGAGATCTTCATTCAACGGCTGGCCGACCCTGGCTTTGAAATCAGGGAGGCATCATGAAGCGCCGGCGCCGATCACATCGGCAGCGTACCCGGATGGGGCTGGCGAGCCACGGCCGCCGGTTCTAGCGGTAGCCTTATCCACAAGACCGGCGGCGCTGGCGTCTTGTTTCGGGCCGCCGGGTCTAACCTGTTAGAGCCTGTCCGTTAGACCCGGAGAATCAGATGGCATTAAGCGGCCAGGCCAAGACTGACTACCAACGCATGTACATGCAACTCCGGCGCAACGGCTCGGCGAATGCGGCCAAACCCGTGACGTGCAGCTTCTGTGGAGAAGCCGGCAGCGCCGATCGCCTGCTCGTTGGCGACCGTGCCGCCGCAATCTGCGAGGAGTGCATTACCTTGGCTGTCGCCAGGATTGCCGAGGCTCGGCGGAAGGCTGACACAGGTCCGGCTACAGCATAAGGGCCAGAGAGAGGTCGCCAACAATTGGCGGCCTCTAGCGTCTCTCGTCGAACTGCGGGCAGACAACAGGCGATGGCCCCGCTCCCAGTTGCCGATGAGGATAACCGGTGCAGAAAATCTTCACGCAGTCTGGATTTCTGCGCGATTTGCATTTCTCGCATCGGGCAACACAATCCTCGTAGGTGACGGCGTCGGGTGACGTTTTCTCATTGGGCGCCGTGGAGTCTTTGACTGTCTCGGCCAGTGCCGGGCCGATGGTTAACCCGACAAGGATCAGCCCGGTCACATGCCTCATGTGCTCCTCCTGCCGAGCAGAGCTTGTTGCCCAGTTCACTACCGCGCGGTGCAGAGCGTTGACCTGGATCAAGAGAGGGGGGCCGCGGCGGCGGTCCCGCGCCCACCCTAACATCAGAGCCGCACCAGCCGAAAACGCCGCGGTCGCATCACCCGGCCGGGCCCGAATCTCCTCGACGACATAGCGGACGCCGTCGACCTCGATGGGCTGCCGCTCGAGCATGCAATGGTTGATGTGCTGCCCGACCGTGGCGGGGACCTGGAGCCATATCGTCTCGCTCGCCGGTTAAGCTAACATGTGAATTACATCGCTCGAGCGCGCCAGGACTCGATGCACCAGAAATTTCGCTTTCTTTCGTCGATGCAGGAGTCAACATTGCTTTGCGGCGCAATCGCGCGTGCGCCGGCGAGCTGCCCTCCTTTTCCTTCGCTGTCGCATCTAATTGTACGATGAGCTCATAGCGTTCATTCCATTTTGGCCTCGCTTGAGCATGATGCTCGCGATGATCAACGCTTCCGGCATTTGGCCCGGTAGGTAACAACACAAGAGTCTGCGCCACGGCTATGGCGACTTTGCAGAACTCGCCGGCGAAGCACTGATCGAGGGGCAACACTTGCTGGTCGCCGCAAACTTGGAGACGATGAAGTGACGGTGTTCGCCATGACGGGCGCCATGCTTGATCGCGAACCGCAGGAACGTGGTGTCTTCTCGATCGGCTGCGCCGACTGCGAAGCCATCATCCGCCGCGTCGTCAGCGACACCGCAGCTCTCGCCAAAGAAAGCCTCACGGAACCGCTCAATGTCGGAATGATCAAGCAGGAGCGCGGCTCCCGATGACCAACTCGCCGTTGTCCGCGGAAAGGCCCGGCGCGGCCGCTTTGGCAGTTGCGCACGCTCTTGCATTGCTGCACGCAAGGCGGGATCATGCGGCTGAGCTCGCCCGCCGGGCCGAGCTGGAGGCTACAACAAATGATGCGCGCAGCCATTTACGCCCGCTTCTCCTCCGATCGCCAAAACGATAAGTCGGTCGACGACCAGATCGCATCCTGCCGCGAGCTGTGCGCGCGGGAAGGCTTCGCCGTGGTGCAGGTGTTTTCCGACCGAGAAATGTCTGGCGCCTTCACCGTCAACCGGCCGGGCTTTCAGGCGTTAATGCGCGCAGCCGAACTGAAGGCCTTCGACATCATCGTCGCCGAAGACATGGACCGCGTCTTCCGCAGCCAGGCGGATTATCACAACGCGCGCCGGCGGCTCGACTTCCTCGGTATCGGCCTGCACACCATCACGGGCCAGGTCGGCGAAGTGGACGGCGCCCTGCGCGCCCTGATGGGCGAGCACTTCCTGAAAAATCTGGCGGTCCATACCCGCCGTGGGCTTGAGGCCGTGGTGCGCTCGGGCCGCAACGCTGGCGGCCGCGCCTATGGCTACCGGCCCGTGCCGGGGAAGCCAGGCCAGCTCACCATTGATGATGCCGAGGCCGAGATCGTGCGGCGCATCTTCCGTGAATTCATCGAAGGCGCGACGCCGCGCTCCATCGCTGTGGGCCTCAACACCGATCGAATTGCTGCACCACGCGGCACGCGCTGGACCGCCACGACCATCAACGGAAATCTGGCCCGCGGGCACGGGCTATTGATGAACGAACTTTATACCGGCGTCATCGTCTGGAACCGCGTTCGCATGGTGAAAGACCCTACGACGGGTAAGCGCATCTCCCGGCCGAACAAGGCCGCCGATTATCGCCGCGCCCAGGCGCTGCATCTGCGCATCATTGATCAGGAAACATGGGATGCCGCGCAGGCCATCAAGCGAGGACGCAGCAACGTCGGCGCCACGGCCGCACGCAAGCCGTTGCGGCCGCTATCTGGGCTCTTGCGTTGCGGATACTGCGGCGCCGGCATGACCGCGCTTGGCGCGCAGCGACCCAGCAAGCCGCATCGCGTTCAGTGCGCCGGCTTCCGCGAAAGCGGCACCTGCTCGAACGGCCGCAAGCTTTCGCGATCAGCCATCGAGACGCTGGTATTCGAAGGGCTACGCGATGAGCTAGCGCACCCTGAGGCAATCGCCGAATATCTCAAAACCTATAACGAAGAGCGCCGCCGGCTTGCCCGGCAGAATGGCGACCGCGAAAAACACCTGACACGCCGCGCCGGCGAAATCGCCCGCGAGCTGGAGCGCCTGGTCAATGCCATCGCCAAGGGCATCGGCGACCTCGATACGATCGGCCCACGCATGAAGGCCTTGCAGCAGGAACGCGACCAAGTGAAGGCGCAACTTGTCGCAGCCGCGCAAGCCGACCAGGTGGTAACGCTGCATCCCGCGGCCGTCAGCCGATACCTGGCCGACATCAAGCGGCTTTCCGATGTGGCTGCCGATGCGGCCGCGCTCGACGAACCGGAACTCGTCGCCACGCTGCGCAACCTGGTCGAGGCGATCATCGTGCACGCACCGGCGCACAGCGACGAATTCACGGTCGAGATCCGCGCATCGCTGTCGGAGCTGATGATGCCAGGGCCTTTGGTGCAGCGTACAGGGTCGGGGGGGATCGA
>NZ_JAFATE010000400.1 GCF_019244115.1 Bradyrhizobium sp.
TGATCGGAAGCATCATCGGCGCGCTGGCGCCGATCGTTGGCCAGAGGGTCGGTGGCACGGCTGGAAACGTGATCAGCACGGCCGGACAGTTCGCCAATATGATACCCTTCAGCGCGGCACCGCAGATGGCCCAGCAATGGCCACAGCAGGGCCAGCAAGGGATGGCGCAGCAATGGCCACAGCAGGGCCAACAGGGCATGGCGCAGCAGGGTCAACAGGATGCGGTGCTGGTGCCGCAAGGTCTGATCGGAAGCATCATCGGCGCGCTGGCGCCGATCGTCGGCCACAGGGTCGGGGGCACGGCTGGAAACGTGATCAGCACGGCCGGACAGTTCGCGCATCTGCTCCCGTTCGCGGCAGGGCCTCAGCTCCAACAGCAGGGCCAGCAGGGGATGCCGCAGCAGGGCCAGCAGGATGGTGTGCTGGTGCCGCAAGGACTCATCGGCAACATCATCGGCGCGCTGGCGCCGCTGGTCGGGCACGCCGTCGGTGGAACGGCCGGTCACTTGATCGGTGCGGCCGGACAGCAGTTCGGCCCGATGATACCCTTCAGTGCAGCACCGCAGATGGGCCAGCAGTGGCCAACGTCGCAGCAGGGTCAGTGGCCGTGGCAGCCTCCTCCTGCCAGTTTCCCCTGGGCCACCGCCGGCACGGCATAATCTGCCGCGGCGAGGGCTTGCTCGCGCGGACGCTCCCCGCCTCGGAGCCGACAACAATCGGCTCCGGTGCGGGGGTGACAGCGGCTCCAACGACAGGCCGTGTCGCGATGAAGAATTTTACGATAGCGGCGAGAGCATCCGACCCCGCTGAAAGGACGAGGGTCATCCAGAGCGTCCGAGCCATCGTTGACCGGCTCGAGGGCGTTCGCCTGCGCCTGCAGGGGGCGGACCTGGAGGCGGCCTTTGGGACGCCACCACAGGCTCTGCCGATCGAAGCCAACGAGGCCGGCCTGACGGCTTTGAAGAACGCAGTAGGCAATGACGTCGCCATTGAACCGGACCTGCCGCTTCGTTTCTGATGATCTCGGCTGACGTGATTCAACGTCGCGAGCCATCGAGCGGACGGCGGGCTCACATATGCGGAGACGAACAAATGACACAGTCGCCGAGATCAGCTGGAACAAGCCGTCGATCTACGCCCGGCTCGGGCGACGTTTCTTCGTCTGAGCGGGAGCACGACACCGGAGCGGCCGTTGAACACTCTCCGTCGCCGCCGATGAGTCCGTCGTCCCCAGCGGATACGAGGCCAGTATCGGGCGCTGCACCGTCGATGAGCTCATCTTCAGCGGCGGGCGGGCCGCAACCAGGCGGGACACCCGGCGGCGCTGCCTCAGCGAGCTCCCCAGGCTCCGCATCGAGCGCTGGTTCAGCTTCGGCACCCACCGGTAGCCCGGCTTCCACATCGACCGGCAGCCCTGATGCGATACCGACCGGCAGCCCAGGAGCACCATCCGCACCCACCATTCTCAAGCCCGCAAAACGGCAATACACGATCACTTCTCTATCTGGCGTCACCGCATCGGCGCTCGGCATGATGTCGCTGTCTCCAATAGGAACGACGAACCTACGAGAGATGGCCCGCGGTATGGGGATTGACGTCGTCGCCACGGTTCCCGGGCTATTGCCTGCTGCCCTGGGTACCGGCGAAGCCGCCACTGGCGGGTTCGTTGTTGCCGAGATCGAGCCTGCGAGGGCCGAAGCGTTGCGAAGAAACGTGACGCCAAACATTGTGATCGAAGAAAATCATCGCCTCAGCTATGGCGACAAGCCCATCGATGACGTGGCTACGAGGGGAAGCCTAAGGCTCGCCGCCGCAGGCATGACGCAATCGTTTCCCGTCAAGCTGAGAATCGTCGGGAGAGGTGGTGCTCCAATCGAAGGGGCCGTGGTTCAGCTTGCCAGTGATGGGCTGTCTGAAGGGCGGACCGACGCCAATGGCGTCGCGACAGTCACGCTTTTTCTTGCGCCCGGCGGGCGCGCGCGGCTGCTCTATGTCGATGTCCCTCTGGATCACTGGGACATCCTTGTTCATGATCCCGCGATCACTCCGGGCCAATCCTATGAGTTGCGGGCCAAGTCGGTTTTTGAGGCGCCCGAGCTGTTGCCCAACTTTCCCGGGGACTTTCGTTTCGGCTGGGGCCAGCGGTTGATGGAGCTCGATCGAATGCCGGCCGAGTTCGACGGTACCGGCGTTCGCATTGCGATCATCGACTCGGGCGCGGATCCAACCCATCCATTATTGCAACACATCAAGCAGGGATTTGACGCCACTCAGCCAAACATAGTCGGCGGGAACTGGGCACAAGACAGCATCGGACACGGGACGCATTGCGCCGGCGTCATCACTGCGCGGCCGACCAGCGGGCACGCGATGCGTGGCTTTGCCCCAGGGGCGGAGGTCATCGTTTTCAAGATCTTCCCCGGCGGAGATTTCACCGCGCTGGCGCTCTGCATCAGAAAATGCATCGAGCTCCAGGTCGATGTCGTGAATCTGAGCCTCGGCGCCGCGGTGTCTCAGAATGTGATGGTCGATCAGCAATTGGACGCCGCAGTGAAGAGCGGAGTTGCGTTCATCGTCGCCGCCGGGAATTCGGGAGATGATGTCCAATTTCCAGCATCGTCCCGTTACTCTCTGGCCGTCGCCGCGCTCGGCGCCCAGGGCGTGTTTCCGGAAAGTACGTATGACGAGTCGACGTTCGATCCAACGCTACCAATGGATCGGGGACTGTTCTCGCCGAACTTCACCTGTCATGGCCCGCGAATAGCCGTCACTGCGCCTGGTGTATCGATCGTGTCATCAGTGCCGAACGGCTATAATCCGGAGTCCGGGACCTCGATGGCTGCGCCCCATGTGACGGGCCTCGCGGCGTTGCTGCTAGCACATCATCCAATGTTCCGTGTCCAGTTCAGAGAACGGAACGCCGCGCGCGTGAACGCCCTGTATCAGTTGATCCATTCGATTTGCGCACCCGTTGCCCTGGGACCCGATCGCGCCGGGGCAGGCATCCCGCGCCTCGGCAGTCTCATCGGTACATTGCTACCTGCCCAGCAGCCAGGGACGGGCGACCG
>NZ_JAFATE010000564.1 GCF_019244115.1 Bradyrhizobium sp.
GCATGACGACGACGCGGTGGGCGATATCGGCGACGACGCCGAAATCATGCGTGATGAAAAGCACACCCGTGCCGCGCCGCGCGCGCAGTTCTGCGATCAGCTTGAGGATCTGCGCCTGCGTCGTGACATCGAGCGCGGTCGTCGGCTCGTCGGCGATCAACAGCGCAGGATCGAGCACCAGCGCCGCCGCGATCATGATGCGCTGGCGCTGCCCACCTGAGAGCTGGTGCGGATAGGCATCGATCATGTGCTCGGGATCGGGCAGATGCACCGCACGCATGATTTCGAGCACCCGCTCGCGACGCCCTTTGGCGTCAAGGGTGGTGTGGATCTCGAGAATCTCGGCGATCTGGTTGCCGACCCGTTCCACCGGGTTGAGCGCCGTCATCGGCTCCTGGAACACCATCGCCATCTGCCGGCCGCGGATTGCGCGGAGCTCCGCTTCGCTCTTTTGCGTCAGCTCCTCGCCCTTGAGGCGGATCGAACCGCTCCTCACCGAGAGCGACCCCTTCGGCAGCAGTCCCATCACCGCCTGCGCGGTGACCGATTTGCCGGAGCCGGACTCGCCGACCACGCAGACGATCTCGTTGGCGCCGACGGAGAGATCGATGCCCTGCACGGCATGGGCGCGGTCGCCGCCGCCGTGGATCGCGACCGCAAGATTGGAGATCTCCAGAACCGGCGCGCTCATGTCACACGCGCTTGGCCATTTTCGGATCGAGCGTGTCGCGGAGGCCATCGCCCAGCACGTTCACGGCCAGAATGGTCGCAGCCAGCATGATCCCGGGATAGATGATGTTGTGCGGATAGAGGCTAAAAACCTGCCGGCCCTCGGCCATGATGTTGCCCCAGGTCGGTACCTCAGGCGGCACGCCGATGCCGAGGAAGGAGAGGATCGCCTCGACCAGGATCGCCGAGGCGCAGGTGAACGTGCCCTGCACGATCAGCGGCGCGATCGTGTTCGGCAATACATGGCGCCATAGCAGTGTCGCCGTGGGGGTGCCGAGGGTGACGGCCGCCTCGACATAGGGCTCCTCGCGCACGCCGAGCACGATGGAGCGTACCAGCCGCACCACGCGCGGGATTTCAGGCACGGCGATCGCCGCGATGACCGCGCCCACGCCGGCACGGAACAGCGACACCATCGCGATCGCCAGCAGGATCGCGGGGATCGCCATCAGCCCGTCCATGATCCGCATCAGCACCGCGTCGAGCCAGCGGAAGAAACCCGCCAGAAGCCCGATGAACAGACCCGCCACGATCGAGATCACCGCGACCGCGATGCCGATCAGGAGCGAGACGCGCGCGCCATAGACGACGCGGCTGTAGATGTCGCGGCCGAGACTATCGGTGCCGAACCGCGCGACCATCTTGATGCGCTCGCCGGTGTCGGTTCGCATGCTGATTTCCATCCCCGGCACGCGATTGCGCGCGGCCGGATTGATCGCGGTGGGATCGATGGTGCCAAGAAAGGGCGCGAGCAGCCCGATCAGGACGACCAGCAGGATGACTAGCCCGCCGGCGATCACGCCGGGATGTCGCATCGCCCTGGCGGACGCCGTCGGCCGGCTGGCTACGGCCGGAACGGCAGGTTCGATCGTCGTGAGTTCGGCCATCAGTAGCGGATCCTGGGATCGAGCAAGGTGTAGGTCAGGTCGACCGCCAGATTGATCATCACATAGGTGAAGGAGAACAGGAGAATAACGGCCTGAATCGTCGGATAGTCGCGGGCGAGCACGGCGTCGACCGTGAGCCGGCCGAGACCAGGAATGGTGTAGAGGCTTTCGGTGACCACCACGCCGCCGATCAGCAAAGCAATTCCGAGGCCAATCACCGTGACGATCGGCACGGCGGCATTGCGCAGCGCGTGGCGGAACAGCACCCTGCGCTCGATCTGGCCTTTTGCGCGCGCCGTGCGGATATAATCCTCCGAGAGCACCTCGAGCACGCTGGCCCGCGTCATGCGCGCGATCAGCGCGATGTAGATCACCGAGAGCGTCAGCGCCGGCAGGATCAGCCGCTGCGCCCAGCCCCAAATCCCATCGCTGATGTGCTGATAGCCCTGCACCGGCAGCCAGTTCAGCCAGACCGCAAACACGTAGATCAGGAGATAGCCGACCACGAAGGTCGGCACCGAAAAGCCCAGCACCGAAAAGCCCATCACCAGGCGATCGACCCAGCTGCCCTGGCGATGCGCCGCCAGCACGCCGAGCGGGACTGCGACGAGGACCGCAATCACGATGGTGAAGAAGGCCAGCGACAAAGTCGGCTCGATGCGTTCGCCGATCAGTTCGGCCACGGTCTTCTTGAAGAAGAAGCTCTCGCCGAAATCGCCGTGCAAAACCTTGCCGATCCAGATCACGAACTGCTGCAGCATCGGCTGGTCAAGGCCGAGCTGGCTCCTGATCTGCGCCACCTGCTCGGCGGTGGCGTTGTCGCCGGCGATGATCGCGGCGGGATCGGACGGCGTCAGCCGCAGCATCAAGAAGATGAACACGGCGACGACGAGCATCACCGGGATGGTCTGCAGGAGCCGCCTAAAAATGTAAGCGAGCATGTTCAAGAGCGGGCAACCTCACGCGGATCCCGGGCGGGGCGATCCGCCCGGGGGATGCCGACCAATTCACTTCTTCTCCAGGTTCCAGAACACCGGCGCTGGAGCTGCCAAAAATCCCGTCACGTTCTTGCGCAGCGCCACCGGCTGCAGATATTCGCCGAGCGGGATCAGCTGGGTCATCTCGATGTTGCGCAGCTGCACGGCCTCCGCAATCGCCTTCTGCTTCGCAGGGTCCGGCTCCCTGGCGAATTCGTCGCGCAGCTTCTCCATCTTCTCGTCGCAGGGCCAGCCGAACGAGGCCTTGTCGCAGCTTGAATTCACATAGGCCGCCGAGACCGGGTTCATGACGTCGGCGGTGACCCACGAGGTCATGAAAGCATGCCAGCCGCCGGCATTGGGCGGGTCCTTCTTGGCGCGGCGCGCCACCAGCGTCTGCCAATCCATCGACTGCATGTCGACCTTGAAGCCGGCCTTCTCCATCAGCGATTTGGCGACCGGCGCGAGGTTGGTGAGCGCCTTCAGGTCGGTCGAGTGCATCAGCACGACAGGCGTGCCGTCGTAGCCGGCTTCCTTCAGCAGCTCCTGCGCCTTCTTCACGTTGGAAGTCAGGATGCCGTCAGTGCCCGCCAGCGAACCGAACGGGGTATCGCAGATGAACAGCGCCTTGCACTCCTTGATGTAGTCCTCGCTGCCGATGGTCGCCATCAAAAAGTCTTCCTGATTGAAGGCATACCACAGCGCCTGCCGGATTTTCGGATTGTCGAACGGCTTCTGCAGCCAGTTCGGGCGGAACACGTATTGCGCCTTGAGCTGCGGAATGTTGAGGATGGTGATGTCAGGATCTTTCTTGAGCACATCGAGCAGGTCGTGGCTCGGCTGCTCGATCATGTCGATCTCGCCCTTCTGCAGCGCGTTGACCGCCTGCTGCTGATCGGAGATCGCGAGCCATTCGACGCGGTCGAGGTGCGCGACCTTGCCGCCGGCGAGACCCGAGGCCGGCTCCGAACGCGGCTTGTACTTGTCGAACTTGACGAACACGGTCTTGTCGCCCGGCTTCCATTCGTCCTTGACGAAAACGAACGGGCCGGAGCCGGTCAGATCCTCGATCTGCTTGTACGGGTCGGTCTCGGCGACGCGCTTCGGCATCATGAAGGGAACGTTCGACGACGGCTTTGAAAGGCCGAGCAGCACGAGGCCGGTCGGCTCCTTGAGCTTGATCGTGAAGGTCTTTGCGTCGACCGGCGTGATGGCCTCGACGAAGGACATCATCTTCTGGCCCATCGCGTCACGCGCGCCCCAGCGCTTGATCGAGGCGGCGCAATCCTCAGAGGTGACCGGATTACCGTCGTGCCAGACGAGGCCTTCGCGCAGGGTGAAAGTATAGGTCTTGCCGTCGGCCGAGACCTCGTACTTGTCGACCATCTGCGGCTTGATGTCGCCCTTCTCGTCCTGCGCCAGCAGCGTGTCGTAGATCATGTAGCCGAAGTTGCGGACGATGTAGGCGGTGGTCCAGATCGGATCGAGGATTTTGACGTCCGAATGCATCACCGCCTTCAGTGTCGTACCTGCCATCGCCGGCGCCGTTGCAAACGAAAGTCCCGCAGCGCACAGCGCGGCGAACACGGCCCTTCTGATGCCACCCATCCTGATCTCCTCAAAACCTGGTCGCGAGCGTCCCTCGCGCATTGGTCCAATTACTACAGATGTCATGGGCCCTTACAACTGGAAACCGCCGTGCGGAGCAGCCGGATCGGCCCGTCGCCACGCCGCAACCACTGGCATAAGAGCGATTGACTAAGGATCGGGCGAAAGCGCTGGTCAACCGGCCCAAGAAAGCGGCATGGGCAGATGGCGCAGTCTCGGAAAGCGGAACACGCACGGGGAGCGTCGTCGACGCTTTCGGATATCAAACAGCTGGTTGAGAGCACGGGCCCGCATTCTCGCGGCGCGATTTGCACCCGAGCTTTGCGATCAACGACCCTCAAACGAGAGGGCGCAGGGAATGCCGCATAGGCGTTAAGATAGCACGGGCATCGATTGATATCGACGTTTTCGTGGAGGCTCGTAGAGATGCCTGCGGAGTGTCCGTTTGCAGTGACGCAAGCAGCGGATGGTTGGCTGTGGGATAATTGCCT
>NZ_JAFATE010000721.1 GCF_019244115.1 Bradyrhizobium sp.
CTGACCGGCATCGCGCTGTACTTTGCCTATGTCGTTCCCTTGAGCGGCTTCGTCTGGGAATACGTCGCGGCCATCCTCGGGATGACCGCGGCCGCCGTGATCTGCTTCCAGGCCGCCGACATCTATCAGGTGCAGGTCTTTCGCGGCCAGCTGCGGCAGATGACGCGAATGATTTCCGCCTGGACTTTTGTGTTCCTGCTCTTCATCGGCGCATCGTTCTTTGCAAAACTCGGCGGCGAGATCTCCCGCCTGTGGCTCTCGGCCTTCTTCGTGATCGGGCTCGCGATGCTGGTCGCCGAGCGCCTGTTCCTGCGCACGCTGGTGCGCGGCTGGGCCCGCCGGGGCCGGCTCGACCGCCGCACCATCATCGTCGGCTCGGATGAGAACGGCGAGCGCCTCGTCCGTGCGCTGAAGGACCAGGACGACTCGGACATCCACGTGCTCGGCGTCTTTGATGACCGCAACGACACCCGCGCGCTGGAAACCTGCGCCGGCAGCCCAAAACTAGGCAAAGTCGACGACATCGTCGAGTTTGCCCGCCGCACCCGCGTCGATCTCGTGCTGTTCGCGCTGCCGATCTCGGCGGAGACGCGCATCCTTCAGATGCTGAAGAAGCTCTGGGTGTTGCCGGTCGACATCCGTCTGTCCGCACACACCAACAAGCTGCGCTTTCGCCCCCGCTCCTACTCCTATCTCGGCGAGGTGCCGACGCTCGACGTGTTCGAGGCGCCGATCACCGACTGGGACCTGGTGATGAAGTGGCTTTTTGACCGTATCGTCGGTGGCATCGTCCTGCTGATGGCCTTGCCGGTCATGGCGCTGGTCGTGCTCGCGATCAAGCTCGACAGCCGCGGACCGGTGCTGTTCCGCCAAAAGCGCTTCGGCTTCAACAATGAGCGTATCGACGTCTTCAAGTTCCGCTCGCTCCATCACGACCAGGCCGATCCGCTTGCGGCCAAGGTCGTGACGAAAAACGATCCGCGCGTCACCCGCGTCGGCCGCTTCATCCGCAAGACGAGCCTCGACGAGCTGCCGCAGCTCTTCAACGTGGTCTTCAAGGGCAATCTCTCGCTGGTCGGCCCGCGGCCGCATGCGGTGCAGGGCAAGCTGCAGAGCCGCCTGTTCGATGAGGCCGTCGACGGCTATTTCGCCCGCCATCGCGTCAAGCCGGGCATCACCGGCTGGGCGCAGATCAATGGCTGGCGCGGCGAAATCGACAACGAGGAGAAGATTCAGAAGCGGGTCGAATTCGACCTCTATTACATCGAGAACTGGTCGGTGCTGCTCGATCTCTTCATCCTGCTGAAGACACCGATCGCGCTGATGACCAAGAACGAGAACGCGTACTGATCTTATTGTCGAACTCACCCTACTCCGTCATGCCCCGCGAAAGCGAGGCATCCAGTACTACGAGGTGCCGATGATCGCACGAACGTCTCGGAATACTGGATCGCCCGGTCAAGCCGGGCGATGACAAACGGGTGAGTGAATACGAGTTACGTAGAGTAAGTGTGTGATGGCGTATGCGGCGGCGACATCGGGTCATCTCCCCCAGGCGGCACCTGCGCCGCCGGGCGTACTTGCCTTGCAGCGCGCGATGGTCTGGCTCGTCGGCGCATCCGGCGCGATCGTGTTCATCGAGCCGAGCCCCTATGAGGTGATGACACTCACGGCGGCGGCGATCTTCGTCGCGACCGGCCTACGGCTGCGGCTGTTGTTCATGCCGCTCATTCTGCTCCTGATCTCGCTCAATGCCGGCTACAGCATCGCTGCCGTTCCGCTGCTCGACGATTCCATCATCGCCAGCTGGATCGCGACCTCCTGGTACATGGCGTTCACCGTGATCTTCTTCGCCATGGTCGTGGCCGAGGATACCGCCGCGCGGCTGGACATGCTGCGCCGGGGACTGGTCACCGGCGCGGTCATTGCGGCGCTGGCCGCCGTCGCCGGATACCTCAATGTCGTCCCCGGGGGATACGATCTCCTGACCCTGTACGGACGCGCGCGCGGTACCTTCAAGGATCCGAACGTGCTCGGCGCCTTCCTGATCCTTCCCTCGCTGTTCGTGCTGCAGAGCGTGGTGACCGCGCCCCTCGGCAAGGCGTTCCGCGCGACGATAGCATTCGGCATCATGGCGCTCGCGATCCTGCTGGCGTTCTCGCGCGCCGCCTGGGGCGGCTTAATTCTGACTTCCGCTTTCATGCTGGCGCTGATGGTCATGACCAGCGCTTCCGGCAAGGAGCGATCGCGGATCGTGACCATGACGCTGGTCGCAGTCCTCCTCGCCGTCGCGCTGATCGCGGTGCTGATGTCCTTCGATTCCGTCGCCGACATGTTTCGGCAGCGCGCCAGTTTCGACCAGAGCTATGACGAAGGCCGCTTCGGCCGCTTCGGGAGGCATATTCTCGGCGCCGACATGGCACTCGACCTGCCGTTCGGCATCGGCCCGCTGCAGTTCCATCACTATTTTCCCGAGGACACGCACAATTCCTACCTGAACGCCTTCATGTCGGGCGGATGGCTATCGGGCGTCTGCTATCCCGCGCTGGTCTTTCTCACGGTCATGACAGGCTTTCGCCATGTCTTCGTCCGCGTGCCCTGGCAGCGCGCTTATCTCGCGATTTTCGCGGCGTTTCTCGGCACGGTGGGAGAAAGCTTCATCATCGATACCGACCACTGGCGACACTTTTTCATGATGCTTGGGACGATGTGGGGCATGTTCGCCGCGGCGCAGCCGTACAGGATGAAAGCCGGAGAGCCGCCTACGCGTCCCGCCGAGGCTTGCTGATGGCGGCAGGCTTTGCTTTGGGCGAGGCTTCGATCATTGTCTTCAGCTCGTTCGTCGCCCCGAGAATCGACTGATAGCTCTCGGTCGCATAACGCAACAACAACTTCAGTTCGGCGTCGCTGTAACCCTCGCTCTGCCTGTGCATTGCGCGTTGCATGGACTCGTACAGGCGTCCGATCTCCATGACCCGTTCCGGCACCGGAACGATGAACACCTTGCGCCGGTCGCTCTCGTCGCGCTCGCGACGCACGAAGCCAGCCCTCTCGAGCCGGTCGATCACGCCGGTGATGGCGCCGCTGGTCAGCCCCGTCAGCTCCGCGAGACGGCCCGCGGTCATGCGGCCTTCCACGTTGAGGAAGTCCATGCAGTCCATGTCGGAACTGGAGATGCCGGCGCGATCGGCCACAGTTTTCGCGAACATGGTTCCCTGCGCGGAAGCTTTCCGCATTGCGTTCTCGAGGTCCTGCAGCAGCGCCGCGCGCGATTTTGCTCTTGACAAGGCCCATCCGATTATCTTAGTCGATATATATCTTAGCATCTAAGATAATTAGATGCCGTAATTTCTTAGCATCCCAACGATCGCAGGAGCAAGCCATGACCCAGCGCCCCCGCAAGGCCCTCATCATTGGCGCCGGCATTGCCGGGCCCATCGCCGCCATCCTGCTGCGGCATGCCGGCATCGAAACGCACGTCTTCGAGGCCTGGCCGCATTCAACCGGGGCTGGCAGCGGACTTCAGATCGCGCCGAACGGCATGCGCGTGCTCGCCGAGCTCGGCCTCGCCCCCGATCTGATACGTCGCGGCGCGATCTGCGAATCGATCGACTTCTACTCGCAATCGGGCGCGCCTCTCGGCTCAGTCAACCGCAACATGGCGGAGCGCTTCGGGCAACCCTCGGTGAGCCTGCGCCGCGCCGTACTGAACGAGGCCATCATCGGGAAGGCCTGGTCCTCGAATGTCGAATTGTATTTCGAGAAGCGGCTCGCACGCATCGAGGACCGGCCGAACCAGCCCATTGTCGCGCATTTCACCGACGGATCGAGCGCCGAAGGCGATTTCCTGATCGGCGCCGACGGCGTGCATTCGGCCGTGCGCGAACACGTCGTTCCCGATGCGCCAAAACCCTTCGATACCGGGCTGCTCGGCTTTGGCGGGTTCGTGCCGCGGTCGCTGCTGGAGGCGGCCGGCGCCCGGGCGAGCCTCGCCATGACCTTTGGACGCAGCGGCTTCTTCGGCTTCGGCTATTGCGGGCCCGAACCTCGAGACGGCGCGATGTGCTGGAGCACCCAGCCAGCCCATGGCGTCGACGCCGCGACGTTCCGCGCGATGGATCAGGCAGCGCTGCGGCAGCACCTGCAGGGGTTTCACGCCGGCTGGCACGACCCCATTCCGCAGTTGATCGACTCCCTGGAGGAGATCGTCGTGACCGCGACGCTCGATGTCGCCGCGCTGCCGACGTGGTCGCGCGGCCGCATGCTTCTGATCGGAGACGCAGCCCATGCCACCAGCCCCCATGCCGGCCAGGGCGCTTCGATCGCACTCGAGGACGCCTACAGGCTTGCCCGCGCGCTCCGGAGCGAAGACGAGATCGGCATCGCGTTTCAAAACTTCGAAGCCGAGCGCCGGCCCCGCGCCGAGCGCGTCGTGGCGCTGGCACGCCGCAACGGCAACCAGAAGCGCGAATTCGGCGCGACCGGCGCCTGGATTCGCGACCGCATGATAAAGGTGCTGACGCCGTTCACTGCGCGGAGCTGGGACTGGATCTATGACTATGATGTGCGCGCCGTCACCGCTCCACCGCAAATGTCAGGCCGGCATGATCGGCGAGCCGCTTGATCAACTTGTGCTGCATCGCCGCGCCCGGCGTCCAGAAGCCGGCTGGCACGTCGGGCGCGTCACGCAGCAGGCAGATCGCGCATTCGGCGATCATCTTCGACGTCGAGCCATAGCCGGGATCCCGGTCGCCCTTGACCGACGCGCGAACCTGGCGGCTGTCGGGCCCGATCGCGACATAGAGTAGGTCGTACAGACCGTTCTCGCGCTCTTCCTTCGAAGGTCCCTCGCCCGGCTTGGGCGCGTTCGGACCGGTCTTTTCCGTATTGGCGGCCATCACCTTCCGCGCATTGGCTTCACCCTTTTCGCCCGGACCTGTGAGTACCATCTCGTCGTAGACAAATTCGCTTCCGTACGGAAATCCCATCAGCATATTGGAGCGATGGACGTTGCGCGTGTTGATCAGCGCCATCATGAATGGCGCGGCCCACGACTGCAAATCCTCCTCATAAGCCGGCTTGTTGCCGCGCGGCTGCTTCGCGCCACTAAAGCCGGGTGTCAGCGCGAAAGGGTCGTTGAGAATGGCCACGAGACTGAGGTCCTTGGCCACCGCATCGAAAGTGGCTTTGGCGCTCGCGGCAGTCCCGCCCGAGAGTGTGCCGCGCATGGCCCGCACTCGACCCTTGACGCGGGCCGCCGGGGCGCCGAACACGCGTTTGGCCTCCTCCTGCACGTAGAACGCGCCGAGCTCGAACGGCACGGAATCGAAGCCGCAGGAAAACACGATCCGCGCACCACTGGCCTTTGCCGCGGCTTCATGCCTGTCGATCATCTGCCGCATCCAGACCGGTTCGCCGCAGAGATCGATATAGTCGGTGCCAGAGCCTGCGCAGGTAGCCACCAGTTCACTGCCGTAAAGCTGATAGGGGCCCACCGTCGAGATGATCACCTTGGTCTGATCGATCATCGCCTGCAGCGAGGCCGGATCGGAGGCGTCGGCCACGATCAAGGGCGTCTCGGCCGCCGCGCCGATGGTGTCACGAACGCTGGCGAGCTTGTCCAGGCTGCGCCCCGCCATCGCCCATTTCAGCTCGTTGTCGCCGCGGTACCGCGTCGACAGATATTCCGCGACGAGCTGGCCGGTGAATCCGGTCGCGCCATAGACGATGATGTCGAACTTTGCCGAAGCCTTCATATGCTACTTCTTCCCGTACGAGGCGCTCATGCCGGCGCGGACGTCGTTCTGGATGCCGTAGGGCGCGATCGGATAGCGCAGGCCGTTTTTGGCGAGCTGCTTCATGCCGGCGATCGCCTTGGCCAGATGGTCCACCTTGAGCGCCATCAGCATCTCCTCGTCCGGCACCCCGCCATAGCGCCGCTCGGCAAAACACGGCAGCGAGAGCGAGGGCTCGCCGGTCTTGAGCGCCCTGCCCCATGAATCCGCACACGCCGTTTCGCCAACGACGCCCCATTCGAACTTCTTGTAGCCGACATATTGCAGCCCGTTGATCAGGATGATCATCTGTCCTGGCGTCGCATAGACGAGGCAGATGTCGGGCGGATTGAGCCGGCCGCTGGCGAGCGGGCTCACCGCCATCGCCTGATATTGTCCAAACGGTACGACGTCGAGCGCCTCCTGGCGCTTGCGCGCATCCTCGGCGGTGCCGTGCCAGACGCCGACGTAATTTTCTCCAGCGCGCCATTTTTCATCCTGCGGTCCGAGCCCGATTACGGCACGGCACTGCGCTCCGACGAGATCCTCGCCGGTGATGCCGACGGTCCAGCCGAGCCGCGAGGCCATGCTGACGATCTGATCGGTGGTATGAACCGCGTTGGGCCGCCTGATTTTTGGGACCGCCTCCATGTCCTCGACGCGCGCGAACATCTTGATCCCGGTCACCGTGGTCTTGAGCCGCAGCAGATTGTTGAGGTCCGCGACAATAGCGTTGTAGTCCCATGCCTCCTGCGGCTGTTGTTGCATGGCGTCAACTCCCCGCGCCGACGCGCGCCGGCGGCTAGATCCAACCAGCTTGTTAGACGGTTTCCCGGGGGACGGCTAGTCTGGGGAGGCTCCTAGAACGTGAGCTGGACCTTCATCGATTTCGAACGGTCGGTGGCGAGCTCAAAGGCTTCGACGGCCGATTGATAGGGCAGCGAGGCCGAGATCAGCGGTTTGACGTCGAGCAGGCCATCGCCCATCAGGCGGACGGCCAGCTCGAACTCCGGATCGAAGCGGAAGGTGCCGCGCAGCTGCAGCTCCTTGGCCACGATGGTGTTGATCGGAAGCGTCATCTCGCCGCCAATTCCGACCTGCACCATGACGGCGCCCGGCCGCATCAGCTCGAGCGCGGAGACCAGCGCCGCCTGATTGCCGGACGCCTCGAACAGCACATCGAACACACCCTTGCCCGCGCGCCAGAGATCGAGCGATTTCGCTTCGCTCGCGACGTTGACCGCATGGCTCGCGCCGAGTTTTCGCGCGACGGCAAGCGGCGCGTCCGCGATGTCGGTCACCACGATCCCGGCCGCGCCACCATAGCGCGCGACGATGACCATGAGCGCGCCGATCGGCCCGCATCCGGTGACCAGCACGCGCTTGCCGAGCAGCGGTCCCGCCTGTTTGGCCGCATGCAGGCAGACCGACAAGGGCTCCGCCATCGCCGCCTCGCGAAGCGTCAGTGAACTCGCGATCGGGACCGCCTGCGCGGCGTCGACGGTGACAAATTCGCGAAAGCCGCCTTGCACATGCGGCGTGCGCATCGCGCTGCCCATGAAGCGCATGTCGAGGCACTGGTTGCCCATCCCTTCGCGGCAGTGAATGCAAACACCGCACGGCCGGCTCGGATTGACGGCCACGCGCGTGCCGGATGCAAGGTGCGAGACCCCTTCGCCGACGTCGGCGACCACACCGGCGATTTCGTGCCCCAGCGCCATCGGCTCCCTGATCCGGACCGTGCCAAAACCGCCATCGTGATAGTAGTGAAGATCGGAGCCGCAGATGCCGCCGGCAGCGATCTTGACACGGACCTCACCAGGGGCCGGCGCCTTGTCGTCAAAACTGTCGATCCGCAGATCCCTGGGTGCGTGGATGACGACGGCGCGCATGAAAGTCTCCGTTGGCTGGATGCAGGATTCGTAAAGATGGTCGTCACATCGCGGCAAGCATGCCGCCATCGACATAGATGACCTGGCCGTTGACGTAATCGGATGCCGATGAGCCGAGGAAGATCGCAGCGCCCACGAGCTCGTCCGGACGGCCCCAGCGCTTCGAGGGAACGCGCGACATCAGCCAGGAGTTGAAATCCGCATTGTCCATCAGCGCCTGGTTCATGTCGGTCAGCATGTATCCCGGACCGATGGCGTTGGCCTGGATGCCGCTTGCCGCCCATTCGACCGCCATCGACCGCGTCAGGTTCTTGATGCCGCCTTTGGCCGCGGTATAGGGCGCGATCGTCGGGCGCGCGAGTTCGCTGGCCAGCGAGCCGATATTGATGATCTTGCCCCGCCCCCGCGCAATCATGCGTTTGGCCGCCTCGCGGCCGATGACGAAGGCGCTGGTCAGGTTGGTCTCGATCACCTTGCGCCATTCGGCACTGGAGAATTCCACCAGCGGCTTGCGCATCTGGATTCCGGCATTGTTGACCAGAATATCGACCGCGATTGCGCTGGCATCGAGACGCTCGAAGGCGGCAACCACCGCCGCCTCGTCGGTCACGTCGAAGGCTGCGCCTTTCGCGGCATGGCCGGCGGCGCGCAACGCCGCGACCGCCGCTTCGACGCGGGCCGGATCGGTGCCGTTGATCACGATCCGCGCACCGGCCTTGGCCATGCCCTCGGCGATGGCGCGGCCGAGACCGCGCGAGGAGCCGGTGATGAGGGCCGTGCGGCCGCTGAGGTCGAACAAGCTCGTCGACATGCAGACTCCTCAGATGTTGCTGCGGCGTACCGTGAGATCGGAACGCTCGAATACCGCAGGCTTCAGGTCCACGCCAAGGCCCACGCCCTCCATCGGGTAGACATAGCCATCCTTGATGACGGGCATAGTCGTGACAAGTTCGTTGTACCAGCCCTTGTAGAAGGCCCGGACCGATTCCTGGATCAGCGTGTTTGGCTGGCTGAACGACATATGGATGGCGGCGATGAAGCCGACCGGGCCGATGCAGTCATGTGGCGCAAAAGGCCGATGGTAAGTCTCGGCCATCGCTGCGATCTTGCGGCCCTCGGTCAGCCCGCCGGTCCAGCACAAATCGGCCATCACGACATGCATGGCGTCGCGGTCGAGCATGTCCTTGTAGGGGTAGCGGGAGCCCAGCGTCTCGCTGGCGCACACCCACACGTCGGTCGACTGGGCGTATTCGGCAAGCGCCTGGGGCGAGTTCATGCGGATCGGGTCTTCGTACCAGGTCGGCGCAAAATCCTCCAGCAAACGCGCGATCTGCTTGGCGGTCGACAGATTCCACAGCGAATGGAACTCGACCATGATGTCCATCTTGTCGCCGACCGCCTTACGGATCTTCTCGAACGGCTCGACCGCCTGCTTCATCTGTGCGGCCGAAATGAACAGCCCCTGATTGTCCTGCGCCGGCGGATCGAACGGCCAGATCTTCATCGCGGAAATACCGCTTTCCAGCAGGCTTTCGGCGAGCGCGTCGGCGCGATTCATGAAGGCGTCAAGATCCTCGTAGGCGCCGTCGCCTTCGGCGAGGCTCCAGTTCGATACCGGGCGAATGTTGGTTGAGCGCACATATCTGGTACCGGCGCAGGTGTTGTAGATGCGCTGCTTGTCGCGGCAGAGGCCGCCA
>NZ_JAFATE010000021.1 GCF_019244115.1 Bradyrhizobium sp.
AGGTCGCCGCGCTTGCGCGGCGGGTGGGGGCCGCCCTGGCCTCCGCTGCAGCCTTTTTCGCACGACGCCCCCACCCCAGCCCTCCCCCGCAAGCGGGGGAGGGAGCGCACCGCCAGCGTTCAAACGCCATATGCGATTGCCCTGCCCTAGCGGGGAGGGGTCGGGGGTGGGGGTCCCCGGATGCAGTTTGTCGTGTGGTACCCTCCTCCCCAGCCCTCCCCCGCAAGGGGGGAGGGAGCATAGCTCCGATGCGGCTGCAGTCGAGCATCATCTCATCAAGCGCTGGCATTCAAGGTGCATGTCCTGAAATGAGGGAAGTTAGGCCTTTCCGCCAGACGGCCATCCCGTCAGGATAGGCTGTCCAAATCACCCACAACAAGATCAACCACGGCAACGCAACTGAGGCTCAATGATCTCCAACTGGCTTTCGGCCGCCCTCGCCCGCCGCAACATCCACTACGGCTGGGTGATGGTCGGCGTGACTTTTCTGACCGCCCTGATCTCGGCGGGCACGGTCGGCGCGCCCGGCGTGTTCATCGTGCCGCTGCAGCAGGAGTTCGGCTGGACCACGGCCGAAATTTCCTCCGCGCTCTCGATCCGCTTCATCCTGTTCGGGCTCATGGCCCCTTTTGCAGCTGCTCTGCTCAATCGCTACGGCCTGCGCAATGTCGCCTTGTCGGCGCAGCTGATCGTGGCCTCGGCGCTACTCGCCTCGCTGGCGATGACGAAGGTCTGGCACCTGATGCTGCTCTGGGGCGTCGTGATCGGCATCGGCACCGGCATGACGGCCCTCGTGCTGGGCGCGACCATCGCCACGCGCTGGTTCGTGGCGCGGCGCGGGCTCGTGGTCGGCATCATGACCGCGAGCGTCGCGACCGGACAACTGGTGTTTCTGCCGCTGATTGCGAGCATCACCGAGCGGTTCGGCTGGCGCACCGCGCTGGCACTGGTCTGCGTCATGCTCGCGATCTCCGCGCTGCTCGTGCTCTTGATGCTGCGTGACCGGCCGGGCGATGTCGGCCTGCGCCCGTTCGGCGATAGCGGAACCGAGCCGCTGCCCGCGCCGCCAAAGAGCACCACGCCGATCATGACGGCGGCGCTCGGCACGCTGCGCGACGCCGCCGGCACGAGGGTCTTCTGGCTGTTGTTCGCCACCTTCTTCGTCTGCGGCGCCTCGACCAACGGCCTGGTCCAGGTGCATCTGATCCCGATGTGCGCGGATTTTGGCATCCCCCAGGTGCAGGCCGCGAGCCTGCTCGCCGCGATGGGCATTTTCGATTTCTTCGGCACCATCATCTCGGGCTGGCTGTCCGACCGCTATGACAACCGCTGGCTGCTGTTCTGGTATTACGGCCTGCGCGGCCTGTCGCTGGTGTTCCTGCCGTTCTCCGACTTCACCTTCTACGGGCTGTCGCTGTTTGCGATGTTTTATGGGCTCGACTGGATCGCGACCGTGCCGCCGACGGTGCGCCTGACGGCGCAGCGTTTTGGAGCGGAGCGGGCGAACCTGGTGTTCGGCTGGATCTTTGCCGGCCACCAGCTCGGCGCCGGCACCGCGGCGTTCGGCGCCGGCCTGTCGCGCACCGTGCTTGCGACCTATCTGCCGGCGTTCTTCGTGGCCGGCGCGCTGTGCCTCGTGGCGGCCGCAATGGCGCTGGCCATCGCGCGGCAGCCGAAGCCGGTGACGGCACAGGCTCCGGCGGCAGCGCAGGCTTAGGGCCTGATTGCCATGTTCGGTGCGAGCCCTACCGTGCGCAGCGGCTCGGCCAGCCGGGCGAACTCGCAGAGCAGCGAGCGGGTCTTTCTGGGATCGATGATCTCCTCGACCCAGAATTTCTCGGCCGAGCGGAATGGCGAGCGCAGCTTGTTGAGGCGATCTTCGATCTCCTTCAGCTTCGCCGCGGGATTGTCCGCCGCGTCGATCTCGGCGCGGTACGCCGCCTCGATGCCGCCCTCGAGCGGCAGCGAGCCCCAATAGGCCGACGGCCAGGCGTAGCGGATGGAAAAACGATCGGCCGGCTGATGCACGACACCGGCAACACCAAACGAGTTGCGCACGATCACGGTGCACCACGGCACCGTCGATTGATTGACGGCCGCCATCGCGCGCACGCCGTGGCGGATGGTGGCGGCCTTCTCCGCCTCGAGCCCGATCATGAAGCCTGGGCAATCCATCAGGTAGACGATCGGCAGGTGAAAGGTTTCTGCGAAGTCGACCCAACGCACGACCTTCTGGCAGGCGTCCGCGGTCCACGAACCGCCATAATGAAACGGATCGCCCGCGAGCACGAGCACGGCGCGGCCTTCGAGCCGCGCCAGGCCCACGATGATCGGACGGCCGAAATTCTGCGCCACTTCGAAGAACGAGCCGTTGTCGACCACGGCCTCGATGATCGGGCGCATCTTGTAGACCTGACGGCGGCTGCGCGGCACCGCCTTCATCAAAGAGTCTTCGGCGCGTTCCGGATCGTCGTTGCAGGCAAGCGTCGGCGGCAGCTCGTAGACCGAAGATGGCAGGTAGGACAGGAAGCGCCGCGCGCAGACAAATGCCTCCTCCTCCGTCTCGACGGCGTGATCGACCGCGCCGGCGCGGGTCTGGATCTCGGCACCGCCGAGTTCCTGCTTCGACAGATCCTGGCCGAGCCGTTTGACCACCGGCGGACCTGCGACGAACATCGCCGAGTTTTTGGTCATGATCGAGTAGTGGCTCGCAACCAGCCGCGCCGCGCCGAGGCCGGCGACCGAGCCGAGGCCGAGCGCGACCACCGGTACCCGCGCCATGTTCTCCGTCGTGTAGCGGTACGCGCGATTGCCCCCGATGCCGCCGGGCAGATTGGCCGCGCCCTTGGTCTCGATCGTCTTGACCGAGCCGCCGCCGCCGGAGCCCTCGATGATGCGGATGATCGGCAGGCGGAAATCATGCGCCATCTCTTCCGCCATCAAGGGCTTTGCCGAAATCGAGGCGTCCGCCGAACCGCCGCGCACGGTAAAATCGTCACCGACCACGACCACGGTGCGGCCGTCGATCCTGGCGCGGCCGAACACGCAATTTGCCGGCGTCAACTGGGTGAGTTCGCCATGCTCATCATATTCGCCTGTCCCGGAGACGGCGCCGATTTCATGGAAGCTGTTGGGGTCGACAAGAGCGTCAATGCGCTCGCGGACGGTGAGGCGGCCCTGGTCGCGCTGCCGCTTGACCTTCTCAACGCCCCCCATCTCGCGCGCGAACGCTTCGCGCCGAGCGAGCTCGTCGAGTTCCACCTTCCAATTCATTCGTCTGCTCCGTCCCTACAGTCTCAGGTATCGTCTCTTGTGTGGTCTCTTGGGTCTTGACCGAACTCTTTTGCGAACTCTTTTCCGAACTCTTGGCCGAGACCGACAGCGGCCTCCTTTCCATCCGGTGGTTGAAAACGTCGCCTTCGCCGGCGTCGAGCAGGCTGCCGATGGTCCGCGCCAGTTCGATCATCGGCGCTGCCACCTCCGTGTGCAGCCGCGCCTCGTCATACATCGCCGACAACAGCCCGATCGTGACCACGACAAAGGTCTGGTATTGCGGCGACCACAGCGGCACTGCGAGCCCGTTGATATGCGGGCTCCACAGCCCGCAGGCCACCACATAACCG
>NZ_JAFATE010000038.1 GCF_019244115.1 Bradyrhizobium sp.
AGGTCGCCGCGCTTGCGCGGCGGGTGGGGGCCGCCCTGGCCTCCGCTGCAGCCTTTTTCGCACGACGCCCCCACCCCAGCCCTCCCCCGCAAGCGGGGGAGGGAGCGCACCGCCAGCGTTCAAACGCCATATGCGATTGCCCTGCCCGCAAAGGGGAGGGGAGCAGACCGCGCTCGCGGCGACAGTTTTTACTCATCGCGTTCACTCAGAAACCCGCCCTTGTATTGGCGAACTTCGCCGGCGCGGTGGCGTTGGCATCGAGCAGCCAGCGCGCCCGCGGCGGGGCGTCCATCTGATCCGTCATGCCGAGCGCCAGCCGCTCGGCGCCGGCCCAGGCGATCATCGCGCCATTGTCGGTGCAGAGCTGTGGCGGCGGGATGATCAGCGTGGTCTGCGCCGCGGCCGCGACATCTTGTAGCGCGCCGCGGATCGCCTGGTTGGCGGCGACGCCGCCGGCGGCGACCAGCGCACGGGGTGGTCCGAATTTCTCGTTGAACAGTTTTATGCCGACCTTGAGGCGGTCGGCGACAGATTCCAGCACGGCGGCCTGAAAGCCGGCGCAGAGATCGCTGATCGCCCTGGCATCGAGCGGCGTCAGCCGGCTCGCCTCGTTACGCACCGCCGTCTTCAGGCCGGACAGCGAAAAATTCGCATCGCCCCGTCCGAGCATCGGGCGCGGAAAATCGAAGCGCATGGGATCGCCCCCCGCCGCGGCGCGCTCGACCTGCGGCCCGCCGGGATAGGGCAGGCCCAGCATCTTTGCGACCTTGTCAGAGGCCTCGCCGATCGCATCGTCGAGCGTGGTGCCGAGCCGGACATAATTGCCGACGCCGGCCACCGCGACGATCTGGGTGTGGCCTCCGGACGCCAGGAACAGGCAATAGGGAAAGGCGAGCGCGCAGGTCAGGCGCGGCGTCAGCGCATGCGCCTCGAGATGATTGACCGCGATCAGCGGCGTGCCATGCACCATCGCGATCGCCTTCGCCGTGGTCAGGCCGACGATGACGCCGCCGATCAGGCCCGGGCCGGCCGCCGCCGCCACGCCCGAGAGCTGCGCGAATTCGAGGCCGGCCTCCTTCATCGCGCTCGCCACGATGCCGTCGAGCAGGTCGACATGGGCGCGCGCCGCGATCTCCGGAACCACGCCGCCATAGGCGGCATGTTCCTCGGTCTGCGAACGCACGATGTTGGACAGGATCCGCCCCGAGCCGTCGGCGGCCCGCTCCACCACGCTGGCAGCGGTCTCATCGCAGGTGGTCTCGATGCCGAGCACCAGCGACCGTTTGTCCTTGTCCAATGTGAGCCCTTGCGTTGGCGGCGAAAGCAGCGTTTCGGTTGGGCAACCGCGTAACACTCCCGGCGGCTGACATGCAATCGTCCGATCGGAGTTGGACGAGACAAGCGAGTTTCGATGGCAGTCCTGGTGACGCGTCCCTATCCCGACAGCGAGTCCACCGCCGCCGTCTTGCGGGCGCGGGGGCTCGAGCCGTTGCTGGCGCCGGTGCTGCGGTTCGAGGCCGTGCCGCTGCCGGCCGGCTTCGATGCCGATGCCGCCGCGGTCCTCGTCACCTCGGCCAATGCGCTGCGTGCGGTCGAGCCGCAGCTCAAGGGCCATGCGCTGTCAAAACTGCCGCTGTTTGCGGTCGGCGAGCACAGCGCGACGGCCGCCCGCCGCGCCGGGTTCGAAAAGGTGTTTTCGGCTGACGGAGATGGTGCCGCGCTGCGGGATCTGGTGCTGGGCCACATTCGCGCCAAGCGGGTGAAGGCGGGTCCGCTGCTGCATCTGTCGGGTGAAACCATCGCGCACGATCTCGCCGCCGAGCTCGGCGCCCATGGGATCGAGGTGACCAGCCGGATCGTCTACCGCATGGTCGCGATGGATCGCCTGCCGGAGGCGGTGCGCACGGCGTTCGCAGCGGGCCAGATCGAGGCCGTGCTGCATTATTCCGCGCGCAGCGCGGCGGCCTTTCTGCAGGCCGCGCGGGCCGACGGCATCGAAATCTCGGCGCTTGCGGTTGCGCAATGCTGCATCTCGGCGGCCGTGGCGCGGGTTCTGCGCGAGGCCGGCGCAGCCCGCGTCATGGTCGCAGGCGCGCCCAACGAAACTGCCCTGCTCTCGGCTCTCGAACGATCGGCGTGACGGGCCGGAATAAAAATGCAAATCTTGTCATAACTTTAACTGTGGCACGTCACGACATCGGACGTGCTGCGAAAGGCAGCTCATCAGCCCTCGTGCGTTGCGCCGCCGAATGGCGTAAGAGGGCGGGCCGAATCCGGAACAGTTGCGTTGTCGATTTAGGGAACCCGAGGCGATGGCCGAAGATACGCTCGAACAAGGAGGATCCGTGCCTGAAGCCGGACGGGTCAAGCGCCCGCCTCCGACCATCGATCTCGAACCGTCGGAGGTGAAGACCGAGGCGGCGCCCGAAACCGAGGCGGCCGCTGCGCCGGAAGGCGATGCGGACCCCGAAGTCGACGCGGAGGCCGAGCCGCCGCGCGAGGCGGTGCCGCCGCCGCGGGCGAAAATCTCGCCCTGGGTGGTCGCGCCGTTTTCGGGCGCGGTCGCCGCGGCCTTGGTGATCGGAATCGGCTGGATGCTGGGCTGGCCGCCGGTGCAGGCTCCCTCACAGGTCAGCGTGGCCGCGCTCGACGAACTGACCGGACGCCTTGCCGCGGTCGAGGCCAAGACGAGCAAGCCGGCCTCCGATCCGGTTGCCGCCGCGCGCGCCGATGCGCTCGACAAGGCGCTGGCCGCCTTGCGCGCCGATGTCGCCAAACAGGCCAGCCAGTCGGAGGCGCTGGCCTCCGATGTCAGCACTCTGAAGTCGGCCCCGCGCGCGGCGGCGGCCGCGCCGGTCGATCTTTCCGGCATCAACGATCGCCTGGCCAAACTGGAACAGACCGCCCGCAGCCAGAGCGCGGCGATTGCCACCGAGACCGAAAAAATCGCAGACGCCAAGCCGGCCGATGACATGGCTCTGCGGCGCGTGGTCGCAGCCGCGCTGCTCGACGTCGCGGTCCGGCACGGCGATCCCTATGCGGCGACGCTCGCCACGGCGAAGGCGTTGGCAGGCGATCCGCAGGCGCTAAAACCGCTCGACGCGTTCGCGGACACCGGCATACCCAATCCGCCTGTCATGACGCGCGAACTGCTGACCCTGGTGCCAAAACTGTCGCCGCCCGCCACCGACGCCGCGGCGACCACCGGCAGCGGCATCGTCGACCGCCTGCAGGCCGGCGCGGCCAGGCTGGTGCGCATCGAACGCACCGACGCCACCGGCAGCGACCGCGGGGCCGTGGTCGGCCGCATCACGGCGGCCGCGCTGCGCAACGATTTTGCCGAGGCGCGCAAGGAGCTGAGCTCGCTGCCGCCGACCGATCGGGCCCCGGCGCAGGCCTGGCTCGACAAGGCCGATGCGCGGGATGCCGCGCTCGCCGCCTCCCGCCGCTTTGCCGATGATGCCATGGCCGCGCTCGCCAAGCCGGCCCAGTAGGATTGCCATGTTTCGAATTGTTCTGTTCCTGATTCTGATTGTCCTGATGGCGGCGGGTGCCGCCTGGGTTGCCGATCAGCCCGGCGATGTCGTGGTGACCTGGGGCTCGGTGCGCATGACCACCTCGCTGTCGGTGTTCGCACTCGCGCTCGGCATCGTCGTGGTCGCGGCCATGCTGGTCTGGAGCATTTTTGCCGGGTTGTGGCGCACGCCCGGAAAAATCCGGCGCGCCCGCCGCGAACGCCGTCATGCCCGGGGCCGTCATGCCATCACCCACGGCCTGCTCGCGATCGGCCATGGCGATGCCACCGCCGCGCGCGCGCATGCCGATGTCGCCCGGCGCTTGGCCGGCAGCGATCCGCTGGCGCTGCTGCTGCATGCGCAATCCGCCCAGCTCGAAGGCGACCGCGAAGGCGCCAGGGCGGTGTTCCGCGCCATGGCCGAGCGCGAGGACACGCGGCTGCTCGGCCTGCGCGGCCTGTTCATCGAGGCGCAGCGCGCCGACGATGCGGTCGCGGCGGTCATGATCGCGGACGAGGCGCTGAAAATCGCGCCGTCCTCGACCTGGGCCTCCCATGCCGTGCTCGGCTTCCGCTGCGCCAAGGGTGACTGGCAGGGCGCGCTCAACATCCTCGACAACAACCACGCGGCCGGTCTCATTGACAAGGCGTCCTACCGCCGCCAGCGCGGCGTGCTTTTGACGGCGCGCGCGCTGGAGCTCGAGACACAGGACCGCGACCTGTCGCGGGAGAGCGTGATGGAAGCGGTAAAGCTGGCGCCGACGCTGATTCCGGCCGCGGCGCTGGCCGCGAAATTCGAAAGCGAGGCGCACCAGGTGCGGCGCGCGATGCGCATCGTCGAGGCCGCCTGGCTCGCCGAGCCGCATCCCGATCTCGCCGACGCCTATGCCCATGTCCGGCTCGGCGATTCGGCGCGGCAGCGGCTGACCCGGGTCGAGACGCTGGCGGCGAAGACGCCGGGCCATATCGAGGGCGCGCTGGCGATCGCGCGGGCCGCGATCGATGCCGCGGAATTTTCGCGCGCGCGCGATGCGCTCAAACCGTTCATCGAGCAGCCGACCCAGCGCGTCGCCATGCTGATGGCGGAGATCGAGCGCACCGAGCACGGCGATTCCGGCCGGGCGCGGACCTGGACCCTGCGCGCCGTGCGCGCCCGCCACGACCCGGTGTGGACCGCGGACGGTTATGTCAGCGACCGCTGGCGGCCGGTGTCGCCGGTCACCGGTCGGATCGATGCGTTCAGATGGCAGACGCCGGTGGCGAGCCTGCCCTCCGACAAGGCTGCGACGATCGAGACCTCGCCGTTCGAGGAAGCGATGCTGGCGGCGCCGCCGCCGCGCCGGTCGTCCGGTCCGCCGGACGGGCCGACCGACGCGCCGCAGGAAGCACCGCGGCAGGAACCGCCGCGTGCGCCGCCCTTGGCGCTGCCGGCGACGACCCAGGACAATTCGCCGCCTCCGGCCAAGGTCGCCGATGGGATTGCCGACGCGGCGAGCGAAAAGCTTGCCGAGCAGCCTGCGGAAAAGCCCGCAGAGGCGCCCGTCGAGAAAGCGGCCGAACCGGCCGCCGCGCCTACGCTTGCGCCGGTTTCACCGGCTCCCGCTGAATCCGTGCCACCGGTCCCCGCTGCGTCCGTGGCAGCCGCGCCGCAGCCGGCGGCTGCGGAACCCGTCGTTCCGCCGCTGTTCCGCAGCCGCCGTGATCTCGCCCGGCCGAACAGCTCGCCGATCCAACCGATTCCGGCGATCGTTCCGGTGCTGCGGGCGCCTGACGATCCCGGCGTCGCAGACGACGAGGAACCGGCGGACGAATTCGCCGACCAGATCGGCACCGCCAAGGCGCAGGCCGGCGGCTGGCGCGGATTCTGGTCGCGGCTCGGGGGGTAAGCGACGGTGCCTCTTCTCCCCTCCCTCTTGCGGGCGAGGGGTCGGGGGTGCGGGTCCCGGATTGGGGCGCCCACGAGGGGCGCCCCTACAACCCGCGTAGGGGCGACCCTCGTGGTCGCCCTCCGGCTCGGTCCTACCCGGCACGCGGGAGGAGGCACCAGCTTCGTCGCGGCGTCAGGATTCCATCGCGCGCTGTCGAAGCCCCCGCGTCGTCCTTGCCAATTCGGGCGTCGCCCGATATCAGGAGCGCGACGCGTCGCCGGATTTTCGAGTCCCGGACGCGGACTTTAGGTTTCGCCGCAATAGCTCAGTTGGTAGAGCACGTCATTCGTAATGACGGGGTCGGGGGTTCGAGTCCCTCTTGCGGCACCAGCCTTTTCAAGTCGCCGATGTTGGGTTCGCCTGCGCGCGAGCAGCTGAAGCGAGCCGGACCGGCTGACTCTCACTTACTTCTCGCAAGCCGAGCCTCCGCCGCAGCCTCTTCTCCGTAATGTGCTGAACAGAGCAACGTCCCGAAACAAACGATCGAGCGCAGCTGCGTGAAGCTGCCGCTCGCTTTAGTTCGGGCCTGGGTTCATAGCAATCGATATAGATTGCGCATTACTTGGCGATTGCGATGATATCGCGTGGTTGATCTTGGCTTCATATTCTTGTGCGAGGCGAGACCAATTGCCTTCCGCGATATGATGACGCTGACTTAGAGATCAATGCGAAGCGACCGTGACGACCTTATCCAAAAACGCCATGTCCGCATTCCGCCTCGCTGATCGCGCGGGGCAGGGAAATTCTCGAGCCGCCGTTGGGCGCCTTTTTCCTTGCCGTCGGTCTGCGAATCACGCCAGCTTTCATCCGATTGCGTGCGTTACCAGCCGTCTTGCAGGTCCTGGTTGCAGATGCAATAATATGGCTTTCATCCCGGAGCGGTCGAATGGAGATCGCGGTCTTTGCCATTTGGTTTCTTCTCGCCGTTTTCATTGCGGGAGCCGCGGACTCCAGAGGACGCAGCGCGTTCGGCTGGTTTCTCATCTCGATGTTTCTTTCTCCCCTGCTCGCTGTCTTGCTCCTGCTTGCATTTCCGAATTTGCGACAAGAGCGTTTGCTCATCGCGGCAGCTGGGCGTTACCAGCCTCACGAAGCATTCGAGCCGGATGGGGTCTACGGAGGCATCCCGTATCGGGTGGCTGACGACGGCTCGATTGAAGCAATCATGCAAGGCTCGCTCATTCGCTTTCGCGACGTCGACCGCTTCACCGGTGCGCTGCAGCCCTGAGTTTGGTCAATCTCGTAACGCTCAGCGCGCCTCGCATTGCTCCAACACCGCGTGAAGCTGATCGCACGGACCAGCATTGCGCGTTGGGCAACGATCCTTGGCGCCGCGTAGCCGGAGCACTCCGTTGCGATTTGTTTACGAGCGGCGGGCATGGCGTGATAAATTCATGCCAGCGAAAGGAAAACGCCATGCCCGATGATGATATGAAAGCTGAGCTTGAACGTCTCCGCAGGGAGAATGCCGCTCTCAAGAAAGGAGCTTCCGACGGCATCCGCATGAAGGTCAGTGACAAGGGGGCCGTCTCGGTTTACGGAATGGGACGCTTTCCCGTCACTCTCTACAAAGAGCAATGGTTGAAACTTCTGAACATGTCGGATGAGATTCGTGCGTTCATTGCCGAAAATGACGCGCAACTGAAGGCGAAGGATTGACGGCTGCAGAGCGATCGATCTCTTGATCCCGCGGGGTTTAACGGGTCCAGAAATCGGATTCTTTCCGCCTGGCTGTGCAGGTCTGCCCCGCTTCATCGTCGCCGATGCGGCTTGTGTCCTGGAGGGTCTGTTCCCGTGATTGCCCGATACCACGCGGCGTCCGCTTGGGCGCGCGCCTTGGCCGCAGCGAGATCCGATTGTCCGCGATAGAACTGAGTTAGGCCGAGGTAGCAATCGGTGCGCGCCGGCCCGTGAGGTATCGTGCGGCAGTCGACCTGCGCGCTCGCGGCGCCGGCAAAGCCTGCCAACGATAGTGCGACGATGCTCGCCGTCCAATGGGTCATGCCGCCTCAATAGCGCTACGCGAGCCCCGACTATCGCAGCTGCTATATTGAAGTGCTGACCGATCCGCAGGGCTTGAAGTCTTTGATCGAATGCCCGTGCAAGCACCCATCATGTTTCTGGGCGAAGGCAAGCACGCCAATGATCATCAAACCCACCAGCACAAGTCCGGCTACGATATTCCTCATCATGGCGACCACTCCGGGCAATCGTTCGGCGATGTTCTATTCACTGCATGAGGACCATCGGCTGCGGACTGATCGCTCGAATATGCGAAGAGCGCCGTCCTGAAATCCATCCGCACGCAGCTTTTGCGGATACGACCTAAAGCACGTGCCTTGCGCCTGGAAGCTTTCGCAACGCTTCAGTCGCGCCCCAGCTCAGGAAAGACGGTGAGCACGAATGCGATCAGGCCCTTGGCAATCGCCGGGATGTCGAAGTCGAACATCCAATAGTGCAGCCAAAGCACAATCGGGTAGTGCACCAGAAACATGCCGTAGGCAGCGGACTGCATGGGATCGAGGCTGCTCCAGCCTGATTGCTTGAATCTCAGGAAATAGGCCAGGATCGTGAACATGATGGCCACGCTGAAGGCCGCGAAGAACAGTCCATAGGTCGCTTCATACCAGTCGGGCAGCCGAGGCGGATTTCCGAGTATTTCGCGCTTGACGTAGATCAGCACCCACATGAGGCAATAGGGGACGAGTGCTGGAATCGTCCAGGCCAGGCTACGCTTTCCAAGCTCGCCATCGGAAGCCAGCAATCCGCGGTCCAGGTACCTGACGCCAATGCCCGCACCAAAAAAGAAGTAGGTCGCATACAGCAGTACGCGTCCGTGCTGGACCGAGAACGGTCCGAACTCGAACCAGCTGAATGGTCCGTAGTGAACTCGACCCGGGATGTATAGCACGGCGGTGACGGCAAGCATGGCAACGAAGAACCGCGCGGGATGGTCATGGCCGCGCAGCGACAGGCGATTGATCGGGTCGAGAAGTGCGGGCGAGAGCTTGTAAAGGACGCTTGCGACCACGTCGAAGCTGAGCAACACCCAAAGGAACCAAACGGGGCCACTCGGCCAAGGTCCTTCAGTGATGGTTTTCCACCAGAAATCGGCGAAGCTGACGTCCGGATGCTGACGCAGTTCGATCGCGTAGTAGGCCAGCGGGATGATCGTGAAGGCGCAGATCACGAAAGGCAAACCGAGCCGGATCAGGCGATCGCGCAGATAGTCCAGCGGTCCCTTGCGCGCAAGTCCCGGCCACACAAACAGGCCCGACAGAAAGAAAAACATCGCCATGAAGAAGCTGTCAGTGGCGAGCACGATCATGTCAAAGCCGATCCACGACTTTGGATCGGTATGACCGAAATAAGTGTATGGAATGACGGCGTGATGGAGCAGCACCACCAGCGTGAGAAAGGTGCGGGTGCGGTCCAGTGCGGCGTTGCGCGCTGTTGCCTTTGGCGGTGCCTGAACATCCGCTGGCGCTGCCGTCTGCGAGATTGATGTCACCATGCACCTCGCCTAACCGGAGAGTTTAGATCTCCCGCCGAGGTAAGTTTAGAAAGCGGCGAGATGAAAATCGCCGCACTCGCTCTTCGTCCCGCCTGAGTTCGGTCGTCCGCGGCACTCGCCGACGATCGCAGTATGAAAGCGTGAGCGATTTCTCAATCGTACCAGGACTTCGACCTTGGTGCAACTTCCCGGTGCAAATCGAGAACGTAAGCGATGCAGTTCACCCTTCTGATCGCTTCCTGCCAAAAAGGCTCTAACCAGACTGTTTGACGCGATTCAAGATTGGCTCAGCCAGCATTGAGCGCGTCGACTTTCCGGTTCCGGCGAACACAATGAACACGGGCTCTTGTTGAGGTCCCGGCGCATATCGTTCCTCGAAGGGATTCGGTGCCCGTTTTCCCATTTCTCAGGCACGCGCCCGCCACATCGTAACCGCAAGCAGCAAATAGGCGCCGCAAGTCCACAGCGACTGCCAGTTGGCCGGCCCTTCGTTGAACCCCACATAGATCGCCGCTACAAAAAATACGCCGGCAAACATCGATTCCGCCACAGCGCGGATTCCTTTCTCCGGGGGATTGAGCAGCGTCACAGCCGCAAAAGGCACCGCCGCCATGGTGAGCGGCGCAAACGGAAAATCAATGAAGCGCGGGTCAAACACAAGGCCCAGTGCAGTCTCCGTCCCGATCACGACGGTCACGATCAAGGCCAATCCATGCATGATCGCCAGCATCGATTCAGTCCGGTAGCCCTCCGGACCCAGCAATTCTAGAAAGCTGGCTGATGGGCGACCCGACATGAGTGCGTTAGCACCAAACACCGGCGAAGCAGTTGTCGCCAGCAGAAGCGAGCCCCACACAAGCCAGCCACCCGCTCCGTCGCTTTCATAAAAGGCTTTTTGGGCGGCCACTCCAAACAGGATACCGGCTGTTGTTGCCGATATTCCGATCGCAAACCATGAGGCCAGCCTGGGCTCCCTGGGCTTGCGGCGTAAGGTCAGCCATGCCACGCCGAATACCAGGCTCGCCAGCGCCATTCCACTGCACATTTGCAGCTTCCAAAACGGAAAATTGCTGATGGGGATCCCGGGCGGATATTTCAGCGTGCGCTGCACGGAATCGAACAGGCCCCAAGACCCGCCGACCGTGCCCTCGATCTCTCGCTTCCAGGATTCATCATAGGCCTCGAACAGGTTGACGCGGAAATTCTCGCGCCGGGCGAGGTCGAGAATCTCCGAGACCACCCGGGCCTGATTGACGCGCGAGGGCAGCGCTGATTCGCGCATCCGCCCCTCGCTCGGCCAACCTATTTCTCCGATAAAAATTTCCTTGCCCGGAAAAGCCGACGCCATCTGCCGGCGGATCGTGTCAACATGGACGGCAGCAGATTCCGCCGGGATCGGAACGTTTTCCCAATATGGCAGGATATGAACGGTAACGAAATCGACGGCGTCATAAAGTTCGCGATTGCTGAGCCAGAATTCCCAGACGTCGGCATAGGTGACGGGGACGGTGACCTGCGCCTTGACCGAGCGGATCGTGGCGGCGAGGTCGGAAGCTGTTATGTCCTTGCGCAACAAAGTCTCGTTGCCGACCACGAGCGCGATGATGGTTCCTGGATAATCTTTGGCGAGGCGTATCGCCGTTGATATCTGCGTCAGGTTCTTCTGCCGGTCCTTGTCAAGAAAAATGCCCTGAATGACCTTGAGGCCGGCCTTGGCCGCAAGTTCGGGAATTTGATCAAGACCAAGATCGGTCGCATAGGTCCGGATGCAGTCGGTTATCTTCGCAAGCTGGGCGAGATCTTCCGCGATCTGGTCCCGAGACACCTGCGTCGCTGGTGAAAGTGACGTCTGACGGCTGCGGAAGGGGGCGTATGATATGCATTGTAATTTGTCATTCGGATCGATCGGCGCGCGTGCCAAATCAACCGGTGTGCCCAGCCACCACCACACCGCGGCAATAGCGCCGAGGGATATCAGGAAAAGCATCCGCGGGATGAGGTGAGAAACCAGTTCTCCTTGCAATAACGATTCGCTGGGCTTCCTCAAGCACGACACCGGCAGATTGAAGAACCATCTTTGATCATAGAACAGGCGATCACACACAAGCAAAGAACGATGTGTTGATCGAGATCAACACCTCGTGCTGCCCAGGGAAGCAAGCGTCGCTGCCGCGACACCGGCGTCGCAAGAGGAGGCCGTCATGCATCGTCGCCAGGCATCGAAGCTTTTCGCCGATTTGGCGCCGTCCTGAGTTCGCGTCCGCGCTGAGGCGCGCGAGGCCAGCATGCTGCGGCAGATCGCATTCGGATGCACGGTCAATCTCGCCAACATCGTCGTTCACGCGATTGCGATGATCGTGGTCATTCGCGTTGCGCGAAGCGCGGCAGCCAAGTGGCTGTCCCGCCCGACGTTGCGCCTGTCCACGGTGATGGTCGGGACGGTCGCGGTGCTGATGGCCGCACATCTCTGCGAGATCACGATCTGGTCGCTGGCCTACGCCATCGTCGATGCAGCGCCGGAGGGCACGGATCGGCTGTATTTCGCCTTCGTCAATTTCACCACACTCGGCTATGGCGACATCGTTCCGGTGGCGCGCTGGCGTCTGACCGGGCCGATGACGGCGATGAATGGTGTGCTGCTGTTCGGCTGGTCGACCGCGGTGATCTTTGAGGTGCTGAGTCTCACTTTGCAGCGAGATTAAAGCGCGATGAAATGAGTTTCGATCAGAACCGTACGGAGGATGCGCCCCTCCCCGCAAGCGGTCGCGGGAGGGGTGAACAGCCGGGCCGATAACCGATTCCAGCAAACTTCATCATACTCTTAGGCGCGCGGGGGCAGCACGTAGAGCGTCATGGCGAAAATGACATAGATGAAGACGAGCAGGGCGCCGACGAACCAGGCCGAGCGGCCGCCATTGGTGATGAACGAGGCAACGACCGCGGAAATCATCACCATGGTCACGGCGCCGGGCCAGAACTGCAGATCCATCGGATGGGGGCCGATGACGTAACTGAGCAGCACGAGCACGGGCGCCACGAACAGCGCAATCTGCGATGCGCTGCCGAGCGCAATGCTGACGCTCATGTCGAGGCGATTCTTGCGTGCGGCGGAAAACGCGACGGCCATTTCGGCCGCAGCGCCGACCAGCGAGACGATGATGAAACCGACAAAGGCCTCGCTCATGCCCAGCGTCTCGCCGGCCTTCTGCACGGAGCTGACGAAGATCTCGCTGACCAGCGCCACCAGCACCGTGACGACGAGAAGCGTGCCGACGGCCAGCCCAAGCGGCCACGGCGCACCCTCGGCCTCACCGTGATCTGCGGCGGCAAACAATTCCTTGTGAGTCACGAGCGAGAACAACAGGCCCAGCGCGTAAGCCGCGATGAGCAGGATGGCGAGACCGGCGCTGAGCTTTTGCGTGACCTGCGCGCCTTGCGCCAGCTCGAGGTCGGCGACGGCCGCGGGCGCGAGCAGGGCAATGGTTGCCATCAGCAGCAGCCCTGAATACAGCCGTCCCCCGGCGCGATTAAAGTCCTGAACGTGGTGCCGCAGTCCGCCGAGCAGGAACGCCGTGCCCAGCATGAACAGCGTATTGGTCACGATGGCACCGGCGATCGAGGCCTTGACCAGCAGATATTCTCCGGCCTGCAGTGCCGCGATCGCGATGATCAGCTCCGTCAGGTTTCCGAGCGTTGCATTGAGCAGCCCGCCGATCGCATCGCCGGTCTTTGCGGCGACGCTCTCCGTTGCGTGACTGAGCAGCGCGGCAAGCGGCACGATGGCCAGGATGGCGAGCACGAACAGAACCGTGTGAGCCGAGGGCGCGATCGCCTCGGCCGCCAGCACGAGCGGCACGAACGCCAACATCCAGAGCAGCGGGTTTTGACGAATTTCGACCAGCAGAGGGCGCATCATTGGCCTGCTCCCGTCGCAAGCGGTGCAGCGCCTTTCTCGGCTGGGCGGCCGGAGGGATGTTGATCTGGCTCAACGATGCAAGGCCTCTGCTCCGGGAGCGGCGACTGCAGTCGCGTTGTCCCTACACGATCACGGGAAATTCATCCGCACTTTGTGTGTCGTGAATTCGACGAAGATTTCACCAACGTACAGTTATATGAATAGGAAGTTATCTTTTGACGGGCGTGATTCAGGCTCTTCAAGCAAGCAAATCGTCGAACCAAGCGGCGCGCGGGGGCGACACATCACCATACCGCTCAACGGGGATTCTGATGGGTCTGGATCCCGTGATGCAATGACCAGGACAGGAGGTCGCCGGCCCGGCAAAAGCCACGAAACCATTTGCTTCGAAGCTGTTGTCAGCGCTTGATAACACCGTCACGGGCGCAAGCCAATTCAATCAGATTCTACTTTTCATACAGTTTGATTTTGCCTGACATGTTGAACATCTCGATCGATCGGCCTTGTCGCCCGTTCCTGTCCGCGGCCATTTCACGCGCTCTCCGGCACGATGATGCGGTTATGGCGGTCCGCACGGGAAGCCGCGCGACACCGGCCGGGTTTTGAGAGGGCAAAAGCTTCACATGCTGGAACCTCGCGCCTTGACTGACATCCCGATCGATCGCCTTGCATTGCTTCACTTCCAAGGGCTCCAGGGCGTTCATCCCTGCGTCGTAAAGAGCCTGAGCGCGGAGGGCGCGTGCCTCGAGGCCGCGCAATACTATCTCTTCGCGGACGAGTTCGAACTGTCGTTCGATGGCTTCAGAACCACGCTCTGGTGCCAGATGGTCTGGAGGAATCGTCATGCCTGCGGCGTCAAGTTCGTCGCCCGGCGCGCCGAGACCGGCTACTCGGGCTGGATGCCCTGAGCTGTAAAGTCGTCGTGACCGGTCCAGCGGGCGATCGCCCCATCGTGCGCCGGATATGACGGTCACAGCAAATTTATCGGGTTTTCTGCGCGATTTCCGAGCGTATTGATCTGGATCAAGCCCGGCGAGGTTGGCGCGCTGGGACCCTCCAGCGTTTCGTATGAGCACACGGAGAAAGCCAATGAAACATCTCAAAAAGGCTACTCTCGCAGCGTCTGTCTTTGCGGTCGCAGCCACCTTCTCCCTCGGTTGGTCCGAGCAGGGCGGCCTCTCACTCTCTGTCGAAAGCGCGCAGGCGCGCGTCGGTCGGCCGCTGACGCCCATGAGCGGTGCCGGGGTTGCGCGTCGGCATGCGCGACGCGGCGCGTACGGTGTCGGCGCCGCAGGTGCTGCCGCGGTCGGTGCTGCAGCGCTTGGTACGGCTGCTGCCGTCGCGGGTGCGCCCTACGCCTATGGCGCCTACCAAGGCTATGGAGCCTATCAAGAGGGCGGCCCGTACGGAGCCGGCATGGGTCCTTACGGCTATCACCAGAGCTGGGACGACTACGCGAAGCAGAACGGCATCGCTTGCCGCCCCGGCACTACAATCAAACTGGACGACGGTCGGACTTATCCCTGTCAGTAGGGTGCTGGCATGCATCAGGCGAAAGGCGGCGGCTCAAAAGAGCCGCCGTCGTTGCCTTGTGGCCACAACGCGCTTTTGGCGCGCCGCCGGCCACGCACAACGCCTGCGCCGCTTGATCTGGATCAAGCCGCGCGCGCCGCGGCATTCGAGCCTGCGTCGGTGCCTCACTTGCGGCCGTCACCGAGGGATGATCGGACCTTGAGATGAAAGCGTTAGGCCGAACGCTCTCCGCACTCGTGGTCGCCGTGACTTCACTGGGCGCGATCACGCAGCGTGCGCACGAGCAAGGCGTCAGCGACACCGAGATTCGCATCGGCAATTTGATGCCGTATACCGGCGCCTTGGAGGCCTTTGGTTCGATCGGAAAGGCCGAAGCCGCGTATTTTGCAATGATCAACGAGCGCGGCGGGATCAACGGGCGGAAGCTGCGCTTCATCTCCTACGACGACAGTTCCGATCCCACGACCGCGCTCGATCTCACGCGCGGATTGGTGGAGCGGGACAAGGTCCTGCTGATGTTCGGATCGTTCGGAACCCCTGGCAATCTCGCGGTGCGCCGCTATCTAAACGAGAACGAGATTCCCCAGCTCTTCGTCGCGTCCGGCGACGAGCAGTTGAGCAATCCCTCGCTGTATCCGTGGACGATGGGATGGCAACCGTCAGCCAAGGCGGTCGGGCGCATCTACGCCAACTACATCCAGGCGTTCTATCCGGGGCGGAAGATCGTCGCGCTGTGGCAGAACGATCAGTTCGGCAGAGACGTGTACAAGGGACTGGAGGAGGGGCTTGGCGACCTCGCCCGGATGATCATCGTCGACATCGCCTACGAGATGTCGGATGAGCATCTCGACACCCACATCTCGATACTCAAGCGATCCGGCGCCGACGTCTTTCTGTTCGCAGGCGTGCCGGCCAATGCCGCCCGGGCCATCCGCATCGCGGCAGGTCTCAATTGGCATCCTGTGTTCCTGTTGAACGACATGGCGGCGTCGATCGCCAACGCGCTGAGGCCGGCAGGTCTGGAGAACTCGGTCGGTGTCGTCTCGGCCACGTTTTTGAAGGATGTCGACGATCCCGCATGGAAAGACGATCCGGCGATCAAGGACTGGCTGTCGTTCATGGAGCGATATGATCAGAGTGGAGCAAAAGATCAGAGCGCGGCACTGTTCGGCTATGCCGCCGCCGAAACGCTGGTGCAGGTACTCAAGCAATGCGGCGATGATCTGTCGCGCGACAACGTGATGCGGCAGGCGGCAGCCTTGGACAACTACCAGGTCTCCGTTCTGCTCCCAGGCATCAGGATCAGCACCGCACGCTCTGATTTTCGGCCCATCAAGCAACTGCGGCTGGTGCAGTTCGATGGCCGGACCTGGCAATCGATTGGAGACGTGGTCGAGACGGCGTTTTCCGACGTCAAGAAGAAGTAGCAGTTTTTGCTGCCGACCGCGCACGCATCGTGAGGAGCGTGAGTCGCGCTCGGTTCAGTTCCATGGCGCGCACGCCGGATGAGATCGCGGCGTTCCCTTGATCTAGCTCAAGAGGGCCATACGAGACGCTCCAATCCTGTGCGCGGGTGCCGTTTCGCCCATGAGCACGCGACCGCATTTCTGGAATTTCTGGGTCGCGGTCCAAAACCGACGCATGGACGGCACCCTAATCATCAGGAGGTAATGCGATGCTTCGTTATGGTCTCATCATTCTCGCAGCAGCGACGCTCGTCGGCGCAAGCCTGGTCCCCGACGACGCATTCGCGCGTCGTGGCGGTGGAGGCGCCCGTGCCGGCGGATTCCACGGCGGCGGATATCGCGGCGGCGCCGTTCATGCCGGACGCGTCCATGGCGGCGGGAGCCGCTATGCGGCGGCGGGGCGGGTGCGTCCAAGCCATCCGATCGCGGGCCGTCCGGGTTACGCGGGCCGTCCCGGCTATGCTTATGGCGGTCGCTACGCCGGTCGCTATTATCCATGGGGCGCGGCGGCGACGGGAGCAGCGGTCGGCGCAGCAGCGGCTGGCGCATACGGCTATTACAACAACGGCTATTACAACAATGGCTGCTATCAGAACAGCTACGGCAACTGGGTCTGCCCCAATCAGTCTCCGTACTGACGCGAGCATTTGCGGACGGCGGCGGGCTCGCCGCCGTTCGTCGCTCTGACGCCCGAGGGTCCTGCGCGGTTCGCCGGCAGATCATTTTTCCGCCTGCGGTAAAAGCACCAGCAGGTTCTGCTTGGTGAGCAGCATCAGCATGATCGCCGCATAGCTGAACACGGCGATGCCGAAGAAGGGATAGCCGAGATAGCCGAGCAGCGGCATCTCGAACACGTGCCAGAAGCCGACATAGGGAATGGTATAGGTCCATTTCGGCAGCGAATAGACGTTCCACATCTCCCACCAGAAGCCGGTCACGAGGGTGGCCGTCATCACCGCGAACACGCGTCTCCAGCCATTGGTCTGGACGTCCGTCAGCAGCGATGGAAAGCCGATGGCGGAGGCGATCGGCTCCAGGATCAGGATCGGCGCGATCCAGACCAGCGGAAAGCTCTCGTCCGGAAACAGCGGTAGCAGCGCGAAGCAGCCGATCCCGATCAGCACCGCTGCCGCCAATCCGCGTTCCGAGACGCGCGGCCGCCAGCGCGGCCAGGGGACACGGAAGTCGCGCGCAGCCGCGAGCAGCAGAAAACCCGTCGACAGGACCGCGGGCACCACGGTCGAGAAGTCGAGCGACGCCTCGAGGACGTATTGCGTCGACGAGACCGGCTGAGCGAGGCGATAGTGCCAGTTCTGGACGATCGCATTCATCCCCTCGAAGAACCACCACAGCGGAATCGAGATCAGGAACAGCAGCAGGAACGATCCGCCCATGGTCTCGAGCAGCGAGGACTTGAAGCGCACCTCCGACAGCCCGTTGACGGCGAGGATGTAGCCGAGCCAGAGCGGAAAGAAGGTATGCTCGGAGAGGAAGCCCGACGTGCCCCATGCAACGATCCAGGCAAGCGCGGTGAGCAGGATTCCGCTGATGAGGAGGGCCATGGGTTGGTCGTGTGACGTTGCTCGAACTGCCGCCGGATGGCAGTGCGCTCAACTTAGGGAGCCGTTCGTTTCCAGGCAATCCAGCGCCGCATGCTGGGCGTCCACCATCGGCGTTTCGCTGCGGCGCGCGGCAGGGCGTGGCGCAAAAAAAAGCCCCGGACGATGTCCGGGGCTCGATCCGCCGAGGTTGATCTTATCAGTAGCGCGCGGCGACCGGCGCGCTGTAGCCACCGAAGCCGCCAAAACGGTAGTTGAAGCGGAGCGTGACCATGTCGACGTCGAGGCTCACGCGATTGTTGATCGCGGTGGCGACGATCGGATTGACCACCGAGAAGGAATTGTTGTTGCGGCCCATGAACAGATGGTCGTATTCGACGCCCACCGACCAGTTCGGCGTGAAGCCATACTCGAATCCGGCGCCCACATTGGCGCCCCAGCGGGTCGCACTCACGGCCGCCACACCGACGCCGGTCGGACCCAGAATGTCCAGGCGGCTGCCGGTCACGGCCGCGCCGCCCTTCAGGTAGAGCAACACGTTGTTCCAGGCATAACCGATCTGACCGTCGATCAGACCGATCCCGTCAACCCTGACCCGCTCGGTGAAGGCTGGATTGATCAGGCTGACGCGCGAGGCCCTGAGATTGGCCCAGTCACCCTGACCTTCCACACCGAACACGAATCCGCCGGTCTGCCAGCGATAACCGATCTGACCGCCGACCACGCCGCCCGACCCGGTCCGGCAACCCTCAGTGGTCAGGATTCCAGCCGGGCCTACGAAGTCCAGGCAGGCCCGGGCCTGGCCCCAGCCGCCATTGCCGCCGATGTAGAAACCGCTCCAATCATAGATTGCAACCATGGCCGGAGGCGGCGCCTTGACGTACGGCCTCGCCGCCAGATCGGCTGCCGCTGCCGGGGTGGCCATGCCGAGTGCAGCGAGCGCTGCTGGAACCAACCAAATCTTCCGCATCATAAATTCTCCATTCCGTCGCCGCTGATCCGTCAGCTGCGACCGCCCAACGGTTGTGTTTTTGAATTCCGCCTACAACTCTAAATGATTTCCGTGCGGAACACTGTGACTCGAATACAACTGCTGGTTTTTCAACTGTGGCGGGAAAATGGCTATGGAACTCCCGGGCGATGGAGTTCAACGAGGTTCCAACGCGGCTACGTGACGGCCATCACAGAAAGTGTGCAGCATGAGACGTGGATGGCCGGGACGAGCCCGGCCATGGACGAGGGACGTTGCGGAGGAGAGGGAAGACCGCCGTTACGAATTACCGCGCCACGGTCTGCACGACGCTGGAGACCGGACGCGTGCTGGCGGTCGGCAGCTTGGCTTCCTTGGCAAAAGCCTCGTCATAGTCCGGCAGGGTCTGCAGCTTTGTCTTGGCGGTCATCTGCACGACGCTATAGCCGCCAGCCTTCAGCCGGCGCAGCAGGGTCGGCAGCGCCTCGGCGGTGTGCTTCTGGAAATCGTGCATCAGGATGATGCCCTTGCCGAGCTTGTCGAGCTTGGTCATCACGGTGTTCACGATCTTGTCCGGCGTCGCATCCTTCTTGAAGTCGAAGGAGTCGAGATCGCAGGAGAACATCGCGACGTTGCGGGTGCCGAAATACGCCATCGTCGCGGGACGGTGCTCGAGCTGAGGGAAGCGGAAGAACGGCGACGGATCGGCACCCAGCGCCCATTTCACCGCGCTAAAACCCTTCTCGACCTCATCCTGCGCGAGCTGATCGGTCATCTTCTTGCCGTTGAGGTTGGCATGCGACCAGGTGTGCGCACCGACCGTGTGACCGGCGGCCAGAACCTGGCGCAGGATCTCCGGATGGTAGGTCGCATGCTTGCCGATCGGAAAGAACACCGCCTTGGTGCACTCGTCGTCGAGCGCCTTCAGCACCGCGGGCGTGTTTCCCGGCCATGGGCCGTCATCGAAGGTCAGCACGACCTCCTTCGGCTCCAGGAAGTCGAGGGTCTTGAAATGCTCGAAACCAAAACCGGGGCCGCCTGTGGTGTCGATCTCGACCACGCGGCCGACGCCGAGCGCGTCCGGGTTGGCGCAGGCCGCCTTCTGCGGAGCGGCGGGCGCTGCTATAGGGACCGCCGCCGGGGGTGGCGCGGCGGACTTGTTCGCGATCGCGCCCGTGATCTCGACATCATCTTTTGCTGCAAGTTTGGCCGACGCAGGCGGGAGCTGCTCGGCCGGCTTTGCCGCCATCGTCAGCGGCGCCTGATCGGCGTGACGGAAAGCAACAAAATACCAGATTCCGGCGATCGCGATCGCCACAAGGAAACAGGCCGACAGAGCGGCTAATGGGTTGCGCATCATGTTATTCTTTCCCGCTCCACGCGATACTCGACCCTGGGGACGCGCACTGATACGTGCCGCGCGAGCTATTAATGCGAAGAAAGTGTTAACGACAGACAAACACGCTTCGTTTCGGCCCGCGAATTCAGCCCCCTGACGATTCGGGTGTGACGCTTGTCACAGATTAGGCTCCCGTTGTGATGGCCGTCACAGTCGCCGCGATGACATCAGCGCATCGTGCCGCCATCGCAACAACGCACCGCACGCGCCGCGGTGCCAATGGGAGCCCCGACATGACCGCCTCTTTCCGTCGCACGATTCGTCAGGTCGCCGCGGTGCTGGCCTTTGCGGCCTCCATGTCCGCGTTGTCCGTGCAGCCGAGCTTTGCCTTCAGCGCGGAGGCTCAGCAGATGTGCACCGGTGACGCGTTTCGCTTGTGCAGCTCCGACATCCCCAACATCCCCGCGATCACCGCCTGCATGTTCAAGCATCGCGCCGAGTTGTCGAGTGGCTGCCGTGCCGTGATGGACCGCGATCTCGCCGCCAAGGGCAAGGTCGCAGCGAACTAGCCGCTCGGTGCCTCGCCGGCTTTCCCGAAGGCGGCAAAATGCGTTGCGGCCATGATGGCCCGTGGCCTAGAAATGGATCGGCTGGTTGACTGATTGAGGACGCAAGGCGGATGGTCCGGTTTCTCGTTGTGGTTCCCCTTCTTGTTTTCGCCGCAAGTGCCTCCGCCCAGCAGGTCGGACACGACGCCTGCGCGCGCGACGTCACGCGCTTTTGCCGGCCTGTGATCAATGATGGCGACCAGGCCGTGCTGACCTGTCTGAAGGAGCACCGCGCCCGGCTGACGAAGGCCTGCGACAAGGTCCTGACCGACCACGGGCAGTGACAATAGTCCGTCGTTCCGGGGCGTGCGTAGCGCGAACCCGTAGCCTCGAGCCCACGATTCGTATTACGCAAATAAGCACGTCATTCGCGGTTCGATGCTTCGCATCGCCGCGGAATGACGATCAGTATCGTCAGGTGCTGCTGCCCGCGGCGCTCGCGACCACCGGCAGCACGTCGTTGACCGGCGGGTCGTCCTTGCGCACCGATCCGAACGGCCGCTCCAGCATGCGGCGGATACGAATCGGATCGGGTCCCATGTGGAATGTGATGGCCGTCTGGTGCAGCGCGCGCTCGGACTGGGTCGAGCGGTTGCGCTGGCGCAGATAGTCGAGCCAGGTCGGGCAGTGATAGCGCTCGGTCCACAATTCCGGATCGGCGATGTCGCGCGCCACCGACCAGCCATAGGCGCCGTTGCGCTGCCTCGAGAGCTGCACGTCCTGCATCACCTGGTGGAAGGCGCGGGCGTCGTCCTGCGCGACGCGGTATTCGATTTCCACGATCAGCGGTCCGCTGCGCCCGGTGAGCGCGATCCGCACCTCGGGATCCGCCAGCGTCTCGGCGTCTTCATCGCGCCGTCCGACCGGCGGCATGGTCAGCCAGATGCCGAGCAGGAGCGAGGCCAGCATCAGCGCGCCGGAGACCAGCAGTGCCGCTTCGACGCCGGCCGCGTCGGTGAGATGGCCCCAGCCCCAGCTTCCGATCGCAATTCCGCCGGCGATCGAGGCCTGGAAGGCGGCAAGCGAGCGGCCCGCGACCCAGCGCGGCGCCGACAGCTGCACGCCGATATTGAACAGCGCGACCGCGAGCATCCACGCCGAGCCCGCCACCACCAGCGCGGCGGCCGTGATCACCGGCTCATGGCTCAGTGCGACCACGCCGATCGCCCCGCCCATCGCGAGCGCGCAAGCGCGGATCGCGGCCTCGCCGCTCATCTGCTTGCGCAGCGCGCCGATGTTCAGCGCGCCGATCACAGCACCCATGCCGAACGCGCCCAGCATGATGCCATAGGTCTGCGCGCCGCCATGCAGGAGGTCGCGCGCCACCAGCGGCATCAGCGCCGACACCGAGCCGCCGATCAACCCGGTCACCAGCGTGCGCGCCAGCACGATCTTGATCGGCGGCGAATTGCCGATGTAGCGCACGCCGGAAACGATGGCGCGGTTGAGCCGCTCGCGCGGCAGTTTTGCGGGCTCGCTGACGCGCCGCCACAGAAACAGCACGATCAGCAGCGGCAGATACAGAACGGCATTGGCGGCGAAAGCGGCGACCGCACCCGCGGTCGCGACCACGATGCCGCCGATCGCCGGCCCAAAGCTGCGCGCGATGTTGTAGCTGATGCCGTTGAGCGCCACCGCGGCCGGCAGCGTTTCGGACGGCACCTGTTCGCTGACGGAGGATTGCCAGGCCGGACCGAACAGCGCCATGCCGCTGCCGACAACGAAGCACAGCGCCAGCAGGATCTGCGGGGTGACGAGGCCCAGGAAGGTGAGGGTCGTGAGCGTGGTCGCACCGACGAGCGCGATCGCGAGGGACACCAGCGCGACGATGCGGCGGTCGAACATGTCGGCGACGGCGCCGGCCGGCATCGCGATCAGCATGACCGGCAGCATCAAGGCGGTCTGCACCAGCGCCACCTTGTCGGCGGACGAGGTCATCTGCGTCATCGCCCAGGCGGCGCCGACGGCCTGGATCAGGAGGCCGAGATTGGACAGCAGGCTCGCCAGCCAGATCCGCCGAAAGATCGTGTGCTGCAGGGGGGCGGCGACGCCGTCGCCGGCGAAGAACGAACGTTTCGGCTTGTCGGTCATCTGCCCGTCCATCCTGCCTGCTAAGCCTCCCCTGGTGATTGTTGATTCCTTGCGGACATCTGTGATGCCTGCGAAGGTCCTTCTCTGTCCAGTCCACGCGGCGGCTATAAGGCACCGCGTGGTGGTGCTAAGATACTGAAAATCATGGGGAAGAAACATGAATCTCTCGCGGCGGACGATCCTGAAGGCCGCTTCCGTGCTGCCTTTGGCGGCAGGCAGTCTCGATTGGCGCGCCTTTGCGCAAAATGCGCCGGCCACAGCGCCTGCGGCCGAAATTCCGCCCATGTTGTTCGTTCACGGCAATGGCGACCAGGCGCCGATCTGGATGACGACGTTCTGGCGCATGGAATCCAACGGCATTTTGCGGGACCGCCTGTTCGCGATCAATTTTACCGATCCGCTGGCGCGCACCGACGACACGGTGGCGCAGCCGCAACATTCCTCGACGGAAGAT
>NZ_JAFATE010000049.1 GCF_019244115.1 Bradyrhizobium sp.
GGACGCCTATTCGAAAGGCGGTTCCGAGGAGGCGGTCGGCCGCGCCATCTCCAACAACAGGCAGGGCTGGATCCTCGCGACAAAACTCGCCAACCCGATGGGCGAGGATCCCAACCGCGGCGGGCTGTCGCGGCGCTGGGTGCTGCAGGCGGCCGAGGAAAGCCTGAAGCGGCTCGGCACCGACTACATCGACATCTACTATCTGCACAAGGAGGATCACGCGACATCCCTCGAAGAGACGGTGCGCGCGATGGGCGAACTGATCCGGCAGGGCAAGGTGCGTTATTTCGGCGTTTCGAACTACCGCGCCTGGCGCATCGCCGAGATCTGCAACATCTGCGACAACATCGGCATCGACCGCCCGGTGGCGAGCCAGCCCTACTACAACGCGATGAACCGTATGCCCGAGGTCGAGCATTTTCCGGCCTGCGGCTATTACGGGCTCGGCATCGTGCCCTACAGCCCGCTCGCCCGCGGCGTCCTGACCGGCAAATACAAGGTCGATGCGCCACCGGACAAGGAGACGCGGGCCGGCCGCAACGACACGCGCATGATGCAGACGGAGTGGCGGCCGGAATCCCTGAAGCTCGCCGAGATCATCAAGCAGCATGCGGAGAGCAACGGCATTACCGCGGGCCAGTTCGCCGTTTCATGGGTGCTGAACTCGTCGTTCGTCACCGCGGTCATCGCAGGCCCGCGCACGGAAGCACAGTGGGACGACTACATCCGCGCGCTCGACTATCGCTTCACGCCCGAGGACGAGGCGCTGGTCGACCGGCTCGTGGTGTCAGGCCATCCTTCGACGCCGGGCTACAACGATCCGGCCTATCCGATCGAGGGACGGCGGGCGCGGACGGGGAGTTGAGCCATGGCCGACCCTGTGGAATAGAAATTCAACCGACCATATACGCCGCCGCGCCGGTGGCGATCTGCTCGTCGGCGTCGTTCACGAGCTCGGAGTGAACGACGGCGACGCGGCCGCCGAGCCGGACGACGCGGCCGGCGGCGACGAAATACCGGCCTCGCCCGGGTCGCAGATAATCGATGCGCAGATCGATCGTGCCGATGTTCGGAAGCAGCGGTACCGCCGAAGACTCATGCATCTTGCCCTCGTCCGTCTTGCTGGCAGCCAGGGCCAGCGCGATCGCAAGCCCGCCGACCACGTCGAGGGTCGCCGAGATGACGCCGCCATGCAGGATCTGCCGGACCGGATTGCCGACCAGTTCCGGCCGCATCTCGAAGCGCAGCCGCGGTGAATTGGCGTCAAGCGATTCGACAGAGAGACCCAGCACCCGATTGAACGGAATCATCTGTTCAAAGGCATGCTTGACAGCCGACTTGAGGCTCGCGAGCTTGTGCTCGTCATCCATGTGATCACCCCATTCGGTTATCGGCGATTAATCGCCAAGGGTCTTGTCGCAAAATGATCCGCCCCTTTTATCCCTCCACCTCGAGGCCGGTCGGCATCGGCACGTTTTCCGGCTCGAGCTTGAGGCCGGAGGCCAGCGCCACCGTCTCCAGCAGTGCCGAAAAATCCTCCTCCAGATAGGCCGCGGGGTCCTTCTGCAGCGTCGCCGCGCCAAAGTGGCTCTGCAGCGCCTCGCGTGTTGCGGCGGTCACCGGCATCGGCACGTCGAGATCGCGCGCCGCTTTCAGGCCGAGATCGAGGTCCTTGCGCAGCAGCGCCGGGGTGAAGGTCGTAGTCCAGTCGAGATTGACCAGCGCGTTGCTCTTGTACTTGCTGAAAGTCGAGCCCATCACGCTGGCATTCATGAAGTCGAGAAAGGCATGCCGCGGCACGCCGGCCTTTTGGGCCAAAATCGTAATCTCGGCGAGATTTTGGATCACGACACCGAGGAAGACGTTGTGCGCGATCTTGCAGATGCGCGCGAGTTCGCCTTCGCCGACATAGGAGACGCCGGAGGCGGCGATCACCGACAGATAAGGCTCGATCTGTTCGAACGCGGCCCTCGGCCCCGACACCACGGAGGACAACTTGCCCGCCTTGACGCATTTGCCGTTGCCGGAGACCGGCGCGCTGATGAAGTCGCAGCCGCGTTTTTTCAAGTCGTCGCGGATCGCTTCCGACTGCTCGATGCCGATCGAGGAACAGTCGACCAGGATTTTGGGCCGCGAGGCCGAGCCGCCGGCGACCAGTCCATTGCTGCCGAAATAGACCTGTTCGAGATCCTTCCCCGTCGAGACGATCGAGAACACGATGTCCTGGCCGGCAAGATCACCTGGGCGATCAACGATCGTCGCGCCTTTCGCCGCGAGCGGCTCGGCCTTGGCGCGGGTGCGGTTCCAGATCGACACGGGATGGCCCGCCTTCAACAGGCGCTCGGCCATCGGAAAACCCATGCGGCCCATGCCGATCCAGCCCAGCGAATGTTTCGCTGTCATCGTTCCTCTCCTCTGTTGTTGTCGGGTTCAGTAGCGGTTGGCGATCGGCAGTTCTTCCGCCGGAAACAGCGTGATGACCTGACAGCCCTTGTCGGTGACGACGACCTCCTCCTCGATGCGCGCGGCCGAAAAACCGTCGCTCGCCGGGCAATAGGTCTCCAGCGCAAACACCATGCCGGTCTTGATCTCCATCGGATGTTCGAGCGAGACGAGGCGCGAGATGATCGGCCGCTCGTGCAGTGCGAGGCCCAGACCATGGCCGAACTGCAGGCCGAACGCGGCCATTTCGCTGGGGAAGCCGAACTCCTCCGCCTTCGGCCAGACCTTTGCGACGGTGTCGGTCGAGACGCCCGGCCTGATCAGGGCGATCGCATTGTCGAGCCATTCGCGGCAGCGCTTATAGGCGTCGCGCTGGACGGCCGTGGCGCGCCCGATGTTGAAGGTGCGGTAGTAGCAGGTGCGATAGCCCTGATAGGACTGCAGGATGTCGAAGAAGGCCTGATCACCCGGGCGCAGGATGCGGTCGGTGAAATTGTGCGGATGCGGATTGCAGCGCTCGCCCGAGATCGCGTTGATCGCCTCGACATCATCTGAGCCCATCTCATAGAGCAGCTTGTTGGCGAGCGCGACGATCTCGTTCTCGCGCACGCCGGGCTTCAGCGCCTCGTACATCGAATGATAGACGCCATCGACCATCGCGGCCGCCTGGTTCAAGAGCATGATCTCGTCGATGTTCTTGATCTCGCGCGCGTCCAGCATGATCTGCTGGCCGTCGACCACTTTCATTCCTGCGTTCTGCAGTTCGAAGAACATCGCCGTCTCCGCGATGTCGACGCCGACCGGCATGTCGGCGACACCTGCTGTGCGGAGCAGGCTCATGACCTCTTCGGCATGCGCCTTCATCAATCCGACCGCGGGCGGCACCGTGCCGCGCATTCCGAGCATGCCGGCCCGGCAATTGTCCGGCGCGAGCCAATCGCAATAGATCCGGTGATGGACGGCGGCCGAGCCAAAATCCCAGACGATCGGCTCTCCGTCACCGGCGAGCAGCGCGAAGCGGCAGAGCTTGTCGCGCTCCCATTCGCCGATCTTGGTCCCCGTGACGTAGCGGATATTGTTGACATCGAAGAGCAGCAAGGCGCCGCAGCCGGACGCCTTCAGCGCGGCACGGGCGCGGGCCAGGCGGTAGCGGCGCAAACGGTCGAAATCGACCCGACGCTCGAAATCAACCGAGATATGACCATGGGAGGGGATCGCGCGATCCCAGCGCCAATGGGGATTCAGATGCTCGGGGCTGACCAGGTTTGGTTTCAGCGCATTCGGAACATTCATCCGGCGTCTCCAGCCTTATCACAGAACTTAGTTATGCAAACGTTTGCAGAGGTTTTATTGCCCGTCCATGAGGCATGTCAAGGTTGACGAATCGAGCTTACAAGATCGCAGATGGAAGGACACGCGTTGAGAGAGCCCGAATGAACCACAACCATGAGAGCCTGAGCCGGCGCCGGGCGAAGGCCGCGGCCCCGTCGCGCCCGACGATCAAGGACGTGGCGTCCCGCTGCGGCGTGCATCCCTCGACCGTCTCGCGCGCGCTCAGCCCTGCGATGAGCCATCTCGTCGCAGACGATGTGGCGAAACGGATCCGCGCCACTGCCGCCGCCCTGGGCTATCGGCCCAACATCACCGCCGCCGGCCTGCGCACGGGACGCTCCGGCCTTGTCGGCGTGCTCGCGCCTGATATTGCCGACCCTAACTTTCCGCCGGTGCTTGGCGGGGTGGCCGAAGCGCTGCATGAGGCGGGCTATGCGACCATCGTCGTCGATGTGGGACCGCACGGATCGCCGGTGGAGCTTGCCGATCGTCTGATCGCACGCGGGGTCGATGGCCTGGTTCTCGCCACCGTGTCGCTGCACGACCCCGTCGTCGAGCATTGCATCGACGCAAGCATCCCGGTCGTGCTCGTCAACCGCACCGATGCCGGAAAGCTGGTGCCTTCGGTCGCCAGCGATGACGAAGCCGGGATCAGGCTCGCAGTCGACCATCTGCTTGCGCTCGGTCATCGCCGGATCGGCCATGTCGCGGGCCCGCAGGACATCTCGACCGGCGCGCTGCGCCGCGCAGGTTTCGAGGCCGGCATGGCGCAGGCCGGGGTTCCGGGAGAGGAGATCGCCGTCGAGGCCGCACCTGGCTATACGCGCGAGGCGGGACGCGCCGCGGCACTGCGCCTGTTGGAACGAAGGCCTGATCTGACCGCGATCGTTGCCGCCAATGACCTGCTGGCGCTCGGGGTTTATGACGCGCTCGCCGAACGCGGGCTGAATTGCCCGAACGAGGTGTCCGTTGTCGGGCATAACGACATGCCCTATCTCGACATGCTCTCGCCGCCCCTGACCACCGTACGCATTGCGCAGCGCGAGATGGGCGACAGAGCGGCCCGCCTTCTGCTCGCGCAGATCCGCGATCCCGATGCGCGCCACGACCACGTCGTGCTCGCACCGCAGCTGATCGTTCGGGGCTCGACGGCCGCGCCGCGCGGCTGATGCTGGTGCAGGCCTGAGCGACCGGTCTTCCACCGCCGCGTGTGCAGACCAGCGCCAGTAAGCGTTTGGTTAATATCTCCTTGTTATGGGTGGCAAACATTCCCTTAAAAGCGGATTGCCCCCATGAAGTTCTTTTCCGGCTCGGCCCAGCACAACCGCGACAACATGGTGTGGCAGGCGGCGTTCGAACGCAGCTGCGACGCGATTCTGGTGCTGTCGGGCGCAAAAATCATCGCCTGCAACGAGGCCGCTGTCCGCTTCGGCGGCTATCGCGCCAAGGCCGACCTGCTGTCGCGGTCGCCGGCCGACATGGCGCCCGAACTGCAGCCGGATGGCCGCCGCTCCGCCGATGTTGCGAAGGAGAAGGTCGCGCTGGCGATAAGGGAAGGCCAGGCGCGCTTCGAATGGATCACCCGCCGCGCCGACGGCGCCCACATGCCGGTGCAAGTCACGCTGGTGCCCGCCGAGATCGACGGCCAGCCCGTCGTGCTGAGCTATCGGCGCGACATCTCCGACCTCGTCGCCGCGCGCGAGGAGAAGCAGCGCGTCATGGCAAAACTCGCCGGCGAATTCGAACAGATGATCGGCACCATCGCCAGCACCGTGCTGGCGGCCGCGAAGGGCGTCGAGACGACGGCGGGGTCGCTGAGCCGGACCGCGGAGCAGAGCGCGCAGCGCGTCACCGCGGTCGCCGCCGCCTCCAAGCAGGCGTCCACCAATGTGCAGTCGGTGGCGGGTGCGACCGAGGAACTGTCGAGTTCGGTCGCCGAGATCAATCGCCAGGTCGGAACGTCCTCGGCGATTGCCGCCGAAGCGGTGCAAGCTTCCGCGCGCACCAATGATCTGGTCAACAGCCTCGCGGAAGCGGCGGCCAAGATCGGCGCCGTCACCGACATGATCAACGCGATCGCCAGCCAGACCAACCTGCTCGCACTCAACGCCACCATCGAGGCGGCCCGCGCGGGCGATGCCGGCCGCGGTTTTGCGGTCGTTGCCTCCGAGGTCAAGAACCTCTCCAGCCAGACCGCCAAGGCGACCGAGGAGATCAGCGCGCATATCAGCGCCATGCAGCGCGCAACCGGCGACACGGTCAGCGCCATTCAGGGCATCAGCGGCACCATCGGCCAGATCAGCGACATCGCCAAGACGATTGCGACCGCCGTCGAGCAGCAAGGTCTCGCAACGAAAGAGATCGCGCGCTCGGTCAGCCAGGCAGCGTCCGGAACCGGCGAAGTCGCCGACAACATCAATGCGGTGACGCACACCATCGACGCGACGGGCACGGCGGCCAGGGAGATGCTGGGCGCGGCTGGTCAGCTGTCGAAGCAGGCGGACATGCTGCGCGATAAAGTCGCGGGTTTCCTCGGCGCCGTGCGCGCCGCCTGAGCCAAGGAGGCGACCAACGCGGCTGGTCACGCGGATGTGACGCTCACGTCCCGCCCGCCGCGATTTCGACACGCCAACGCCAAATCCAAAGCTGCACTGGGATCAAGGGGTTATCGGGTAGCCGACCAGCGAAAGCACGCGCAAAACGTGTATCGCGGACAGGCTGCCGCGCCGGCTTCAGACAACCACGCCGGCATCGGCGCCGCGGGGGTTATCTTGTCATTCACGATGTTGTATGCAATCGAGTGCAAAAAAAATTTGCGAGCGCACCTCACGATACCATTTTCCCCGTAGAATCCCGGTGTCATAAACCCTTTTACCACCGCGGCCTTGATCTATTCTCCACAATCCTGTGATGCTCTTCACAGAAGATGGCGCCGACCGGATGGTAGAAAAAAACCGACATGAAACAGCACATGATCCTAGGCCGAGACAACGACGACGCCGAGGCTTGCCGCGATCGCTGGCTGTCCGAAAATCCCTCGATCAAGATCCTGCGCGTCCATCATCCGAGGCCCGAACCCGAGACCTGGCTGACGCGGCTCGGCGGGCGCAATGTTCCGCGTGTTTCGATCACCGTCGAATACGAAGAACTCGAGCGCGAACCGGAAACATGTGCGGCGGTCTTCCGCGAAGACCAGGCTCAAACGATCGGTTGAAGCCGGATCAGGCAGGCCTCATCGTCGCGAGAACCGCTGAACGAACACCGTCACGGCCGCAACGATCAGAATTGCAATGAACGCGTCCGCCCGAATCTCCTCACGCGGAATCCCGCCATAGACGTGGAGCACATGGCGAAGGATCGCCGCGATCAGCACCGCAGCGAACACGATCGCCAGAAAATTCCGCAGTCGAAAACTTCGTGGGTCCCACACCGGACTGTCCCCCGGAAGCACACCCATCTTCACTCTTCGCGAAATCACCGGATCGATCAAGGGCTTTTGGTTGCTGCGGTACAACATCGCAGATTTTCGCCATGAAAGCGCCGCATCTGCGGACAGCTGCACGTGAAGATGCGCAACCCTTTACCGTCATTGTTGGTTGGAACAAAAAGCATCGGTTGCATGGTACGGCTGTTGCAGTCTAAAGCGCGTTCGAAATGCGTGGCATCGCTTGACGGACTGCGGCGAGCGCGTGACACGCCGCGCGCGCGACGCGATGCATCGAGGCGGAATGCGGACATCCACTTCTGATTTCCGCAAATAGCCAAGCAATTTATTTTTTCGCGAAGGACTGGACAGGACCGCGCGAAGCTGCAGTGATTTGCCCGTCGAGACTGGGCAAGTATCAGGCAAGCGCGTGCGAGCCCGACGCGAAAGCGGCAGTGTCCTACGAAGCAGACGATCGCCCCTCGTAAGCTCGACGACGCGCCACGCCGCAAGCGCGCCCCGATTGATCTTGCTCTTGCCGGCGACGTCAGCAACGCGTCCATGCGCTTTTCATCCTCGAGACTCTCGTGCAGCAGCCGCTGATCGGCGCGGAGCGAGCCGGCCGGCGGCGCTGTTCCGGAGTGCCGGCATAACTGCCGCGCCGTGCCGGTATTCCTGAATCAGCGGCCGTTTCTGAGGTGCAAGGCGAATGCGGAAGGAGCGCCCTTCACGTCATACGGCGGAGGAACCTCGCGCCTGACAGATTGTTGGACGTCAAGGTCCCGGGTGGCATCCGCAACGCCTGAAGGGAAAAAGCGGAAATGGCTCACGACAAGTTCTTCGGCCGGCCCAGCGCGGCGATCCTGGGCGGGATGATCGGTTCTACGGCTCTGATCGGCGCAGCGCTGGCGCAAACAGCCACGATCGACCGCACCGATTCCGCGGCCCCGCCTGCGATCCTCCTGCACCCTGTTACAGACCGCGCGTATCGTGGTGGACCCGGCGATTTCGCCGAGCTTGCACAAAAGGTTCAAGCCGCCGTGATCGGCGTCACCTCCAAAGCCCTGACGCGCAAGACCCTGCCCGGCCAGTCGTTCGAATTCGGCACGCCGCAGCAGGAGGGTCGCAAGGACGACGCCCCGCCGCCCGATCCCGCCGATGCGCAAGCGGACTCGGAAGCCCCCGAATTAGTGGCGGTCGGATCAGGCTTCTTCATCTCCGCGGATGGCTATGCCGTCACCAGCAGCCGTCTTGTCGAAGACAGCGATGAGGCGGAGGTCCATACCAGCGACGACAAGACCTATACGGCGCGGGTCGCGGGCAGGGACAAGCTGAGCGATCTGGCATTGATCAAGGTCGATGGACGCACCGATTTCAGCTTCGTCAGGATTGCCGATCGGCCCCCGCGCGTCGGCGACTGGATCCTCGCTGCCGGCAATTCCTTCGGGCTTGGCCTGACGCTGATGGCCGGCATCGTGTCGGCCCGCGAGCGCGAGATCGAAACGGGTCCGATGGACGGCCTGCTGCAGATCGATGCGACGATCAACAGCGGCGATTCCGGCGGGCCGAGCTTCGATACCGATGGCGACGTGATCGGCGTCAATAGCATGATCTTTTCGCCGTCCGGAGGCTCGACCGGAATCGCCTTCGCGGTCCCCGCCGACACGGTGAGGGACGTGATCGCACAGCTCAAGGACAAGGGCTCCGTGACGCGCGGATCGATGGGGGCCGAAGTCCAATCCGTCACCCGCGACATTGCCGACAGCCTCGGCGAAAACAATCTGCATGGCGCAATCGTCGCAGGCGTTCAGCAAAACAGTCCCGCCGCGAAGGCCGGGCTGCGGCGTGGCGACGTCATCACCTCGGTGGACGGAGAGACGATCAAGAACGCCCACGAACTGACCAGGAAGATCCATGCGACGGCGCCCGGCTCCTCGATCCAGTTCGCCATGGTCCGGCAGGGACAACCGAATTCATTGAACGTGACGGTGGGTCTGCTGCCGCAGGACGAACCGCGATCGTCCGCGGCCGCTCCGAGGTGACCGGAGTTCGGCACGCAGACGCAAGATCTCGAAAGCGCAGCTTCGCCCGCGCTCAGGCGACCATGTCGAGGGCATCGTCACCGAGATGCTTCTGCAAATCGCAGATCTTCATGCCGAACGACATCGAATAGAGGTCCACGCTGGCACTTGGGACTTCCACCAGCCGATGGGCGTCGAACACCCGAAATTGCACGGCGCTAGCAAGCCGGCCTGCGCGCCGTCTAGCGACGTCGAGCATCGCCGGACAGATGTCCGAGACGACGCAGCTCCGCGTCGTCGCGCCATCGAGCCGGCGGATCACGCGCAGGGCGATGTCGCCGGTGCCGGCCGCGACATCGAGCATGTTGTCCCAGCGCGAGGCGGCGATGCGCCGCGCCATCCGCCGCTTCCAGATGCGGTGGATGCCAAGGCTGAACAGGTCGCACAGCAGGTCGTAACGCAACGCGATGCGGCTGAAAACGTCATCGACGACCGAATCGAACGAGGCGGCATTGGGGTCCGTGGATACGCTGTCCATCATTACGCTTTGAAATGGAGAATGGCGCCGCAGAGGCTGCAAATTCAGATTGAAATTTCATTGTAGAATCTCAGGAGCCGGGTCCGGCGAACCGATGCAACGCCTGCCACGCTGGACCGCTACATCCGGGCCCGCTCCTCGCTCGACAGCACGGCGATCGTGCGCTTCGCGATGTTGCGCATGAGCCCGATCCCGGTCAGATCCCGCCCGTCCGCAAGCGCCTTGGAAACGACCGTCAGATCGCGCCAGCAGAGCTCCTCCTCAGGCGGCGCCTCGCGCATCCACAGCGCCGTCCGCAGGAATATATCGGCCCATTTGTGACGACGGCGCGCAAAGGCGCTCTGCAGCAGATAGGTCACGAGCTTCGCACGGCCACGACCGCGTCCGCCTGCCACCAGCTGTGCGACCTGCGGATCGTCCTCGAACCAGGATGGTTCGAGCGCGCAGAGGTCGGCGAGTTCGCCGCTGTTGCGCAACACCTTATTGCGCCAGTTCGCTCCGGATCAGATCACGATGGGCAATGTGATTGGCCAAAACCAGGCGGAAGGTTGCAAGCAGGTCTGCCGCCAGAACGGTCGAATGGCCTCCGCGCTCCAGTTTGCGGATGATCTCGAGCTGTCGCGCAACGTGCTGCCGGCCCAGCAGAACATGTTGTTCCGCTTCTTTCAGATGCTTTTGGGCCAGCCGGAGGTCCATTTAGGCTCCGTGCGC
>NZ_JAFATE010000287.1 GCF_019244115.1 Bradyrhizobium sp.
GGCGATGCGCACCAGCACCATTTCCGCAGCCGCGGCCGGCCGGGTGGCCGTCTGCACTTCGGCGATGCCCTTGAGCAGCATCTGCCACATCCGCGACAGCACCCGGATCGACAGTTTTGCGGCAAAATCCCGCGCGCGCAGCCGTTCGGTCTCGCTGAAGGCGACGTTGTCGGCCAGCGCCGGCACGTACTTGACCCGGGTCGCGAAGTTGACGAACTCGGCCAGATCCGAGAGCACGACGATCGGATCGGCCCCGGTGTCGTACTGGTCGCGGAACTCGCGGAACGCGCTCGCGATATCGCCGCGGGCCAGATGCTCGAACAGGTCGATCACCCGGGTGCGGTCGGCGAGCCCCAGCATCTGCCGCACCGCGTCGGCGTGCACCGGGCCGGCGGCATGCGCGATCGCCTGGTCGAGCAGCGACAAGGAGTCGCGCACCGATCCTTCGGCGGCGCGGGCAATGATCCCGAGCGCCTCGGGCTCGATCTCGACACCCTCCTTGCCTGCGATAGTGCCGAGATGCGCCATCAGCACGTCGGCCTCGACCCGCCGCAGGTCGAAACGCTGGCAGCGCGACAGCACCGTCACCGGAACTTTGCGGATTTCGGTCGTGGCGAAGACGAATTTGGCGTGCTCCGGCGGCTCCTCCAGCGTCTTCAGGAAAGCATTGAACGCCGCCGTCGAGAGCATGTGGACTTCGTCGATAATGTAGACCTTGTAGCGGGCGCTCGCCGGCGCATAGCGCACGCTGTCATTGATCTGCCGCACGTCGTCGACGCCGGTGTGCGAGGCCGCGTCCATCTCCAGCACATCCATGTGCCGGCTTTCCATGATGGCCTGGCAATGCGTGCCGAGGACGGGCATGTGGATGGTCGGCCCCTGCACCGACCCGTCGGACAATTCGTAGTTCAGCGCGCGCGCCAGAATGCGCGCGGTCGTGGTCTTGCCGACGCCGCGCACGCCGGTCAGGATCCAGGCCTGCGGAATCCGATGGGTCTCGAAGGCGTTGGAAATGGTGCGGACCAGCGCGTCCTGGCCGATCAGATCGTCAAAAGAGGAGGGACGGTATTTGCGCGCCAGAACCCGGTATGGCCTGGCAGCGGCACCGACGTCGAGGCCGGCTTGACCGGCGCTGTCAGGCCGATCGGAAGGAGCGCCAGCATCGGTCATCGATCGATCCGCAATTGAAGTCTCTTTCGGCCGGCTTTTGCGGAAAGGAGCACGAGCAGGCGCCCCAGGGTCGGCCCGGTCGCACCGCTCGCTCGAAAAAAGCAGGTAGGAGACTGACGAGCGACCCGATCCGGACCTCGTTAGGGCTGCTTCCTTCCGGACCTGACCCGGTTGGCGAGTGGCTCGTCCACCGCCAATCTCCCGGTCCCTATTTGGGGCCAAAAGCCCGAGAAAGCAAGCGGGGCCTGTGCTGTCATGACGTGCGAAAAGCGGGGTATCCAGTACGGATCATGCGCTTTCGCTGACGATGACGCCTTGATATGAAACCCGCCACCCTTTGCTCTTCCGAAGGCACTCTAAATGCCCGATCATTTCCGGGCTTGGGAACCGCGAATGTCCGATCCCGCCTGGTCGCTGCATCCCCAGCTCAAGAAAGACACCATCGACATCGGCGACCTGCCGCTGTGCCGTGTCCTGGTGATCCAGGACGCGCATTATCCCTGGCTGCTGCTGGTGCCGCGGCGTGACGGCGCGGTCGAGATCATTGACCTCGACGAGATCGAGCAGGCGCAATTGATGACCGAGATCAGCCGCGTGGCGCGGGCGCTGAAAGACATCACCAAATGCGACAAGCTGAACATCGCAGCGCTCGGCAACGTGGTCCCGCAGCTTCACGTCCATGTCATCGCACGGCGTACCAGCGATGCCGCCTGGCCGCGCCCGGTGTGGGGCGTGATGCCGGCGCTGCCCCACGACCCCGAGGAGGTCAGGAATTTCATCAGCGCGCTGCGCCGCAAGATCTGGTTGGGTTGAGAACAACAAATGTCAGCATTCGATTCATTTCCCCTGGGCCGACCCGCTTTCGTCAACAATATCCTCGATCGCGCGGCGCATCTGCGCCGTCATGACGACAAGCTCCTCGCGTTCGAGGGCCATCCCGCTACGCGGGCCTATGTGGTGCATCGCGATTCGCTTGTGGTGAAGCGCGAGAATGGCGGCACGCGCGCGCTGCTCTCGATCAACGAGGCGCTCAAATTCGGCGCCAACCCCGGAACGATCTTTCTGGGGCTGCGCGACGGCGCCGCGGTTTTCGGCATGGGGATCTCGCAAGCCGCCGCGGACAAGCTCATCAACCGCGAGGACGTCGCGGTAACCGAACTGCGCGGCATGGCCATGCAGGGCATCGTGCCGCCGGCCGAGCTCTCGGCGATCGCGATGGCCAAATCGCTGGTCTCTTGGCACCAGCGTCACGGCTACTGCGCCAATTGCGGAACACGCACGGCCATGAAGGAGGGCGGCTGGAAGCGCGATTGTCCGAGCTGCAAGGCCGAGCACTTTCCGCGCACCGACCCGGTCGTGATCATGCTGGTCACCGCGGGCGAGAAATGCCTGCTCGGCCGCCAGAAGCAGTTTCCGCAAGGCATGTATTCCTGCCTTGCTGGCTTCGTGGAGGCCGCCGAAACCATCGAGGACGCGGTCCGCCGCGAGATCTTCGAGGAAAGCGCGATCCGCTGCACGGATGTCAGCTATTACATGACGCAGCCCTGGCCTTATCCGTCATCCCTGATGATCGGATGCACGGCGCGCGCGCTGAGCGAGGATATCGTGGTCGACCACACGGAACTCGAGGACGCCCGCTGGTTTAGCCGGGACGAAGCGCGGTTGATGCTGGCGCGCCAGCATCCGGATGGCCTCGCCGGACCGCATCCTTTCGCCATCGCCCATCATTTGGTCGGCCGCTGGGCGCATGCGGACAAGCCCGGCGCGTAAGCCGGGAACCGGTTGGCGTCTCTACCGATAATATTGCTTCCAGACCCGTAACGGCGGATTCCGACATGAGCTCTCCCAAGAAAGTCCCCCACATCCTCTGCATTGGTATTCCCGTGCGAGACGGAACGTTTCGCGTCGAGCACGTGCCGGAGCGCGGTTTCAAGGAGAACGCGTCGCATTTCGAGGAGATCTGCGGCGGCAATGCGCTCAATGCCGCCATCGGGATCGCCCGGCTCGGCGCCCGCGCCTCGCTCTGCGGCCCGCTGGGCGATGCCTCGGAGATGGCAAGCCGCTTCATCTTCGACAAACTTGCCGAAGAACGCATCGATACCAGCCACCTGGTGCACATGGCAGGCCTGGTGACGCCGATCTCCGCGATCATGATCGATGCGAGCGGCGAGCGCACGATCGTGACCTTCCGCGATCCGGGATTGTGGAAGGTGCAACTGCCCCCAGCCGACGTTCTGCTCAGGGATTGCGACGCCATCCTGGTCGAGAGCCGCTGTGCCAGCTTTTCGACCGAGCTCTGCGCCGAAGCGCTGCGGCGCAAAATTCCCGTGGTCGTCGACATCGACCGGCAGATGTCGCGCAGCGAGGGCATGCTGACCGCCGCCTCGCACCTCGTCTTCTCCAGCGAGCAGCTGCAGGAGACCGCGGGAGTTACCGACGACGGCGAAGCGCTGAAGAAAATGGCCAAGCTGACGCCGGCCTTTTTGGCCGCAACGCGCGGGCCGCGCGGCACCATCTGGCTCGATGAGCAGGGCAACCTCAAGGAAACTCCGGCGTTTCCGGTTCACACCGTGGACACGCTGGGGGCGGGCGACGTGTTCCATGGCGTCTTCACGGTGGGCCTGACCGAGGGCATGACCCTGCCGGACGCGCTGCGGTTCGCCTCGGCCGCCGCGGCATTGAAATGCACCCGCTTCGGCGGGCCGTTCGCGGCTCCCGGCCGGCCTGAGGTCGAGGATCTTCTGCGGCGCAGCCCGGCCTGAGCACGCCGTCAGTCCGCCGAAAAAGGACGCTTGAAGGAGAAGAATTTTCTCTATACAAAGGGGAAAATCCCCAGATATGGAACAAAGTTCTTCTCATGAGTGACCCCGCACTTCAGCTTTCCGAGTCGAGCCGCCGCCTCGACGCCATCGACCGCAAGATTCTGATGGTATTGCAGGAGGATGCGTCGCTGTCGGTCGCCGAGATCGGCGACCGGGTCGGACTGTCATCGACGCCGTGCTGGAAACGCATCCAGAGATTGGAAGCGGATGGAGTCATTCTCCGCCGGGTTGCGCTGGTCGATCAGAATAAGATCGGGCTCGGCATTTCCGTTTTCGTCTCGGTCGAGAGCTCCGACCATTCGGAAGCCTGGCTGAAGAAATTCGCCGACGCCGTCAGCGCGATGCCGGAAGTGATGGAATTCTATCGGATGGCTGGCGATGTCGACTACATGCTGCGCGTCGTGGTCGCCGACATGCCGAGCTACGATGTCTTTTACAAGAGGCTGATCAGCGCCGTGCCGCTCAAGAACGTCACCTCACGTTTTGCGATGGAAAAAATAAAGTCGGTCACCGTGCTGCCCGTGCCGGCGGCGTGATACGAACACGACGGGGAATTGTCGAAGACGCAAGCACCGCAGCTCGAGACGTTTGCCGCTCAATGCTCGCATCGCTCCGGAATGACGAGCCCCGCTTCAAATCTTCTGATTGTATTCGCCGACTTCGGGATGGCTGCGCAGCACGCCATCCATCGCCGCGAACATGTCGCGCATGCGCTGCTCGGATACCGGGCTTTCCACCACCACGACCAGTTCCGGCTTGTTGGAGGACGCGCGGATCAACCCCCAGCTGCCGTCTTCGACGGTGACGCGCACACCGTTGACGGTGACGAGATCGCGGATGGCCTGCCCCGCGACCTGGTCGCCGGCTTTTCGTGCGGCTTCAAAATGCTTCACCACCGCATCGACCACGCCATATTTGGCTTCGTCGGCGCAATGCGGTGACATGGTCGGCGACGACCAGGTTTTTGGCAGCGCATTCTTCAGATCGGCCATCGACTTTCCAGCGGCGCGATCGAGCATCTCGCAGACCGCGATCGCCGACACGAGGCCGTCGTCATAGCCGCGCCCGAACGGCTTGTTGAAGAAGAAGTGGCCGGATTTCTCGAAGCCCGCGAGCGCGCCGAGTTCGTGGGTGCGCCGCTTCATGTAGGAATGGCCGGTCTTCCAGTAGCTGGTCTTGGCGCCCTGTTGCTGCAGGACGGGGTCGGTAACGAACAGGCCAGTCGATTTCACGTCGACCACGAACTGCGCATCCTTGTGCAGCGCCGACATGTCGCGCGCCAGCATGACGCCGACCTTGTCGGCAAAGATCTCCTCGCCGGTATTGTCGACGACCCCGCAGCGGTCGCCGTCGCCGTCGAAGCCGAGACCGACATCGGCTTTATTCGCGAGCACCGCATCGCGGATCGCGTGCAGCATCTCCAGGTCTTCCGGATTCGGATTGTATCTCGGGAAGGTATAATCGAGCTCGGCATCGAGCGGGATCACTTCGCAACCGATCATCTCGAGCACTTTTGGCGCGAAGGCGCCCGCCGTGCCGTTGCCGCACGCGGCCACGACCTTGAGCTTGCGCTTCAGCTTTGGCCGGTTGGTGAGGTCGGCCATGTAGCGCGCCGGGAAATTCTCGTGGAACTGGTAGGAGCCGCCGCCGCGGTTCTGGAACTTGGCCTCGAGCACGATCTCCTTGAGCCGCGTCATTTCGTCCGGGCCGAAGGTCAGCGGACGGTTGGCGCCCATCTTCACGCCGGTCCAGCCATTGTCATTGTGCGAGGCCGTGACCATGGCGACGCAGGGCACGTCGAGCTCGAACTGCGCGAAATAGGCCATTGGCGTCAGCGCGAGCCCGATGTCGTGCACCTTGCAGCCGGCTGCCAAGAACCCCGAGATCAGGGCGTATTTGATCGAGGCCGAATAGCCGCGAAAATCGTGGCCGGTGACGATTTCCTGCTTCGCCCCGAGCTCCGCGATCAGGACGCCCAGCCCCATGCCGAGCGCCTGTATCCCCATCAGGTTGATTTCCTTGTTGAACAGCCAGCGCGCGTCATATTCGCGAAAGCCGGTCGCCTTCACCATGGGCTCGGATTCGAAGGCATAGGTGTTCGGGACAAGCACGGATTTGGGCTTGGGAAACATGGGGACAGCCTCAAACGCTGAATGAAATGGAACACAGGCATAGCGAATGCCCGCGTCCGACGGAAGGCGGCGGGAACGACTGGCCGCGATTATTGCATAATTCAGCTGATTTGGAGGCGTTCCGTTACTGCTCCAGGACCATCCGGCCGTTGGCATATTCGAAACGCCTGAGCTTCGACAGGAAAGACAGGCCGAGCAGGTTTTCCGACAGCGCCTCGTCCGGCAGTACCATGGCCTCGACGTCGCGCACGATCAACCCGCCGACGTCCAGCATGGCCAGCCGCGTGCGCGCCGCCTTGACGGTGCCGTTCGCGGTTGCGACCGCGGCATTGTAGTCGCCGGCCGAGGGGCGCAGGCCGAACCGCGCCGCCGAGCTTTCGTTCAACGCCACCACCGAGGCGCCGGTGTCGACCATGAAGCTGATGCGCTGGCCATCGATCCGTCCCTCGGTGAGGAAGTGGCCGCGATTATCGCGGGGAATGGAAAGGCTGCGAAATCCCGCCTGCACGGCGGCGGCCGCCGGCGCTGGGCTTCGTCCGACGGTCGCCGCGGAGGCTGACGTGCTCGCAGCGGCCGGACGCGGCGTCATCCGTTCCGCGACTTGCGCCATGAAGGTGCCGAGACCAATCAGGATCGCCGCGAAGATCATTATGTTACGCATCACGCCACAAACCTGGTTCTTTGGGCCGGCGATTTGACCATGGGCGCCAGCAACGCGCGACTAAACGGGATTGGCTCGTCCTGCCATTTTGACGAAAAGGATGAGCGAAGCGTTAACTTGGCTGGAGCGCGTGCCGCTTCAGGTCTCGCACGGCAGCGAATGGCCTCAAGTTCCGCGCGGCTTGGCGCGTCGCGTCGGAAGAGCGCTCGCGGGATCGTCGGGCCATGGATGCCTGGGATACCGTCCGCGGAGGTCGGTACGGACCGCCGCGTAGCTGCCGCGCCAGAAGCCCGGCAGGTCGCGCGTGACCTGCACGGGTCGCTGTGCCGGCGACAGCAGCTCCAGAACCAGCGGCACGCTGCCCCTGGCAATGGATGGATGCGTGTCGAGGCCGAACAGCTCCTGAAGCCGGACCGCGATGGTCGGTCCCTGCTCGGCCTCGTAGTCGATCGCGAGCATGCTGCCCGTGGGCGCCTCGAAATGCGTCGGCGCCTCGCGATCGAGCCGCGCGCGCAAGTCCCAGGGCAGCAACGCCATGACGGCATCCGAGAGATCCGAAGCAGACAAATCCTTCAGCGAGGTCTTGTCGTGGAGCGCGGGCACGAGCCAGTCCGCGCGTCGTGCGATGAGCGCATCGTCTGACAAGTCGGGCCAGCTCTCGCCTTCGGCCTTGCGCAGGAACATGACGCGGTCGCGCCATTGCCTGGCCGTCTTCGACCAGGGCAACCGGTCGAAGCCGAGCGCGATCAGGCCATCGGCCAGGATGCGCGCGCTCTCCTCCGACGGCGAGATTGCAAGCGGGGATTCCGACAGCGTGATCGCATGCAACGTGGTGCGGCGCCGCGCGCGCAGGGCCGCCGCGCCGCGTTCGAAGAAAATCTCGTCCGCGACTTCGATGTGATCGGCGAAATGTCGCTCGATCTCGTCTTGCAAGATCGGCGCCGCCAGCAGGATTTTCCCCGAAGCCGCGGTCCCGGTGAGTTCACCGACCGCGATGAAGGGCGCGCGCGCCAGCGCCGAGGTCTGCTCCACCATCGCGCCGCGGCCGTTGGCGAGCACAAAACTGCCATTGCCACGGTTGCGTGCGACCCGATCCGGAAACGCGAAGGCCAGCATGACTCCGGTGGAGAGCTCTACCGCCGCCTGAACTGAACTTCTTTTGCTGTCCCGCGATGACTCTCTGCGTTCCCCCCTAGTGCGGGGCGCACGGCTGCTCGGCTCCCCTCTCCCTTGCGGGGAGGGGTCGGGGGTGGGGGTGCCCAGACGAGAGACCGCTGTTGTGGCCCCCCCTCCCCGACCCTCCCCCGCAAGGGGCGAGGGGGCTGCTAGACCGTTCGCGCGGCCCGAATGAGCAAGGTGCGTTGCAGTCCCTCCATCTGGAACTAGCTCGCCCGACGCCACCTGCGCGGCCCAGCGCCGGGCCATGTCGCGGGCGCTCACCGCACGCTGCGAGCGATCGCGGCGGAACTGATCGAGCCGCGCGTCGAGATCGATGCTGTCGCCGCCGAGCCCGCGCTCGGTGAGAATGGCGGCAATATCAGCTGCGGCCTCGCCGGTCCCGAAGCGATGCGCATCCACGATCATCCGCGACAGCCGCGGTGGCAGCGCCAGCGCGCGCAGGCTCTTGCCCTCCTCGGTGATGCGGCCATCGGCATCGAGCGCGTCGAGCTCGCGGAGCAGATTTTTGGCCTCCTTCAGCGCTGGCGCAGGCGGCGCGTCGAGGAAGGACAAAGTCGCCGGATTGCTGACGCCCCATTGCGCGAGATCGAGCACCAGCGAGGACAGGTCGGCGGACAGGATTTCTGGCTGGGTGAACGGCGCCAGCGATGCGGTCTGCGGCTCATCCCACAGCCGGTAACAGATGCCGGGCTCAGTGCGCCCGGCGCGGCCGCGGCGCTGATCGACCGCCGCGCGCGAGGCGCGTACGGTCTCGAGCCGCGTCAGGCCGATGTCGGGCTCGTAGCGCGGCACGCGGGCGAGCCCCGAATCCACCACGATGCGCACGCCCTCGATGGTGAGCGAGGTCTCGGCGATCGATGTCGCCAACACCACCTTGCGCTGGCCTTTCGGCGCCGGCGCGATCGCGCGATCCTGCACGGCCGCATCGAGCGCGCCGAACAGCGGCACGATCTCGGTTGCCGCATCATGAATCCGCTCGGCGAGGAAAGTCTGGGTCCGACGGATCTCGGCGGCGCCGGGCAGAAAAGCCAGCACCGAGCCAGTGTCCGCGCGCAATGCCGTGGCGATGGCGTCCGCCATCTGCCGCTCGAGGAGTGCATCGGACCTGCGGCCGAGATAGCGCGTCTCCACCGGAAAAGCGCGGCCTTCGCTGGCCACGACCGGCGCGTCGCCCAAGAGCTTGCCGACCCGCGCGCCGTCGAGGGTTGCTGACATTACGAGGAGGCGCAGATCCTCACGCAGGCCGGTCTGGGCGTCGCGTGCCAAAGCGAGGCCGAGATCGGCGTCGAGCGAACGCTCATGGAATTCGTCGAACAGCACGGCGGCGACGCCGGTCAGCTCCGGATCGTCGAGGATATGCCGAGAGAAAATGCCCTCGGTGACGACCTCGATCCGGGTCGCGTGCGAGATCTTTGAACCGAAGCGGACGCGATAGCCGACGGTCTCGCCGGCGCGCTGGCCCAAGGTTTTGGCCATGCGCTCGGCGCTGGCGCGCGCGGCGATCCGCCGCGGCTCCAGCACGATGATTTTTTTCCCCGCAGCCCAGGGCTCGTCGAGCAGCGCGAGCGGCACGCGCGTGGTCTTGCCGGCGCCCGGCGGCGCGACCAGCACGGCGGCATTCCGCTGCTGCAGCGTGCGCAACAATTCGTCGAGCACGGCGTCGATCGGAAGAGGCGTGTCGAAGGTACGGGGCAATGATCGCATCCGTCATCACCCGCGAAAGCGGGTGATCCAGTAAACTCAGAGCTCACCGACAAGGAAGCATCGGGAGTACTGGATACCCCGCCTGCGCGGGGTATGACAACCAACCGGGCCCTACCGCCGCGCCTGGGGCGGGCGCCCGACGCTCTCATAAATGAAGCCGAGCGCCGCCATGTCCTCGGCCCGGTAGACATTCCGCAGGTCGACAACGATGGGCTGCGCCATTGTCGCCTTCAGCCGCTCCAGGTCCATGGCGCGGTACTGCACCCATTCCGTCACCAGTACCATGACATCAGCGCCGTCGGCGCAGGCATAAGGGTCGTTGCAATATTCGATGTCGGGTAATTCCTTCTTCGCCTGCTCGATGCCGATCGGATCATGCGCGCGCACTTTTGCGCCCATGTCGAGCAGGCCTGTGACCAGCGGGATCGACGGCGCCTCGCGCATATCGTCGGTGTCGGGCTTGAAGGTCAACCCGAGCACCGCGACCGTCTTGCCTCGCAACGACCCGCCGGCGGCGCCCGCCACCTTGCGCGCCATCGCGCGCTTGCGGTTGTCGTTGACGCCGAGCACGGCTTCGACGATGCGAAGCTGCGCGTCGTGGTCCTGCGCGATCTTGACCAAGGCGCGGGTGTCCTTCGGAAAGCACGAGCCGCCGAAGCCGGGTCCGGCATGCAAAAATTTCGAGCCGATGCGGTTGTCGAGACCAATGCCGCGCGCGACCTCCTGCACGTCGGC
>NZ_JAFATE010000326.1 GCF_019244115.1 Bradyrhizobium sp.
CGCCTGTCGGATCTCGCCCTTCGCGTCCGTACCTGATCCGTAGCGGTACGGATCTCCCCAACCGCCGATGGTTAGGCGATTGCCGCGCGTGCGCTGGCAGTAGTTATGGCCCCAGGAGGGGTCGCTGACGGTCTCGCGTCCCTGCCAGCCGATGCGGCACCACATCTCGTCGGAGAGCGGTTCGGTTACAATGATCGCGCTGCTGAGCGGAACCATGGCCCTAGCAAAACCGGGCAGCTGCGCCGTATAGGCCTCGGTCGCCCGTACGATGACGTTGGCGCGAACCGTCCGGCCACTGCTTGTGCGGACCTGCCTCGCGCATATTTCAGCAACCCCAGTTCCCTCGTAGATGACGGCCCCGGCGCGCTCCGCGGCGGCGGCGATACCGCGAACGAGCTTTGCCGGTTGGACGCGCGCCGAGTACGTGCTGCGGACCGCAGCGACTGCTTGGCTCAGCTTAACCCGCGCGTCGCTCTCATATGCTGACAGCAGCTCCACCTCTTCGGCCGGAACGTCCCGACGGGAGAGCGCATTCTCATAGATCGTCTTGATCCGCTCAAGCTGAGCGGGGTTGGTCGCGATCGTGAGGTTGCCACTGTGGACAATGTCTGCATCGATCCCCTCCTCACGCGTAACGCCAATGACCTCGGCCACGGTGTTCCGCAAGGCGAGCTCCATGGCGGCGAGGCGATCAGGCGTTGAGCGCCCGAGGTATCGCTCGCGTGACCAGGTGAACCGGCCGGTCATGTTGCCGCCGTTGCGCCCCGACGCACCGAATCCGGCGAACTCGCGTTCGAGCACGGCCACCCCAATCTCTGGACGCGCCTTCTTCAGGTAATATGCAGTCCAAAGGCCAGTGAAACCGCCCCCGACAATGCAAACGTCGACCTCGATGTCTCGCTCCAGCTTGGGGCGGAGCTTCGGCACGCCGCCAATATCGGCGTACCAGAATGAGATGTCACCGTTCACGCCACGAAACATCGGTTAGCGTCCGATATGAGTTAGCATTTGGGACCTCAGAACCACGGGTTTGGGATCAGTGGCGCACCGTGATGATCCCTGATCGGCGCGGAGGTCCCACGGCAGCTTGCCGGACTGCGTCAACAGGCACAGCTGCTGGTACGTGTGCTGACCGCTTGGGCACGACACCTTGATGCCCCATTCCTGCTCGGGCGTGAATACGCGCTCTGGATTACGTTGGTCGCAGCTGAGGCGCTTGAGTTGAACATCACCTCGCGCTCGATCGGCTCGCCGTCGGAATGGCGAAACCTTTTGGGTTGCCACTGCCGCGTAGAGGCGAAGCGAAGCGACGCTGCGGCCCGCAAACCGCGCCGACATGTGATATCCCTCAGTGATGGTGATTATTGCTCGTCGTCCTTTGCGGACTCGGCCGTGGATCAGCCCCGGCGCGCGCGGCCCGAGCCGCTGCAGCCGGTAAAAGATAATCGTTAGCTTGGATGAAATGGGAAATGATCGTCGGTGTCAATCGTGATCTCGATAGGATCACGTTTAGTTCGCGAGACGGTTCTGAGCGCGGCAACGCCGAACCGATGCGCTCCGGCCAGCCTTCGTTAACGCCGTGGGACGCGAGGCGCCCCGGGGCGCGGCAGTGAGTGGCCGCGCCCGCCATGGCCCTCTCTGCTCGGCTGACCGAGGAAAGCTTCCGCATCTGTGTTACCCACGACAACTCCGCTGGGCTGACGCACGATGAACTAACGGGCGCGCCGCTGATCCGAGAGGGAACGGAGTAGTTTCGCGTGCTCGGGCCAGAGAAGACTCGGGGCCCAAGACCGTAAGCTCTGTCGATCCCATCACCGTGTAGGCCGTCCAGCGCTGGTGGGGCGCCTAGCGGATATGAGCGCTGACGAGCGCGGAGCATGAAACCCGCCCGCGGCCTGGACGCATCCACTCCCCAGTCAATGCTGCGCGGCCTTATCGCGGATGATGAGGACGTCGTCTTTGCGATCTCGATTTCGTGGTACCGGCTTCCACGGTGCTGACCCTCGGCCGGTTAGCTGCGCCTGTGGAACGGCATACTCCTATGGGTAAGGTGGTGGTGCGCTCGGTTCCGCATGTTGATCC
>NZ_JAFATE010000407.1 GCF_019244115.1 Bradyrhizobium sp.
ATCCGGGTCTCCTAATCGCCCACAGGATAGCAGTCATCCTCGGGGGAGGATAGAAGGGGCTGCCTCAAATATGGGCAAAGCCCGGTGGTGGCGCGGGGCTTTGCGGTTCTGCCCGCGGGCCCGGGCGAATTGCGTCCCGGCATCAACGGCGGCGCCATCGAAACCTCGATCATGCTGGCGCGCAGGGCTGGCTGGTCCATCGCTGCCGGTACGCCGTTGTCGACCGCGCGATCACGTCCGCCAGTTCGATGCCTGAGGCAATTAGAACCACGGGGTTCGCACCCGCTACTGATTGAAAGATGGAAATTTGCGCTCACCCGCGCCCGTCTTCCCGTCCGACACGCGGGCCTCATCGACCTCGTGTCGCACTGGCCCCCGCCTGGCCGCCCCGGGGCCGGGCCATCGCGCTTCTTGCGGTGGCTCATCCCTCGACGGGCGCGATTGACATAGCATAGGGTGGTACCCTATATCGGCCTCCATGACACATACCATCCGAGAGAAAAAGAAGCTGTTGGCGCGGGTCGGACGGATTCGCGGGCAGGTCGAGGCGCTTGAGCGCTCACTCAATGAGGAGACCGACTGCGCGCGCATCATGCACATGATCGCCGGAATTCGCGGCAGCGTTGCGGGATTGATGGCCGAAGTGGTCGAGGACCATATACGCACGCATCTTGTTGACCCGAAGAAAAATCGCGGCGCTCTCAATGCCGATGCGGCCGAGCAGCTGATTGACGTCGTCCACACTTATCTGAGGTGAACCTCATGGCCGATTCACGACCGGCGTTTCAGCCTGCAGCGCACGCGCATGTCTTCCTGGGCCCTGATCATGAGACGGCCGAACGCCGCACCTGGGCGGTGATCATACTCTGCAGCGTCATGATGTTCGCGGAGATCATCGGCGGCGTGCTGTTCGGCTCGTTGGCGTTGATTGCCGACGGACTGCACATGTCGACGCATGCTGGTGCTTTACTGCTTGCCGCGCTGGCCTACAGTTTTGCACGCAAATACGCTTATGACCGGAGTTTTACGTTCGGCACCGGCAAGTTCGGCGATCTTGCCGGATATTCCAGCGCCATTGTGCTGGCGATGATTGCGCTCTTGATCGCCTACGAGGCGGTCGAGCGGCTGCTCAACCCGGTCCCGATCAGTTTTCGGGAGGCGATCCCGATCGCGTTCCTTGGCCTTGCCGTCAATGTCGCGAGCGCCTGGCTTCTGTCCGGCGGGCCTGGTCACGATCATCATCATGCGCATGGTCACGACCATGGCCATCACCACGACCATGACGACGAGGTCCGCCGCGTTGCGTTCGAGCGCTCGTCGATCGAGGTCGAGATTTTCGAGAATGATGTGCCGCCGCGCTTTCGCGTCTACGCGGCCGCTGGCGCTTTGCCGGCGGCATCCGAGCTCTCGATCGAGACTGTGCGCGAGGACGGCAGCCGGCAGCTGTTCGCGCTTGAAGATCGCGGGGCATTTCTCGAATCGCGCGACGAGATCCCTGAACCGCATGCATTCGTGGCCAGGCTCCACCTTGCCGGCGAAGACCGCCAGGAGGAGCGCGAGCTCCGCTTTGAGGAGCACGAGCATGACACCGCGGATGGTGCCCATCATCGCGACAACAACATGCGCGCGGCGGTGGTCCACGTCATGGCGGACGCGGCCGTGTCGGTGCTCGTGATCATTGGGCTGTTATTGGCGCGCGCCTTTGGCTGGCTCTGGATGGATCCGCTGGCCGGCCTGATCGGCGCAGCCGTCATCGCGAACTGGTCGGTCGGCCTCTTGCGCGACACTGGCGCGATCCTGCTCGACCGCACACCGGATGCACGGATCGCCGAGAGGGTCCGGCAGGTGGTCGAAAGCGAGGGCGACCGCGTCACCGACTTGCATCTCTGGCGGCTCGGCCCCGGCCATCTCGGCGCCATCGTGTCGGTGGCGACCACCAAGGCGCGCGAAGCCGCGCATTATCGGCAGCGGCTCGCCCGGTTCGCCGACCTGTCGCACGTCACGGTGGAGGTACAACACGCGCCTTCGGCCAGCACCTGAATAACCCAGCGCGCAATGCTTCAGAGATATCCGAGGACTCTTCCGAAATCGTTCAGCGCGGCAGTGCTCTGCATGCGGTCGTGACGCTGCCTTGGCTCGCTATCTGATATCGGCCGGACCGCGGCACGCATGGGTCTGGGGATCGCGGATGCGACCTCTGCCACAGCCGACAACGAGATCGCTCGCGGATACTTTGGGCACTGAACCGCCGGGAACCGCAGATGCAGCACCAACCGTAATCGCGGCAGTCTGGAAAGCCGGCCTGGTCTGAAACGATCCTGCAGCTTGGCAATCTGACCAGGTTAAGGCCGTGGAAGCGAACATCAGCGACAAGAAGGCGATTCGGCCCATTGGAGTTCCCGCTAATCTGAATAGCAATTTTAGAGACGAATGAGGCGGAAGTACAACACAACGTCGCCCGGCTGCGAACGTCTCGCATTGGACGTGGAACTGTTTCAAGCTCTTGGATCCGCGCCGACCGTCCAGTTGTAATCCGAACTCTCGTCCGGCCTGCCGGACGATGTATGGATTTGCAGCATCCGTCGACGCCGTCGGGCTGCGAACGAAAAAGTGCTACCGGCCTCCTATCACCAGAAGCTCCTGGGCGATCTGGGTGCACGGCCGCCTATCTTCGATGATCTCGATGACGGTCCCAATCTGGCTAGCGCGCAGTCCGATTCTGAAATGCGCATCCTTCGAAATGTGCATCCCCTATCTGGGGATACTCTTCCGCGTGTTTGAATCAACGGCCGACCAGCAAGTTATTGCCGGCGGAGTTCCCGGTTTGAGGTTTGCCAAAATGATCGCGGTGGGTGGATGGCGAACGACAAGTCCGCTCCATTCGCGCGACTGCAAGCAGTCGGTGATGAGAGATTCGTCAGCGGTCTCTTCTATCCTCCCCGGAGGATAAGCCAGACGCTTGACTTCGGCACACGGCAGGCCTAGTGAGCGATCGAAGTCCTTGAGAACGATTGTTCGAAGGACCGACGTCTCAAACTTGATGAAAGAGCCATGGGCAGTACCCCCTATGGCAATGTCATGCCGATCACTTCGATCGGACTGGTGTTGCCGCCACACGTTGGGATTGATCGCGACGGCGGCAGCCGCGCGAGCGTGGGTGGTCAGACTAGCTGACCGCAGCTCGCTCACTCTGCCGCATAGCGGTAACAGAGGTGAGCGATGTTCGGGAAACTCGCAAAATTCGGAAACCGTCACTCACGGCTGGCGCTGTGCGTGACCGCGCATGGCAAGGACACCAATCCCGGCGCTCGTCGAGGCAAGCAGCAGCAGCAGCAGCACGGATCGCCGTGGCTCGTATGCCGCTGCGGACCGACTTGTCGCTGGGAGCTTGAAGAATCTGATCGACCCAATCCATCGTTGCAGGGCGATCGACTGCCGGTCTCGCCTCTTCGCAAAACTGTCTTCAAAAGGTCTTATCAGAGCAGTCTTGCCGCAACGTCGCTGAGCCAGGCCTGGCCCGGATCAAACGCGCCTGCACGTGCTTGCCACGCGAATGAGCATTTGCTTGCGCCTTCTGTGTTGCAGGCACGTCACTGGAGGATGCGATCCAACGTGGCTTCCGGCCCGCTTCCTTCCAACCACAATAAATCAGCGATAGGGTCTGGCAGCGAGTGCTTTGCAAGAGTGCCGGGCAATGAGTTCGCCTGCGCCTTTCGCCTCTGCCAGCGACAGGCGCGGGGGCTGGCATCGGAGCCAGAGCATCGGGGCAATGCAGGGGATATCGGCATGATGGGGGTCATGACGAAAGCGACCATGGCGACGTTTTCGCTCGCAAAGGATCGCGCGACAGCCGGCCGGGTCCGGCTATCGGCGCCGCTTGCCGCGGCACTGGGGATGCTTGCACTGGGTCGGCCCGCGCTCGCCGCGGACCTGCCGGTCAAAGCGCCCGTGCCCTACACGTCGACGGCTTACGATTGGAGCGGCTGGTACATCGGCGCTCATGCGGGCGTGATTAGGGGCTCGTCGAACTGGACCTCAACGCCGCTCGGCCCCGCTGGGCCCACCTTGAATGGCTCCTTCGATCTTCCCTTCCATTTCGATTTCATGGCCGGCACCGGCAGTTATGTGATGGGGCTCCAGGGCGGCTACAACTACGTTCTGCCGTCGCGCGTGATGCTCGGCATCGAGGGCGACGCCAGCTTCCCCAATTCGGACGTGGTGCCCCCCTTTTCGGTGCAAGGTAGCCAGACCGTGGCCTCGCCGCAGATCGGTCAGGTGACCTATGGCGAGGCGATCATTCACTACGGCAGCATTCGCGGCCGGGTCGGGTACGCGTTCGATCACCTGCTGCTGTACGGAACGGGCGGGTTCGCCTGGACCTATGATCAGGTAACGCGGTCCCAGGATGCCGCCCCCCTTGCAGGAAGCTTCGCGGCGCCGGGCACCGTCGAAACCGCGCTCTTGTGGCGGCTTGGATGGGTCGCAGGCCTTGGCGTGGAAATTCCCATCGCCGGCAACTGGACGGCGAAGGCCGAATTCCTTGAGACCGGTTATGGCCGCAAGAGCGCGTTCTTCGCGGCATCGGCGGATACCTTCGCATCCAGTCTTGCAATGCAAAGCGTCCGGGTCGGAGTGAACTACAAGATCGGCGATATCAATCCCATACCCGAGCTTATCACCAAGACCCCTGCGGCCTTGGAGACGGATCGCTTCGCCTTCCACGCCCAGGCGACCTTCCTGAACCAGTACACGCCGCCGTTTCGGTCGCCCTATGTCGGCACCAACAGTCTCAACCCGAACCAGGGCCGCGAGACCTTCGACGTAACGGCATACGCCGGTATGCGACTCTGGGACGGCGCCGAAATCTGGGTCAATCCGGAGATCGATCAGGGTTTTGGCTTGAGCAACTCCACTGGAGCGGCGGGCTTCCCGAGCGGTGAGGCCTACAAGGTCGGAGCGAGCTATCCCTACACCCGTCTGCACCGGGCGTTCATCCGACAGACGATCGATCTCGGTGGCGATGTTCAGGACGTCAGCGCGGGATTCAACCAGTTCTCCGGCAAGCAAACGTCGGACCGGCTGGTGATCACGGTCGGAAAGATGGGCGTGCCCGATATCTTCGACACCAACAAATACGCGCATGACCCCCGCGGCGATTTCATGAACTGGTCGCTGATCGACACCGGAACGCTCGACTATGCGGCCGATGCCTGGGGCTATTCGGTCGGCGGCGCTATTGAATGGTATACCGGTCCATGGACCTTCCGCGGCGGCGTATTCGACCTTTCGGTTACGCCGAACTCTACCGCCCTGGATTCCCGCTTCGGGCAATTCCAGTGGGACGGCGAAATCGAGCGTCGCTACTCGATCTTCGGCCAGCCGGGCAAGGTGGCCGTCACCGGATTTTTGAGCCGCGGCCGAATGGGGAGCTTCCAAGATGCGATCCTGCTCGCTGCTGCGACCGGAACGCCCGCCGATATCACCGCCGTCCGCCGCTACCAGAGCCGCGGCGGCATCGGCATGAATCTCGAGCAGCAGCTTAGCGACAATATCGGTTTCTTCGCCCGCGCGGGATGGGCCGATGGCCGCAAGGAGCCGTTCGATTTCAC
>NZ_JAFATE010000408.1 GCF_019244115.1 Bradyrhizobium sp.
ATCCGGGTCTCCTAATCGCCCACAGGATAGCAGTCATCCTCGGGGGAGGATAGAAGGGGCTGCCTCAAATATGGGCAAAGCCCGGTGGTGGCGCGGGGCTTTGCGGTTCTGCCCGCGGGCCCGGGCGAATTGCGTCCCGGCATCAACCGCGGCGCCACCGAAACCTCGATCATGCTGGCGCGCAGGGCTGGCTGGTCCATCGCTGCCGGTACGCCGTTGTCGACCGCGCGATCACGTCCGCCAGTTCGATGCCTGAGGCAATTAGAACGACGGGGTTCGCACCCGTTACTGATTGAAAGATGGAAATTTGCGCTCACCCGCGTCCGTCCTCCCGTCCGACACGCGGGCCTCATCGACCTGGTGTAGCCCCCGCCTGGCCGTCCCGGGACCGGGCCATATCGCTACTTGCGGTGGGTCATCCCTCGACAGGCGCGATTGACATAGCATAGGGTGGTACCCTATATGAGCCTCATGACACATACCATCCGAGAGAAAAAGAAGCTGTTGGCGCGGGTCGGACGGATTCGAGGCCAGGTCGAGGCGCTTGAGCGCTCACTCAATGAGGAGACCGACTGCGCGCGCATCATGCACATGATCGCCGGAATTCGCGGCAGTGTTGCGGGTTTGATGGCCGAAGTGGTCGAGGACCATATCCGCACGCACCTCGTTGACCCCAAGAAAAATCCCGGCGCTCTCAACGCCGATGCGGCCGAACAGCTCATTGACGTAGTCCACACCTATCTGAGGTAAACAGCATGGCCGATTCACTCCAGGCGTTTCAGCCCGCAGCGCACGCATGTCTTCCTGGGCAGTGATCATGAGACGGCCGAACGCCGAACCTGGGCGGTGATCATTCTCTGCAGCGCCATGATGCTCGCGGAGATCATTGGCGGCGCACTGTTCGGCTCGTTGGCGTTGATTGCCGGGGGTTGCACATGTCGACGCATGCTGGTGCGTTGCTGCTCGCCGCGCTGGCCTACAGTTTTGCGCGCAAATACGCTTATGACCGGAATTTTACGTTCGGCACCGGCAAGTTTGGCGATCTTGCCGGATATTCCAGCGCCATTGTGCTGGCGATGATTGCGCTCTTGATCGCCTATGAGGCGGTCGAGCGGCTGCTCAACCCGGTCTCGATCAGTTTTCGGGAGGCGATCCCGATCGCGTTCCTTGGCCTCGCCGTCAATGTCGCGAGCGCCTGGCTTCTGTCCGGCGGACCTGGTCACGATCATCATCATCATGCCGACGGTCACGATCACGACAATCACCACGACCATGACGACGAGGTCCGCCGCATTGCGTTCGACCGCACCTCGATCGAGGTCGAGATTTTCGAGGATGATGTGCCGCCGCGGTTTCGCATCTACGCGGGCGCCGGCGCGTTGCCGGCGGCATCGGATCTCTCGATCGAGACTGTGCGCGAGGACGGCGGCCGGCAGCTGTTTGCGCTGGAAGATCGCGGGGCATTTCTCGAATCGCGCGATGAGATCCCTGAACCGCATGCATTCGTAGCCAAGCTCCGCCTTGGTGGCGAAGCCCGCCAGGAGGAGCGCGAGCTCTGCTTTGAGGAGCACGAGCACGACACCGCGCATGGCGCCCATCATCGCGACAACAACATGCGCGCGGCGGTGGTTCACGTCATGGCGGACGCGGCCGTGTCGGTGCTCGTAATTGTCGGGCTGTTGTTGGCGCGCGCCTTTGGCTGGCTCTGGATGGATCCGCTCGCGGGCCTGATCGGCGCAGCCGTCATCGCGAACTGGTCCGTCGGCCTCTTGCGCGACACTGGCGCGATCCTGCTCGACCGCACACCGGATTCACGGATCGCCGAAAAGGTCCGGCAGGTCGTCGAAAGCGAGGGCGATCGCGTCACCGACTTGCATCTCTGGCGGCTCGGCCCCGGGCATCTCGGCGCCATTGTGTCGGTGGCGACCACCAAAGCCTGCGAAGCTGCGCATTACCGGCAGCGGCTCGCCCGGTTTGCCGACCTGTCGCACGTCACGGTGGAGGTACAACACACGCCTTCGGACATGCGGTCTTGACGCTGCTTTGGCTCGCTATCTTATGTTGGCCGGACCGCGGCACGCATGGGTCTGGGGATCGCGGATGCGACCTCTGCCACAGCCGACAACGAGATCGCTCGCGGATACCTTGGGCACTGAAACGCTGGGAACAGCAGATGCTGCGCCAACCGTAATTGCGGCAGTCTGGAAAGCCGGCCTAGTCTGAAACGATCCTGCAGCTTGGCAATCCGACCAGGTTACGGCCGTGGAAGCGAACATCAGCGACAGGAAGGCGATTCGGCCCATTGGAGCTCCCGCTAATCTGGATGGCAATTCTAGGGACGAATCAGGCGGAATTGCAACACAACGTCGCTAGACTGCGAACGTCTCGCATTGCACGTGGAACTGTTTCAAGCTCTTCGATCCGCGCCGGCTGTCCAGTTGTGATCCGAACTCTCGTCCGCCCTGCCGGACGAAGTATGGATTGGCAGCATCGTTAACGCGGTCGGGCTGCGAACCATTGCGAATAAGGTGCTACCTGCCTCCAATCACCAGAAGCTCCTGGGCAATCTGGGTGCACGGCCGCCTATCTTCGATGATTTCGATGACGGTCCCAAGCTGCTGCGAGCAGTACGATTCTGAAATGCGCATCCTTAGAAGTGTGCATCCCCTATCAGGGGATACTCTTCCGCGTGTTTGAATCGACGGCCGACCAGCAAGTTATTGCTGGCGGAAGAGTTCCCGGTTTGAGGTTTGCCAATATGATCGCGGGGGGTGGATGGCGAACGACAAGTCCGCTCCGTTCGCGCGACTGCAAGCAGTCGGTGATGAGAGATTCGTCAGCAGTCTCTTCTATCCTGCCCCGGAGGATGAGCCAGACGCTTGATTTCGGCACACGGCAGGCCTAGTGAACGATCGAAGTCCTTGAGAACGATTGTTCGAAGGACCGACCTCTCAAACTTGATGAAAGAGCCATGGGCAGTACCCCCTACGGCAATGTCATTCCGATCACTTCGATCGGACTGGTGTTGCCGCCAAACGTTGGGATTGATCGCGACGGCGGCAGCCGCGCGAGCGTGGGTGGTCAGACTGACTGACCGCAGCTCGCTCACCCTGCCGCATAGCGGAAACAGAGGTGAGCGATGTTCGGGAAACTCGCAAAATTCGGAAACCGTCACTCACGGCTGCTGGCGCCGTGCGTGACCGCGCAAGGCAAGGACACCAATCACGGCGCTCGTCGAGGCGAGCAGCAGCACGGATCGCCGTGGCTCGTATGCCGCTGCGGAGCGACTTGTCGCTGGGAGCTTGAAAAGTCTGATCGACCCAACCCATCGTTGCAAGGGGATCGACTACCGGTCTCGCCTCTTCGCAAAACTGTCTTCAAAACGTCCTATCAGAGCGGTCTTGCCGGAACGTCGTTGCGCCAGGCTTGGCCCGGATCAAACGCGCCTGCTCGTGCTTGCCACGCGAATGGGCATCTGCTTGCGCTTTCTTTGTTGCAGGCACGTCACTGGAGGACGCGATCCAACGTGGCTTCCGGCCCGCTTCCTTCCAACCACAAAAAATCAGCGATAGGGTCTGGCAGCGAGTGCTTTGGAAAAGTGCCGGGCAATGAATTCGCTTGCGCCTTTCGCCTCTGCCAGCGACAGGCGCGGGGGCTGGCATCGGAGCCAGAGCATCCGGGCAATGCAGGGGATATCGGCATGATGGGGGTCATGACGAAAGAGACCATGGCGACGTTTTTGCTCGCAAAGGGCCGCGCGACAGCCGGCCGTGTCCGGCTATCGGCGCCGCTTGCCGCGGCACTGGGGATGCTGGCACTGGGTCGGCCCGCGCTCGCCGCGGACCTGCCGGTCAAAGCGCCCGTGCCCTACACGTCGACGGCTTACGATTGGAGCGGCTGGTACATCGGCGCTCATGCGGGCGTGATCAGGGGCTCGTCGAACTGGACCTCAACGCCGCTTGGACCTGCAGGGCCGTCCTTGAACGGCTCGTTCGATCTTCCCTTCCATTTCGATTTCATGGGTGGCACCGGAAGCTATGTGATGGGGCTGCAGGGCGGCTACAACTACGTGTTGCCGTCGCACGTGATGCTAGGCATCGAGGGCGACGCCAGCTTCCCGAATTCGGACGTGGTGGTCCCTTTTTCGGTGCAGGGTAGCCAGACCGTGGCCTCGCCGCAGATCGGTCAAGTGATCTATGGCGAGGCAGTCATCCACTACGGCAGCGTTCGCGGCCGGATCGGCTATGCGTTCGATCAGTTTCTCCTCTACGGAACGGGCGGGTTCGCCTGGACCTACGATCAGGTGACGCGGTCCCAGGATGCCGCCCCGCTTGCTGGCAATCTCGTGGCGCCTGGCACCGTCGAAACTCCTCTGTTGTGGCGGCTGGGATGGGTCGCGGGGATCGGAGTGGAAATTCCCATTGCCGGCAATTGGTCGGCGAAGGCCGAATTCCTGGAAACCGGGTTTGGCCGCAAAAATGCATTCTTTGCGGCATCCGCCGATACGTTCGCATCCAGCCTTGCGATGCAAAGTATCCGGTTCGGACTGAACTATAAGATCGGCGACACCAATCCCATACCGGAGCTGATCACCAAGACGCCCACGGCGCTGGAGACGGACCGCTTCGCCTTCCACGCCCAGGCGACCTTCCTCGAACAGTACACGCCGCCGTTCCGCTCGCCCTATGTCGGACCCAACAGTCTGAACCCGAACCAGGGCCGCGAGACCTTCGACGTGACGGCATACGCCGGTATGCGGCTGTGGGATGGCGCCGAACTCTGGATCAATCCGGAGATCGATCAGGGTTTTGGCTTGAGCAACTCCACGGGAGCGGCGGGCTTCACGAGCGGTGAGGCCTACAAGGTCGGAGCCAGCTACCCTTACACCCGTCTGCACCGGGCGTTCTTGCGACAGACGATCGACCTGGGCGGCGATGTTCAGGACGTCAGCGCGGGGTTTAACCAGTTCTCGGGAAAGCAAACGTCGGACCGGCTGGTGATCACGGTCGGAAAGATGGGCGTGCCCGATATCTTCGACACCAACAAATACGCGCACGACCCGCGCGGCGATTTCATGAACTGGTCATTGATCGACACCGGGACGTTCGACTATGCGGCCGATGCCTGGGGCTATTCGGTAGGGGGCGCCATTGAATGGTACACCGGTCCCTGGACCTTTCGCGGCGGCATATTCGACCTGTCCGTTACGCCGAATTCCACTGCGCTGGATTCCCGCTTTGGCCAATTCCAGTGGGATGGTGAAATCGAGCGTCGCTACTCGATCTTCGGCCAGCCGGGCAAAGTGGCCGTTACCGGATTCTTGAGCCGCGGCGGAATGGGCAGCTTCCAAGATGCGATCCTGCTCGCAGCTGAGACCGGAATGCCCGCCGACATCGCCGCTGTTCGGCGCTACCAGAGCCGCGGTGGCGTCAGCATGAATCTCGAGCAGCAGCTTAGCGACAATATCGGTTTCTTCGCCCGCGCGGGATGGGCCGATGGCCGCAAGGAGCCGTTCGATTTCACAGATATCGACCGCACTGTCGCCGCCGGTTTCGCGCTTTCGGGAAAGCTATGGGGGCGGGATGACGACACGATCGGCATAGCAGGCGTGGTCAACGGCATCACCAACGTGCACCAGGCCTTTCTCAATGCCGGCGGACTCGGCATCCTGGTGGGTGACGGACAGCTGCCGCATCCGGGGAACGAGGGGATTTTCGAGGCCTACTACAACTTCCCCTGGTTTGCCTCGAAGATCACGCTCGACTATCAGCTGATCGTCAATCCCGCCTACAACCGCGACCGAGGCCCCGCTTCGGTATTTGGGGTGCGCGTACATACGCAATACTAGGCATCTGCTGCACGGAGCCCGTCGGATGACGCTACAGGATCTTCGCATAGCTCTGCTGACACGGACGCCGCGCCCCAACATTTGGGACCTTGTGGCGCTGGTTCTCGTCATCAGCGCGATGGCGCTGATGCTCTATGGGGGCGAGCAAACCACTTTGCCCTTATCCGCGCTCGAGACGACGCCGGTGTCGCTCGACCCAGCCAACCTGCCGCTCTACGCCCTGCGGACGACCATGCGGATGCTGCTCGCCATCGTCTGCTCGACCATCTTCACCTTTATCTATGCCGCTATCGCTGCGAAAAGCAGGCGCGCGGAGATAATTATGATTCCGCTGCTGGACATTCTCCAGTCGGTGCCGATCCTTGGGTTTCTGACCTTCACCGTCGTGTTCTTTCTGAACCTGTTCCCGGGCCAGGTGCTTGGCGCCGAGCTTGCCTGTGTGTTCGCGATCTTCACGAGTCAGGCCTGGAATATGACGTTCAGCATGTATCAGTCGATCCGCAGCGTGCCGAAGGATCTGGAGGAAGCAACTCAAAGCTTCCACTTGAGCGGCTGGCAGCGCTTCTGGCGGCTGGATGTGCCCTTCGCGATGCCCGGCTTGATCTGGAATGCGATGATGTCGATGTCGGGCGGCTGGTTCTTTGTCGTAGCCTCCGAGGCGATCACCGTCGGCAACACGACGGTCACCTTGCCCGGCGTCGGCTCCTATGTGGCGCTTGCGATCGAGAAGCGCGATCTCGCCGCCATCGGCTATGCCATATTGACCATGCTCTTGGTCATCATCGTCTACGACCAATTGCTGTTTCGCCCGATCGTGGCGTGGGCGGATAAATTCCGCTTCGAGCAGACCGCCTCGAGCGTGGCGCCGACATCCTGGATACTGGATCTGTTTCGGCGGACCCGGGCGCTGCGCGCATTGACCTATCCGTTTGCTGCGACGAACAAGGCGATTTCGACGTTGCGCATCGCTCTCCCGGCTAGCCTGCAGCCCTCCGCAAGGAATGCCCTACCCTCGCGGGTTATTGACGTGCTCTGGTTTGCATTGATCGCCGCGGGCACCGGCTACACCGGATGGCGAGCGTATCAATATCTATCAGCGAATTTGGGTGTCTCGGACCTCTATGACGCCGTCGCGGACGGGCTCGTGACCCTGTTGCGGGTCGTCGTGCTGATTGCGCTCGCGACGCTGATCTGGGTGCCGGTCGGGGTCTGGATCGGGCTACGGCCGAAGATTGCCGAACGTGTTCAGCCGCTCGCACAATTTCTCGCCGCCTTCCCGGCCAATCTCGCTTTTCCGATCTTCGTGGCACTGATCGTGCGCTATAACCTCAGCGCGAATATCTGGCTCAGCCCGCTGATGATCCTTGGCACTCAGTGGTACATCCTGTTCAACGTCATCGCCGGGGCCAGCGCCTTTCCAGGCGATCTGCGGGAGGCGGCTGCAAACTTCCATCTGAAGGGATGGCGATGGTGGATCAAGGTGATCCTTCCAGGTATTTTCCCCTACTACGTCACCGGTGCCGTGACCGCTTCCGGCGGATCGTGGAACGCCTCGATCGTCGCGGAGGTGGCAAGCTGGGGCGATACGCGTCTGTCGGCGACCGGGCTCGGCGCCTACATCGCGAAGGCCACCGAAGCTGGCGACTTCCCGCGCGTCGTGCTCGGGATCGCGGTCATGTGCATCATGGTGACGCTG
>NZ_JAFATE010000572.1 GCF_019244115.1 Bradyrhizobium sp.
TCCCGATAGACCATCTCCCGCTTCCGGCTCCCCGCGCTCATCCGGCATTCATTTTGATCCGATAAAAGCGTGCGGGCCCTTCAACTCCCATCGGACCATGGCAACGCGCAAAGCACTCGAGAAAGATCCGACATCTGAGGCCGACGCTTCGCAGCGGCGAACCGCCGCGGCCAAGACGACGCGCAAGGTGACACCCAAGACAACTCCCAAGACAACTCCCAAGTCAACTCCCAAGGCAACACTCAAGCCGGGCGCGAAGGTGGTCGCGATGACCACCCGCAAAAATGGCGCGGCGCGACAGGCGCCCAGGGACATGCTGCAGTTCGCACCGAATTTTTCGGCCTACCTGCTGCCCAACACCGTCTGCTTCTACTCCGAGGATCGCAAATTCTTCCTGCACGGCGAACTGTTCTGCACTCTCGTTGCCGAGATCGCAAAGGGTGGCAAGAGCGCGCGCCAGCTGATCGATACCCTCACCCGAAGCTTTCCGCGCGATAAGGTGGAGGAAGCGGTTGGCCGCCTGCTCGAACGCCGTTACGTCCTGCCCGCCTCGCAGATCACCGATGGAGTCGTCGCGGGCTATTGGGCGAGCCTCGGGCTGCCACCCGAGGAAGCCGAGAAGAATCTCGCGGGATGTCGCGTGCGCATTCAGTCGATCGACGTGAAGGGCGGCGCGGAGCTGGCGACGGCGCTCACCCACCTCGGGGTGCGGACCGTGAAAAGTTCACCGGACCTGACCATCACCCTGGTCAACGACTATCTCGAACAGCAGCTCGCCGAGCTGAACCGCGAGCGTGTCGCCGACAAGTCGCCCTGGCTTCTGGTGCAGCCTTCAGGGATTTTTCCGCTGGTCGGACCGGTGTTCCGATCGGGCCATTCCGGTTGCTGGACCTGTCTGTTCGACCGCATGATCCGCAACCGCGAGGTCAAAGGTTTCCTCGACCGCGGCACCGCGCAGGCGGTCGCGGTCTCGCCTTTGACCCAGAACCCCCTTGGTCAGAGCGGCGTCCAGTTCGCCGCGATCGAGATTGCGAAGGCCATTGCGTCGGGCTTCCGCACCGATCTGAACAATCACATCCTGAGCCTCGACCTGACCGGCGCGACCATCGCCAGGCATTTTGTGGCGCAGCGTCCACAGTGCCCGACCTGCGGCGACAAGAAGCTGCTCAATCCGCGCAGAGCCGCCGAGCCGATCGCGCTCGGCGCGGGCGCCAAGCTGCTCGTCACGTCGGGCGGCTATCGCACGGTCGCCTCGCGTGCGACCGTTGCGCGCTTCAAGAAGCATGTCAGCCCGCTCACCGGCGTGGTCAAACGGCTCGAGCGGATCGAAGCCGATCTGCCGATGAACACCAATTTCTTCGCCTCCCACAACTTCTCGGCGCCGGCGCAAGATGTCGATCAGCTCCGCATGGGATTGAGCGGCGGCAGTTTTGGCAAGGGCTCGACCGCCGAGCAGGGCGAAGCGAGCGCCCTGATGGAAGCGATCGAGCGCTATTCCGGCATCTTCCAGGGCGACGAGATCCGTCAGCTCAAGCGATTTGCCGATTTCGCACCCGACGAGGCGATCAAGCCGAACGACGTCCTGCTCTACAGCGACGCGCAATATCTGGCGCGCCATTCGCATGACGAGCATGAGAACCACCAGCCCGCCCCCGATCCGTTCGACCCGACCGCCAAGATCGAGTGGTCGCCGGTGTGGTCGCTGCGCGATAACAAGTTCAAATATGTTCCCACCAGCCAGCTGTATTTCTTCTACAGCGGGCCGGCCGCCTTCAACGCCGACTCCAATGGCTGCGCCGCCGGCAATACACTCGAGGAAGCGATCGTCCAGGGCTTTCTCGAACTCGTTGAGCGCGATTCCTATGCGATCTGGTGGTACAACCGCTCGCAGCGGGCCGAGGTCGATCTCAGCAAGTTCGAGGACTCCTACGTCCGCGACCTGCAGACCCAGTTCACTGAGGCGGGGCGAAAGCTCTGGGTGCTCGACATTACGACCGACCTCGGCGTGCCGACCTATGTCGCCATGATGCACTGGATGCAGAACGGCCAGGAGAACATCGAGTTTGGCTCCGGTGCGCATTTTGATCCGCGCATCGCGCTGCTGCGCGCCTTGACCGAACTCAGTCAGTTCCTCGCGATCGGGCTGATGGGCGGCGGCAGCGGCGAAAAACCCTCGCTCGACGGCACCACGCCGCTGCGCCTCGAAAACTATCCGTTCCTGCTGCCGGCCCCTCATCCCATCAAAGCCTCGGAGCTCGGCATGCCGATCCCGCGCGACAACACCCGCCAGCAGGTCGATGCGTGTGTCGAGATTGCGCGCCGCGCGGGCCATGATTTCATGGTGCTCGACCAGACGAGGCCGGATGTCGAGGTGCCGGTGGCCCGGGTGATCGTTCCCGGACTGCGGCATTTCTATCGCCGCTTCGCGCCGGGCCGGCTGTATGATATCCCGGTGAAACTCGGCCTGCGCGGCGAGCCCATCCCGGAGCAAGAGCTGACGCCCTTCCCACCCCACACCTGACGATGGCCAAGGCTGTTCGCACCAGATCGACACAGGCGTCGCGGTCGAAGAAAGCCCGAGCGAAAACGCCGTTGAAGGCCGCGCCGGCGCCGGTCGCTCGGGGCAAGGCCGCGGCGAGCGGCGGACAGGCGGTTCTGTCGGCACGGCTCAATCCGCAGGTGAGTTTGCAGGCGCAGCCCGGCGGCGCGCTCGCGGCCTGTTTCAACGACTATTCGATCGAGCTCGGGAGGTTCAGCGCGCGCGCGATCGCGCAGGCCGAAGCCTTGTACGATGGCCTGCCACTGTCATTCTTTGCCAAAGCCGATGCCCTCGCCCGCGAGCTCCATCAGCTGGCTAAGCGCCTCGCCATGTTCGGCCTGCTGGAATTTTCGTTCGCACAAGGGAGCTCCGAGCTTTTCGCCATCGAGCCGCAGACGGCGGGCTATTGGCCGGAGCCGGCCAAAATCGGCGCCGCAGACAGGATCGTGCTGTCGCGCTTCGCCTATATGCGCCGGCGCGGCGACGAGCTGGTGCTGGAATCGCCGCGCTCGAGCGCGCTGTTCCGCGTGTCAGCCCCGATCGCAGCCGCCCTGGCGATCCTGTCGAGTCCGCAGCCCGTCAAGAAGCTCAGGGAACTCGCCAGCTTTCCGGGCGACGATCTCCTCGGCCTGCTCCTTGACAGCCGGATCCTGTTCAAGGTCGACGCCAAGCGCGAGGACGGCCGCCGCGGCGAGGGCGACGATGCTTTGGTGCTGTGGGATTTTCACGACCTGTTGTTTCACACGCGCAGCACCGAGGGCCGGCACGCCAACCCGCTCGGCGGCGTCTATCCCCATGTCGACCACATCGCTCCGCTGCCCGCGGTGCGGCCGCCATGGAAGGGTGAAAGGATCGAGCTCGCGCCGTTAGAGGCCGCGCAGCACGAGCCGGTTTCACCGCTCGCAGCGCTGTTGGAAGCCCGCCACTCGGTGCGCGACTATGACAATGCCCACCCGGTGACGGCGGCCGAGCTCGCCACCTTGCTCGCGCGCGCCGCCCGGGTTCGCAAGACTTGGGAGAGTGACGATTTCGGCCCGGTCCTGGGCTACACCTCGCGGCCCTACCCGTCCGGCGGCAGCGCCTATGAGCTCGAGCTCTATCTCGCGATCGACAAATGCGACGGGCTCGCCCGCGGCCTCTATCACTACGACGCGTCCGCTCACGCGCTGGTGCGGCTCGACGTCGCGCAGCAGCATGTCGACGAGATGATCGGCGCCGCCGTCTACGCGATGGATGCCGAGACCTCGCCGCAGATTCTCGTCACGATCGCAGCGCGCTTTGGCCGCGTCTCCTGGAAATACGCTTCGCTCGCCTATTCGCTGATCCTGAAGGATGTCGGCGTGCTCACGCAGACGCTCTATCTGGCCGCAACCGACATGGGTCTTGGCGGCTGTGCGATCGGAACCGGCAACATCGAGCAGTTCGCTGACATGACCGGGCTCGCCTTTCATGTCGAAGGCCCCGTCGGCCACTTCGCGCTCGGCCGCGCTGCGCCGCAGGTGCCCCAGCGCGATCGCGATCGCATGTGAGCGATCATTCCTTGCGGGGTTTGGCCTGAGCGTGCCGTCGGAGCAGCGGCCAACGGCAATTGATTAGGCGCAAACACGCCCGGCAGGATCTGGTCCGTTGTTGCAGGTGGCGACGTCCCTCCCCGGATTCATCTGCTCACCTCAGCGGACGCTCCCGGTCTCCCTGGAGCGTCCGACTTTTCCTTCCCGCATCACGCGCAGCTACTCGTGACTGTAAACCCGCAGGGGCAGACGCCGGTTGCGTCCATTTGTCGTCTTTCGAAGAGTTAATACGCGGGAAAGGACGCCTTCATGTTGGTCCTCTATGTGTCGTTGCAAGGGGCATGAGCGGATCAATCCTGGAGACTTTCGTGATGACAGACTTGAACAACGTACATCGTTCACAGCCGCCAAAGCTGCTGTCGGCGCGGCGCCTGACGCTGCTCGGCTCCGTCGCCGTCGTCGGCGCAGCCCTCGCATTCGGCGGCCCGCTGAGCTTCGACCACCATGGCCAATCGTTCTTGACCGCTGCGCAGGCCGCCGAGTCGCCGCAAGGTCCGGCCGGTTTTGCCGACCTGGTCGCGAAAGTGAAGCCCGCGGTCATTTCGGTCAGCGTCAAGATCGATCAGAGCGCCGACGCCTCCATGCCAAACGACATGCCGAACGACGAACAGCAAACGCTGCCGCCGTCGATGCGTGGCACCCCCTTCGAGAAATTCTTCCGCCAGTTCGGCGATGACGGCATGCCGCCGGGACTCCAGCGGCACCAGATCATCACCGGCCAGGGCTCGGGCTTCTTCATCTCGGCCGACGGCTATGCGGTGACCAACAATCATGTCGTCGATCATGCGACGTCCGTGCAGGTGACGACCGACGACGGCAAGAAATACACCGCAAAGGTCATCGGCACCGATCCGAAAACCGACATCGCGCTGATCAAGGTCGAGAACGCCAGCGATTTGCCCTATGTCAAATTTGGCGATCAGCCGCCGCGCGTCGGCGACTGGGTCGTCGCGGTCGGCAATCCCTTCGGGCTCGGCGGCACGGTGACGGCCGGCATCGTCTCGGCGCAGGGACGCAATATCGGCTCGGGCGCCTACGACTATCTGCAGATCGACGCGCCGATCAACAAGGGTAACTCCGGCGGCCCGGCCTTCGACATGAACGGCAATGTGGTGGGCGTCAACACCGCGATCTTCTCGCCGTCCGGCGGGTCGGTCGGCATCGGCTTCGACGTGCCGGCCGAGACCGCGAAGTCGGTCATCGCTCAGCTCAAGGACAAGGGCGTCGTGACGCGCGGCTATCTCGGCGTGCAGATCCAGCCGGTCTCGCAGGGTATTGCCGACAGCCTCGGCCTGAAGAAGGCCGAAGGCGCGCTGGTCGACGAGGCGCAGGCGGACAGCCCCGCGGCCAAGGCCGGCATCGAGGCTGGCGATGTGATCACGGCCGTGAACGGCACCACGGTCAAGGACTCCCGTGATCTTGCACGCCAGATCGCAGCGCTCGCGCCGGACAGCTCGGTCAAGCTGGATGTCATGCACAAGGGACAGAGCAAGACCATCACCGTCGCGCTCGGCACGATGCCGAGCCAGCGGGAAGCCAGCGTCGAGCACGAGCGGTCCGGTTCGCACCGCGGTGTCGGCGGACATCTCGGCCTCTCCGTCGCCCCGGCCAGCGAGGTCGCAGGATCCGGCGACAAGGGCGTGGTGGTGACGGGCGTCGATCCCGACGGTCCGGCTGCCGAACACGGCATGCAGACCGGCGACGTCATTCTCGACGTCGGCGGCAAGGCCGTCAGCAGCGCATCGGATATCCGCGAGGCGC
>NZ_JAFATE010000576.1 GCF_019244115.1 Bradyrhizobium sp.
GCCATTTGCGCTGTTGGGGCTACCGGCCTATCTCGCGCTGTTCACCGCGTTCGGCTTTGCGCTGGCGCGCCTGATCTGGCCGCGCGACGCTTCGCGCGTGATCGCGCTCGCGGTCTGTCTCACGATCAGCGAATGGCTCCGCGGCCAGGTGCTCTCAGGCTTTCCCTGGAACAGTTTTGGGTACGCGCTGAGCCAACCGCTGGCGCTCGCGCAGACCGCGTCACTGATCGGCCTGTGGGGCATGACCTTTTTCAGCGTCGCGATCTTCGCAAGCCCGGCCGTCCTGATCGACGGCCGCGCGAAAGGGCGCCTTCCCTGGCTCGCACCGGCCATCGCGGCATTGGTTCTGGTCGCGATGGGCGCCTTCGGCGCGCTCCGACTGTCGATGCACCCGACCGCCATGCTTGATAAGGTCAAGCTTCGCATCATGCAGCCGAACCTGGAGCAGGACGCCAAGTTCAACTATTCGGCCAAGGCCGCGGTGATGCAAAGATATCTGGCGCTGTCTGACCGCGCCTCGGGTCCGCAATCGACCGGCGTTCGCGACGCCAACATTCTGATCTGGCCTGAATCCGCATTTCCGTTCTTCCTGACCCGGGAGGCGGATGTGATGGCGGAGATCGCCGACTTCCTTCCAAAGGGCGCCGTCCTCATCACCGGCTCGGTGCGCGCCCCGGATCTGCCGCCGGGATCGAGGATCACGCGGGCCTACAATTCGATCTACATCATCGATCATGATGGCAGCGTGCTGGCCGTCTATGACAAGCTGCACCTGGTTCCGTTCGGCGAATTTCTGCCGTTCCAGGATCTCTTGGAGCGGCTCGGCCTTGAACAGCTCACCAAGGTTCAGGGTGGCTTCATCCCTGGCAACGTGCACAACACGCTGGAGATTCCCGGCGCACCGCGCGCACTACCACTGATCTGCTACGAAGCGATCTTCCCCGCTGAAGTTGCAACACGCGACGGTCGTCCGGGGTGGATCATCAACCTGACCAACGACGGCTGGTTCGGCATCTCGACCGGTCCCCATCAGCACATGCAGCAAGCGAGGCTGCGGGCCATCGAACAGGGACTGCCGCTGGTGCGCGCCGCCAACACCGGCATCTCGGCGGTCTTCGACCCGCTCGGACGGATCGTTGCGCAGCTCGGCCTCGGCATCGAGGGCGTGCTTGATTCGCGCCTGCCGGCGGCGATTGCTCCGACAATCTATGCACGAGTTGGAGACATTCCGGCTGCGATGATTGTTGCCTTAGGTTTATTGATAGTTCTCAAGCGCCGTTTTACGAAGCGAACATCCTGATCACTGCATATTCTTGTTCCTTCTTCATGTTGCTTTTCATTTCCTCAAAATATTCTATGACATGCGTGAGCGCACTAGTTGACAGACTGACGCTGCAATTCGCATTCTGAATGTCCCTCCACGAGACGTCGTCAAATTGTTCAATTTGACTGTATCCCGCTGAGTTGCAGACACGGAAAGACGGCGTGACGACGCGAGGCATGGCCCATCGCGTGTGTCCGTCCACAAGGAGTAACGGAGATGTCGAAAGCACCCAACCCTGTTGACAAATACGTTGGCAGCCGGGTGCGGATGCGCCGCATCATGCTGGGGATGAGCCAGGAAAAGCTCGGCGAGGCGCTCGGGCTGACCTTTCAGCAGATCCAGAAATACGAGAAGGGCACCAACCGCGTCGGTGCCAGCCGCATCCAGCAGATCTCGGAAGTCCTGCAGGTCCCGGTGTCGTTCCTGTTCGAGGGCGGCCCGAGCGGCTCGGCGGCGGCCGAAGGCTACAACGATGGCGGCTCGCCGACCTATGTGTCCGACTTTCTCGCCACGTCGGAAGGACTTGCGCTGACCCGCGCCTTCACCAAGATCACCGATGCCAAGCTCCGGCGCAGCATCGTCGATCTTGTCGAGCAGATCGCCGCGCGCGAGGCGGCGGAGAAGCGCTAAAGGCTGCTTTCCGAAGTCCGCGACGTCAGGTCGGCGCCGCACTTTGCGCGGACCTCGGAAGTCTCACGGCTGCCGCTGCTGAGCAGGATAAATTGAATGGCCGCTAGTTCCGGAATCCGGGACTAGAGCGCGAAGCATTCAGCTTGGTATCGGCCGTCTCGCTTGTATCCGAGGTTCGCCTTACTTGCTGAAGCGAATCTCGGACGCAACACGTTGAAGCGCGCCGAGGTCGAATTTCGCCATCGCGCGTTGGTTCATTGTTCGGGCATGATCCCTCGGGTCGAACCCGAGGCATGCTTTCGGAAAAACCGCTTCGCACTTTTCCGCATCATGCACTAAGTTCCCGAACCGCCGACGAAAACCATTCCCGCGGAGCACGATGTCTTCCAACCCGTTCGACCCCAACGCCATCCTCGACGGCATCCGCCGCTGGGTGGAGATCGAAACGCCGACCGAAGCCCCCGAGCAGGTCAACAAGCTTGCCACTCTTGTCGCGGACGGCTATCGCGACCTGCCTGCCACCCTCGAACGAGTCCCCGGCAAGGACGGCTGCGGTGATCATCTCGTGGCGCGCTCGTCGTGGGGACAGGAACAGCCGGGCATTTTGGTGCTGAGCCATCTCGACACCGTGCATCCCCTGGGCTTCATCGCACGGCTGCCGTTCCGGACCGAGGGCGACATCGCGTTCGGTCCCGGGATCTACGACATGAAGGGCGGCGCCTATCTCGCCTTCCACGCGTTCCGCGAGATCTGCCGCAACGGCGCGCAGCCGCCGCTCGGCATCACCCAGATCTTCACCTCGGACGAGGAGATTGGCAGCCCGACCTCGCGCGCGCTGATCGAAGCGGAGGGACAGCGGGCTAAATATGTGCTGGTCACGGAACCCGCGCGCGACGGCGGCAAGATCGTTACTGGCCGCAAGGGCGTCGGTCGATTCGAGGTCTTCATCAAGGGCACGCCGGCCCACGCAGGATCGCGGCCGGAGGATGGGCGCAGCGCCATCCGCGAGCTTGCCAATATGATCCAGGCGCTTGAAGCCATGAACGATCCCAAACGGGGCATCACGGTCAATGTCGGCGTGGTCCGGGGCGGCACGCGGCCGAACGTGATCGCGGAGGAAGCCTATGCCGAGGTCGACTTGCGGGTTCCCTCGTTCACCGATGCGGAGGAGCTCGTTGCAAAAATCCTGTCGCTGCGCTCGCGCAGCGAGGGCCTCAGCGTCGACGTGATCGGCGACCTCAATCGTCCGCCCTACGAGAAGAACAATGCCGGCGCCGCCTTGTTCGAGCATGCCAGGCAGCTTGCGGCCGATCTCGGCTTCGATCTCGTCGACACCTATACGGGCGGCGGATCGGACGGCAACTTCACCGCGCCGCACACCGCGACCCTCGACGGGCTCGGCGTCGACGGCAAGGGCGCGCATACTCATTTCGAGCAGATGTACATTTCGTCGATCGAGCCGCGGGCCCGGCTCCTCTACGGGCTGTACCAGACGCTGCGATGAGCGCGCTCGGCGGCGATCCGTGCGATCACATTCGTTCGCACGAGGATGGCGGCGCGCCTTCCGGCCGTGGCGCATTCTTCGGCCGCCGCAAGGGCCACAAACTGCGCGCCCACCAGGCCGATCTGGTCGCCCACCTCTTGCCGCGGCTTGCGCTGGAGATTTCAGATCCTGCGCCCACCGATATCGCCGATCTGTTCGATCCGCCGGCCCGAGAGATCAAGCTCGAGATCGGCTTTGGCGGCGGCGAGCATCTGGCCGCCGAAGCGCGGGCGCGGGTTGAGAGCGGCTTCATCGGCTGCGAGCCCTATGTCAACGGAATGGCAAAAATCCTGACCCAGATCGAAAGCCACGACATCCGCAATGTCAGACTGTTCGCGGGCGACGCCGCGGAGCTGCTGGCCTGGCTGCCGGCGCGCGCACTGACACGGATCGACCTGATCCATCCCGATCCCTGGCCGAAGCGGCGGCACTGGAAGCGGCGCTTTGTTCAGGATGCGACGATTGCGGCGATGGCACGCGTGGTGAAGAGCGGCGGTGAGTTCCGTTTTGTCAGCGACATCGACGACTACTGCGCCTGGACGCTGGCGCACCTCGCCCACTCGCGCGATTTCGTCTGGACGGCTGAGCGCGCCGCCGATTGGCGCGAGCCGTGGGATGGCTACACCATGACCCGCTATGGCCAGAAGGCCACACGCGAAGGCCGCCGCGCCACCTATTTGCGATTTCGCCGGCTGTGATCGGGAGCGCTAAGCTTTAACATCGTCATTCCGGGGCGGTGGCAACGGCCAGCGCGAAGCGCTGGTCCGTTGGCATCGAACCCGAATCTCGAGTTTTTCGATGCTTTGCATCGCCCCGGAACGACGGCACGCTACGCCGACCGGCGGCTCTTCCAGCCGGCGAGCAGCGTCTTCAAATGCGCCTTGGAGAGATCGGCGCGCTGGCGCACCGCGAGCGTCAGCACGCCGTCGGCGCCGGCGCGCCGCACCAGTTCGGCATAGCCGCGACCGGAAAAACGCGCGCCGGCATTTCCGGCCGCGCGCCGCACCACGTCTCGCGGTCGCCGCGCGTGATGACGACGTCGGTGAGATCGGACGACAGAAGCGGCCGCTCCACCATCGCCAGCAGATGCGGCTGCCCCTTGGCGCGCGCGATGTCGAGCAGGGCGCTCTCGTCGATCACATTCGAGCGGCGCAGCAGCGGCCCCGGCGATGAGGATCTCGTTGTCGCGCGCCATCTGCCTGACCAGTGCGCGAGGCGCATTGCCGAGCAACGACAGGCGCTCTGCGAGTTCGGCCCGTTCCTTCAGGTCGGCGTGGGGGACGAGATCGACCAGCAGGCTGTCGAAGAAATCGACGTGCTTGGACGAGAGATGGCCCGCGTCCCGCAAGAACAGCGCGGCGATGCGGCGCGCGAGGTCGCGAGGCGTTCCGGATCGCCGTTCCGGACCATATCGTCGAGCCCGGGTATCAACGAAGTGGAGGCAGACATGAAACCTGCTCAAAGCACACGCGAACTCACCGCTTCCTGCATCCTGGTGGAGCGGATTGCCGCGGGCGACTTGCCGGTTCGCATGGCTACTTCGAGGCATGCGCGGCGTTGTAAGGCGCCGCTGCTGCCGGCGGCATTTCCGATCAATTTAAGCAGGCTTGGTGAAGGAAGGATTAGGCGCTGGGGATGGCCGAAAATCAAGAAATGCTCGACGTTTTACCTCTGGGGACCTTGCCGGGCCCGGCAGAAGTCGCTATCTTGCGGTCAACTTATCTTCTCATACGATCTCGTGATGAGAGTGGGCCCGAAAGGACCCGCTCTTTTTTATTACCTGAACCCTGTCGGGCGAAGCGCAGCCAAAGGGGACAGGCGGTTCCTTGAACCGTCAAGGACAAACCAACCTGACAGCCGATTTGACAGCCGACCTGGACATGATCGATCCAACCGCGCCTTCCATGGACGCCGACCTTCTGGCCGAGCCGCGCCTGATCGTCGAGCCGGGCGTTGCTGCGCGGGTGTCGGCGATCGCCGGCCCCGTGCTCGCCGGCATGGGATATCGGCTGGTGCGGATCCGGATTTCCGGCGAGGCCGGCTGCACCGTCCAGATCATGGCGGAACGGCCTGATGGAACGATGCTGATCGACGATTGCGAGGCGGTCTCGCGCGCGCTGTCGCCTGTGCTCGATGTCGCCGACCCGATCGACCGCGCCTACCGGCTGGAAATCTCCTCGCCCGGCATCGACCGGCCGCTGGTGCGCCGCTCCGATTTCGAGCGCAACACCGGCCATCTGGTGAAGGTCGAGATGGCGGTTCCCCATCAGGGGCGCAAGCGGTTCCGGGGCACGCTAAATGGGATCGAGGGCAATGCGGTTCGCCTCGTTCGCGACGATGTCGCCGCCGGCGACGAGGCCGCGGTCCTGCTGCCGATGGAAGACATCGCGGAGGCGCGGCTGGTGCTGACCGACGGCCTGATCGCGGAATCGATGCGGCGCGGCAAGCAGGCCGAACGCGAACTGAAGCGCGATCTCGGCCTTGAACCGCCCGCTGCACTGCATGCGAGCGGTCGTGCGTCAAAGGCGAAACCGGCGAAGCAGCCGGCGCCGGCCAATACCAAGAAACATCGCCTCGCGGCCGAGCGGCTGCGCAGAGGCGACACCGATCCTTAAGAGAGGAGACTGAACATGGCAGTCAGTGCCAACAAGCTCGAACTGCTGCAGATCGCCGACGCCGTAGCGCGCGAAAAGTCGATCGACCGCGGCATCGTGATCTCGGCGATGGAAGATGCCATCGCCAAGGCGGCACGCGCCCGCTACGGCAGCGAAACCGACGTGCATGCCGAGATAGACGCCAAGAAGGGCGAGCTGCGCCTGTCGCGGCACATGCTGGTGGTCGAGAATGTCGAGAACTCGGCGAACCAGATTTCGCTGGAGGATGCGCGCAGAGCCAACCCGGGCGCGCAGATCGGCGACACCATCGCCGACACGCTGCCGCCGCTGGAATATGGCCGCATCGCCGCGCAATCCGCCAAGCAGGTGATCGTGCAGAAGGTGCGCGAGGCCGAGCGCGACCGGCAATATCAGGAATTCAAGGACCGCATCGGCGACATCGTCAACGGAGTCGTCAAGCGCGTCGAATATGGCAGCGTCATCGTCGACCTCGGCCGCGGCGAGGCCATCATCCGGCGCGACGAGATGCTGCCGCGCGAGGTGTTCCGCAACGGCGATCGCGTCCGCGCCTATATCTTCGACGTGCGGCGCGAGACCCGCGGGCCGCAGATCTTCCTGTCCCGCACCCATCCGCAATTCATGGCAAAACTGTTCGCGCAGGAAGTGCCGGAGATCTATGACGGCATCGTCGAGATCAAGGCGGTGGCCCGCGATCCCGGCTCGCGCGCCAAGATCGGCGTGATCTCGCGCGATTCCTCGGTCGATCCGGTCGGCGCCTGCGTCGGCATGCGCGGCTCGCGCGTGCAGGCTGTCGTCAACGAGCTGCAGGGCGAGAAGATCGACATCATTCCGTGGTCGCCGGACATTGCGACCTTCGTCGTCAATGCGCTGGCGCCCGCCGAAGTCACCAAGGTCGTGATCGACGAGGACCGCGAGCGCATCGAGGTCGTGGTTCCCGATACCAACAACCAGCTGTCGCTCGCGATCGGCCGGCGCGGCCAGAACGTGCGGCTCGCCTCGCAGCTGACCGGCTGGGACATCGACATCCTCACCGAGCAGGAGGAATCGGAGCGCCGCCAGGCCGATTTCGAGAACTCCACGCGCGTCTTCATGGAAGCGCTGAATGTCGACGAGGTGGTCGGCCAGTTGCTCGCGTCCGAGGGCTTCACCTCGGTCGAGGAACTCGCGATGGTGGACGCCAAGGAGCTCGCCGGCATCGAAGGTTTTGACGAGGAGACCGCCCAGGAGCTGCAGAGCCGGGCCAAGGAATATCTCGATCAGCTCGAGAACGAACTCGAGAACAGGCGCAGGGAACTCGGCGTCGAAGACGACATGAAGACGGTGCCCGGCGTCACCTCGAAGGTGCTGGTGAAGCTTGGCGAAAACGCCGTCAAGTCGGTCGAAGACCTGGCCGGCTGCGCCACCGACGACCTGGTCGGCTGGACCGAGCGCAAGGAGGGCAGCGAGCCGACCAAGCACAAGGGCTTCCTCGACGGCATCGAGATTTCGCGCGACGACGCCGAGGCGCTGATCATGCAGGCGCGCGTCAAGGCGGGCTGGATCACCGAGGCCGATCTCGCCCAGGAGACGGAAGAGCCGTCTGCGGAGGATGAGCCCTCCGAACAGGCCCCGGCCTAAGGTTTTGGGGAGATGCCCCTCGGATGCTTGCCGCGCTGGCTGATCCTGAGCTCGACAACGGACCGCGGACCGAAAGGTCCGCGACCGTCCGGTTGTGCGCAGTCAGCCGGAAGGTCAGGCCGGTCGGCGAGCTGATCCGGTTCGTGGTGTCCCCGCACGGTGAGGTCGTGCCGGACATCAAGCGCAAGCTGCCCGGGCGCGGATTATGGCTTTCGGCGTCGCGACAGGTGGTTGCGGAAGCGGTCCGGCGTCACCAATTTGCGAGAGGATTCAAGCGCGACGTCCGCGTCGCGGCGACGCTTGCGGCGGACACTGAGCGGCTGCTGGCCAGCAGCGTGGCCGAGGCCCTCGCGGTTGCGGCCAAAGCCGGGCAGGTGGTTTCCGGCTTTACCAAGGTCGAGACTTTGCTCCGGTCGGGTCGCGGCCATTCCGGCGTTGCGGCTCTGATCCACGCCTCCGACGGAGCCAGGGACGGAATCCGCAAGCTCGATGCCCTGGTCGAGCAAAATGCGGGGAACAAGAAGGAAACGAAGGAATTCCCCATCATCGCGGTGCTGACTTCGGCAGAATTGGATTTGGCACTTTCCCGGGCAAATGTGATACATGCTGCGCTGCTCGCGGGCCCGGCGAGCAGGACATTCCTGTCGCGCAGCCTGATCCTGGTTCGATACCGGCTGGCGGATGACGACAAGACTGCCGGAACCGTGCCCGAGAATTCTGATTAAGCCGACGAGAATTCTGATTAAGAACCCTTGCATCAATGACGGTGCGCAGGAACGCACGACGAACAAGATTAGGACGACTGAATGGCCGATAAGAATACGCCTGGCGACAAGAAGCTGAGTGTCCCGAGCAAGACCTTGACGCTTAAGCCGCGCGTCGAGACGGGCACCGTGCGCCAGAGCTTCCCGCACGGCCGCAGCAAGCAGGTGGTCGTGGAAAAACGCGGCAAGCGCCGGGTCGGCGGCGATGCGCCGGTCGGCGAGGCCCCCCACGCGCCCGAACCGGTGGCAGCCAAGGCCGCGCCGGCGGGTGCCCCGCGGCCTGCCGCCGCTCCGCCCCAAGCGCCGCGCAACAGGTCC
>NZ_JAFATE010000746.1 GCF_019244115.1 Bradyrhizobium sp.
AAAGGAGCCGCTGCCGGCGGACAGCCGGTTCTGGACCCATCCAAACGTCGTGCTGACGCCGCACAACGCCGCCGACACCGATCCCGACGCGATCTCGCGCTACGTCGCGGAGCAGATCGCGGGCTTCGAGGCGGGCGTCGGGCTGGAAAACGTCGTCGATCGCAGCAGGGGGTATTGAGTTCTCCGTCATTGCGAGCCAGCCGGTCCGCGCCAAGCGCGGCCGGATGACAGGCTCCGCGAAGCAATCCAGACTTTCACCGCGGTGACACTCTGGATCGCTTCGGCGCGATGCGCCTCGCAATGACGATAGGCAGGGATTGCCTCGCTACTTGTCTCCCACCATCACGTCGATCGCGCCATTGACGATCAGCTCCAGCTCCATGCGCGACACGCCGGCCCGGGAGCGGATAGCGATGGTGTGAACGGTCGCCGACGCAAGCTGCCCCAGCACGGCGGGATCGGCTGAGGGCGGCAACTCGCCGCTCTCCTTGGCACGCTGGAAGCAGATGGCGAACGCCCTGTCGAGCCCGACGAGCGCGTCCAGCACCATCGCGCGGATGTCCGGATCAGCGATCGCTTCGGAGGTCGCCGTCATCACCGTGAAGCAGCCGCGCGGGCCGGCATCGCCGGAAAGATAGATATCGAGCGCAATCGCATAGATACGCGCGAGCCGCTTCCGGATCGGCATCTCGGCGCGGAAAATCTCCGCCGTCGCCGCCCGGGCGTCGTCGCGGTAGCGCTGGTAGCTCTTGATGTAGAGCTCGCGCTTGTCGCCGAAGGCGCCGTAGAGGCTCGGCCGGTTCATGCCGGTCGCGCTGCTCAGATCATCCAGCGAGGTCGCGGCAAAGCCGCCCTTGCGAAACAGGTCGAGCGCTTTTCCAAGCGCCACATCCGGCTCATAGGCGCGCGGCCGTCCGCGCCGCTTCGGCGAAGCGGACGCATCGACCTTGGCCGGCTCGGTGAGCTGTTTCTTTTTTTGTACCATATCGCAAAAAATGCCTTGACCGGGCTTATATTATGCGGAACAGTATAAAAATCAACCCGTGCCCTGACGACGCGCGGGCCAACCGCCAAGGAGGTATCGATGGACCTTTATTTCTCGCCACTCGCCTGTTCGCTCGCGACCCGGATCGCGTTCTACGAGGCCGGCGTTTCGGCCAATTATCTCGAGGTCGATCCCAAGACCAAGGTGGTGCGGAACGACGGCTCGGATTTCAGGGCGGTCAATCCGCTCGGCCTGGTGCCGACGTTGCGCACCGATGACGGGGTGGTGCTCACCGAGAACGCCGCGATCCTGCAATATGTCGCCGACCGTTTTCCGGACGCGGGGCTCGGCACCGGCCCCGGCAAGGATCGCAGCCGGCTGCATCAATGGCTCTGCTTCATCGGCACCGAGCTGCACAAGGGGCTGTTCGTGCCCTTGCTCGACAAGACCGCACCGGCCGAGATGAAAACCCATGTGCTGGGCAAGAACGTCTCGCGGCTCGACTACCTGGAGAAGTACTTGACGGGCCGCGAGTTCCTGCTCGATCACTTCAGCGTCGCCGATGCCTATCTGGTCACCATCATCAACTGGACCATGGCGACACCGCCGATCGAACTCGCGAAATGGCCAACGGTGAAGGCCTATTATGATCGCCTGCGCGCGCGGCCCTCGATCGCCAAGGCCATGGCCGAAGAACTGGTGCTCTACAAAGCCGAGCTCGCCCGCCACAAGGCCGCCGCGTAACCGTCTGAGTTCGTCAAGAGCGCCGCTGCCTCCGCTCGCCTCCCCTTGCGGGGAGGGGTCGGGGGTGGGGTTCCCGATAACAACTTTTGGAGTGTGGGCATCCCCTCCCCAGCCCTCCCGCAAGGCGGGAGGGAGCAGACCGAGCGCGCGGCCCAACCGAACTCTCAAAACGGGCTGTCGCTCAACCCGGGCACATCGGCCGGCCGCGGTCCGGGCGCCGGCCAGCGGAAGCGGCGATCCTTCTCGTCGATCGTGATGTCGTTGATCGAGGCCTCGCGCCTGCGCATCAGGCCGTGCTCGTCGAATTCCCATTGCTCGTTGCCATAGGAGCGATGCCACTGGCCAGCCGCGTCGTGCCACTCGTATTGAAAGCGCACCGCGATGCGGTTGCCGTCAAAGGCCCATAGATCCTTGATCAAACGATAGTCCAACTCCGTCGCCCATTTGCGCTTGAGGAACGCTGTTATGGCGGGCCTGCCTTCAAAAAACTCCGCGCGGTTACGCCAGCGGCTGTCCGCGGTATAGGCGAGCGCGACGCGTTCGGGATCCCGCGAATTCCAGGCGTCCTCCGCCATGCGGGCCTTCCGCGCGGCGGCTTCTCTCGTGAACGGCGGCAATGGCGGGCGCGACATGAAGATCTCCTTGAGACTTGAAGCAAGTCGGAAATCTAACTGCGCCGGCAGCCTTGTCGATGGGCTCTATCTCATCGGCCGATTGCTATTCCAGATCAGCCTTCATCAGTTCGCGCAGCGATTTCGGGATCGGCTGCGCGCGGCCCTCGCTGATGAACGCGACTCGCACCTCCGCTTTCACGAGCAGTTGATGGTCGCGCCGGACCTCCTGGGCCAGCGTGATCGACGCGCCTTTCACCGCCACCGGCCAGGTCACGATGTTGAGCACGTCGTCCATGCGCGCGGGCTTTAAGAAATCGATCTGCATCGAGCGCACCACGAAGGCAAACCCCGGCGTCTCGTCATGCGCCTGTTCGAACAGCGTGTGCTGCTCCGCGCCCATCAGCCGCAGATGATTGGTGCGCCCGCGCTCCATGAAACGCAGATAGCTCGCGTGATAGACGATGCCGGAAAAATCCGTGTCCTCGTAGTAGACCCGGATCTGCATGTGATGGCGGCCGTCGCGGATCTCGCCGTCGAGAGTCTTCACACTCAATTGCGCCTCAATGTCCTGGAAGGACACGGTTTTGCGCAAAACAGCGCGGCGCGCAAGCAGCAGGGCCGTCAGGATGTCGCAGAATCCGGCCCGCCCAGTGTCACCAGCACGATTTCTGGCGGCACGCCGAGGCGGAACGGCATGATGCTGCAGCCGAGCCCGCCTGACACCACGACGTCGCAATTGAGCTGCGTGTGGCCATAGGCCAGCAGGTTGCCGTAACGCGACGGCACCACCGGCGACCAACCGAGCAGCCGCACCTGGCCGCCATGGGTATGCCCGGAGAGCTGAAGGGCGACGCGCGACGGCACGCGCATCGCGACATCAGGCTCATGCGCCAGCAGGATGACCGGCGCATCGTCGGTGACCTTTGCCAGCGTGGCGCCGAGATCGTCGATACCGATCCGTGGCACCGGCCTGAACCGGCGCGCCGGCCAATAGGCGAGCTGGTCGCCGAGCCCGGCCAGCCAGAACGGGCGACCATCCTTGCTGAGGCGCACCGCGTCGTTCTCATAAACCGGGACACCGGCGGCTTCGAGCGCCCGGCGTGCGGCGGTCGGTCCCCGTCCGTCCCGCTGCACTTCGCGATCGTCCCAATAATCGTGATTGCCGAGAATGGCATGCACGCCGAGCGGCGCTTTCAGCCGCGCGAGCTGCGGCGCCCACTCCGCTGCCTCGATGCGGCGGCTGATATGGCGATGCCCTGCGACGTAGTCGCCGAGCATGACGATGAGGTCGGGATTGAGCGCGTTGGCGTGCGCGACGATCGCCTCGATGTGCCCAAGCGACATCCAGGGCTCGCAGGCATGCAGATCGGCGACGGCGGCGATGGTCAGCTTGAGATCGGCGGGCCATTGCGGCGGCGTGACGTGGTAGCGCGCAACGCGCAGCCGCAGCACCGGCTCGATGCCGACACCATAGGCTGCGGTCGAGAACGTCGCGGCGCCAAGGCCTGCGATGAATTTGAAGAAACGGCGGCGTGAGAGCATTTGATGTGATCGCCTTGAGTACGCCGCGCCTTCTAGTCAGGGATTGCAGCCGAAATCGGGTACATTGGTGCAGATGAACAGCAGGTTTACAGCAGTTTCGGAGCGATCAACAGTTCGACATCAAGCCTCGCCAAACCGTGCCGCACGCGCCAACGGCAGGACATGGTCGCGCGTCAGCGGCGCCAGAACGATGTCGGGCGGCGCCGCTGGATCGATCAGATCATCTCGTCGATTTCGCGGCTCGGCGCGATCTCGCCGGTCACATCGATTCCATAGAGGCTCGCCTGCACGCGAAAGCCCGGCTCGTTTGCTGCGACCGCATCGAATTCGCCGAGCGACCGGATCGAGCCGGCGAGCACGCCACAGCCCAGTTCCTCGGCGATTTCACGCGAGAGCGCCGCGACGTCGTCTTCGCCGCCATCGCGCTTGCCGCCAGGCTGCATGAAGGCGCGGGTGCCGCGCTTGCGCACCAAGAGCACGCGCCCCGCATCATCGCGGATCAGCGCAGCAACGATCCTGATCGTAGCCGCGTCCATCAGTCGTCCTCATTCCCGAACAGGCCGAACTGTGCCGCATCGCGCGCCGGCTCGGCAAGGCCGAGATGACGGAACGCATGCGCGGTGAGCAGCCGGCCGCGCGGCGTGCGCTGCAGATAGCCGCACTGGATCAGATAGGGCTCGATGATGTCCTCGATCGCATCGCGCGGCTCCGACAGCGCCGCGGCCATCGTCTCGACCCCGACCGGACCGCCGCCATAGTTCACCGCGATTGTCGTGAGATAGCGGCGGTCCATCGCATCGAGCCCCGCCGCATCGACCTCGAGCGCGCCCAGTGCGTGATCGGCGATGGCGCGGTCGATCGCCGTGGCGTCCGCCGCCGAGGCGAAGTCGCGCACTCGCCGCAGCAGCCGGCCGGCGATGCGCGGCGTGCCG
>NZ_JAFATE010000763.1 GCF_019244115.1 Bradyrhizobium sp.
TTTTATGCCGGATCGATTCTGCGCCAGGGCCCCCATTCCGAATTTCATCTGGTCGATGAGCCCAACGACGGCAACAAGCCGAAAAGCCTGTCGTTCGCGCAGGCTGCCGCCGGTCGGCCTCGTCGCCAGTCTCACCTGCACCGACCAGCACTACAAGGCGATCGCCGAGTTCATGGCGCCGCAAGGCAGGTTCGGGCTGATCGATGATCCGCCCGAGTTCAATGTCGCCGTCTTCAAGGGCAAGGCGATTTCGATCCACTGGGAATTGATGTTCACGCGCTCGTCGTTCAAGACCGCGGACATGATCGCGCAGCATCATTTGTTGAACGATGTCGCCGACCTGATCGACAAGGGCGTGCTCCGCACCACCTTGGCCGAGAATTTTGGCATCATCAACGCCGCCAATCTGAGGCGCGCACATGCGCTGCTCGAAAGCGGCAAATCGCGCGGCAAGATCGTGTTGGAGGGCTGGCAGGCGAGGAAACAGTAGGGTGGGCTAAGCGAAGCGAGCCCACCGGCAACACGACGATCTTGATGGTGGGCACGGCGCAGGCGCGCCTTATATTAGCCCACCCTACTCAGCTCGCTCGCAACGACAGCCAACAGTCGCGCACGGCACGAGCTGCCCGGAGATCGTCCTCAAGTAGCGCGCGATCGCACGCTCATCCTGCGGCACCCAAGCGCGGAAGTAGAGGCTTGCGTGACCAGGTTGTAGCGAAAGTTACCGCAAACGGCGAGCGCTACCGGAGTGTGGCAAGGTTGCGCACAGATCGACCTTCGTCGTCGTTGACTTGACCAGTTTGTCTGTTCTGCTGCGCAGTGGTGCATCGTTGTTTTAGGAGTATTCAGATGCGTGTCTTATTGCGTTTGACGGCCGTCGCTGCCTTTCTGCTGCTGTCCCCTTTAGCCAAGAGCCAGGCCGAGGAGCCCAAGCATCGGCTGGTGATCCAGGTCGACCAGGACGATCCCGCCGTCATGAATCTCGCGCTCAACAACGCGACCAATGTCATCGACTATTACCGAGCCAAGGGCGAGAGCGTCGATCTCGATATCGTCACCTACGGCCCCGGCCTTAACATGCTGCGCGTCGATACCTCGCCGGTGAAGGATCGCATCAAGCGCATCAAGGAGCTTGCATATCCGGGCACCATCCAGTTCTCCGCCTGCAACAATACCAGGGAGAACATGGAGAAGAAGGAAGGACACCCGGTGGCTGTCATGTCCGAAGCCGTACTGGTGCCCTCGGGCGTGGTCCGCCTGATGGAGCTGCAGGAAAAAGGCTGGAGCTATCTGCGGCCGTAGCCGCCTTGCGGTGGCCTACGATGCGCTATCGCTTCCCGTAGGTCACGCGCCCAGCCGGCGGCCAGTTGCAGAGTTTTTCGATCTTTTGGCGGATCGCGGTCCAGCCGGTGAGCAGGAACGTCGCTTCGCGCCTTGGATTGTCGCCGTCGGCAAGGCTGATGCTCAGGAGCCCGCCCTCGGGCAGCGATCTGAGCAGCTCGACCGCATCCTGCCTGTAGGTTGCGGTCCTGGCATCCGCCGACAGGCTCCACATCTGCCTGACGATCGGCTCCTTGTTGACCCGATGATCGACCAGCACGGCGTCTCGCCGTGCCGAATGCCAGCCGGCCTCGCTCCAGATCGACAGTTCAGTGCGGCCGCGCCGGCAGCGGACGGCAAGGTTGCTCGGTCCATCGTGCAGACGCGACGCCGGGCGAATGGCGGCCGTGATCAGCGGGCTGAAATCGACCGGAGACGTCGTCTCGCTCACGACCCAGCTCGACTCCCGCAAGGTCCCCGTGTCCGGCTCGTGCGGTTGGGCGACCTCGGCCGATGCCGCGGCTGAAGCCGCCGGCGGAGACACCGCCGTTACCTGGACCGGATCAGGATCAGCCGGCGGCGTGGTGTCCTGATCCTTACCCTGCTGATCCTTACCCTGCTGATCCTTAGCCTCGGGCGCGCTGGCCGAAATGCTGGCTGTCGGCGGCTCGGGCGGACTCACTGCCGCCTCCGCTTTCGGCGGCTCCGCGATCGGTGCGACCTCAGGCGACGCCGCCGCCGAAGGTTGCGCCGGCGGCGCCACCGGCGCGGCTGCGGCCGGGGTCTCCTGCCCCGGTCCTGCCGGCGGTCCATCGGACATGGCGCGATCGAGACATTCAAGCTCGGCGCCGCGTGCCTTGTGGAAGCACTCTATGCGCGCCGCCGGATCGCCGCTCAGCTTGGCGCACTCATCATCGGCCGCGCGCGCGGCCTGGAGGCACACGCCGAGTCCCCTGCCGGCGGGATCGACCGCCTGCGCGCAAACGGCGCGCCCGGAAACAAGCAGCGCGACCATGATGAGCCGCGCCCGCCTCATGGCCGTGCGCTCGCCTTGACGGCCGCGTTGGCGTTGCGGTCGAGCCATTCCTGCGCCGCCTGGAAACGCTGCAGCCCCGGGACATGAATGGCGGGATTGACGTCCTTCCATTTCGGATCGAAGCCGGGCGTCTGCAGCTTGTCGATGCGGGTGAACAGCTCGTCGACAAAGCGCGCGACGCGCTGGTAACGCGGTGAGCCGCGACGCCAGTTGAACGCTGCGAGCACGGTCGGCACCGCAATCGTTGCGATCCGCTGCCCCTTGGGGATCAGATTGGGGTAGTCGGACGCGTCGAGAGAGGAGGCGATATAATAGTCCTGGAATTTCGGGCCGAAATCGACGCTCAGGAACTTGTATCCCTCGTCCCATTTTCCCTTCACGAAGGCGTCGACGGGTTTTGAGGTGACAAAGACCACGGCGGCGATGTCGCCGCGCCGCAGCTGCTCCAGCGCCACCGGGTGCGGGATGAACATCTTGTCGACGTCGACGCCAAGGCGGCTGAAGATCAGCGGCCCGGAATAAGCCGCCGCGGTGCCCTGGGTATTGAAGTTGACCTTCTTGCCGGCGAGATCGCCGAGCGAGTGGATCTCCGGACGGACGAAGATGTGCAGCTCGGACGGAAACAGGCTGAGCACGGAGCTGATGCGCTGCGCGATCTGCGGCACCTGCGCCTTGTATTCCTCGAGCGAGTCTGAGTTGATGATGGCCGCGTCAACCCCTCTCAGATACAGGAGATCGTTGACGTTCTCGGTCGGACCGCGGGTCACGATCGGGAGCACATGCATGCTGCCGCCGTCGTTCACGACGCGCGCGATCTCGGTCGCGAAATGGATCGGCGCGCCTTCGAGGAGGCCTCCGGCGAGACCAATCGACCAGGCATTGACCCGATTCCTGATCTCCGCCTCGTCTTTTTGCGTTGTCGGCGTGGCCGCCGCGAGGACCCGCTTCGGTCGGGCGATGCCCGCGTGATTGAATGCAAAGCCGCAGGACACCACTAGGAGGACAACAAGTCTTGCAAATACGCGCATCACAACTCCCTCTACGAACAATCAACGCCGGGCACTTCACGGCCAATCCACCGACCAGCGGAGTGCCTTCAAATGATTGGTCAACCGAGCCACGCATCGGTTCGAGGGAATCCTGCTTGCGACCTGGTCTATTGTTATTCGTATCGTTCGCAACGGGCCATCACGCCCGCCGGATCTTTCGCAATTCAGCTCGCCTGACGGCGACAGTCTTCGTCCTCTCAAGACTCTCGATGCGCGTTCTCCGAATGACCCCTACGGCGATACTCCTTTCTGCCGCGAGCCTTTCCATCAGAATGGCTCCGGCGAAATCAATTGCGCAACAGAAAAGCGGCGCCGCAGCGCCGCTTTTGAAGCAAAATCCGGAAAAGCCTACGTGCCGACACCGATCCTTTCCGCAACCCTTCGGTGAGCGACACAACGATGATCAACCGGTTGGTTGATCCGCCAGGTCGACGCCTTCGACGAAGAGCAGCCGCCGCTCCAGCGCAGTCTGTCGGACTTTCAGCGCCTTGGAGTATTCCGGTGAGGCGTACCATTCCCGCGCGCGGGCCATCGAGGCAAACTCGACGATGACGATCGTCTTCAGCGCGGGACCGCCCTCGACCAGTTCGGCGGCGCCGCCGCGGACCAGGTAACGGCCGCCATAGCGGGCGATCGATCGGGCGGCGAGCGTCCGGTACAGCTCCATCGCGCCGGTATCGCGCACCTCGACTTCGGAGATCACATAGGCTGCCATGGTGCGAGCTCAGGCAATGGTATCGACCACGCCGCCTTCGGCGCGCAGCGCGGCGCCGTTGGTTGCGGACGCTTGCTTCGAGGCGGCGTAGACCACCATGCTGGCGATCTCGTCCACGCTGGTAAAACGCTGCAGCAGCGAGCTCGGACGATGCCGCGCGATGAAGTGTTTTGCCGCCTGCTCCTCCGACTGACCGCTTTGTCGTGCCATGTCTTTCACAAAACCTTCCGCGCCCTCGGACATCGTCGGGCCGGGCAGCACCGAATTGACCGTGACGCCGGTGCCTCGGGTCAGCTTGGCGAGCCCGCGCGAGATGGCAAGCTGCGCGGTTTTCGTGGTGCCGTAGTGGATCATCTCGGTCGGAATGTTCAGCGCCGACTCGGAGGAGATGAAGACGATGCGGCCCCAGTTGCGCCTCAGCATGCCCGGCAGAAAGGCGCGTGAGAGCCGCACGCCGGACATCACATTCGCCTCGAAAAAATGCCTCCAATCCTCGTCAGGAATCGCAAAAAAGTCCCTGGCCTCAAAAATCCCGGCATTGTTGATCAGGATGTCGAGCTCGCCCTGTGCCTTGATCAGCACATCACAGCCGGCCGCGGTCGCAACATCGGCAGCGACGCCACGGACCTTGCTGCCGGTCACGGACGCTGCTCCTGCAAGCGTCGCCATCGCCGCATCGACCCTGGCCTGGCTGCGTCCGTTGATCACGATCTCCGCGCCGGCGGCGGCAAGGCCCTTGGCGATGGCGAAGCCGATGCCGGCTGTTGAGCCCGTCACCAGCGCGGTCTTGCCCGAAAGATCGATTTTCATGCGTCATCTCCGTCATAAGCTGCCGGAGATATCGTGTGCAATCGGCGAGCTCGCAATCGAACGACCGGGCAATAAAAAAGCGGCGCCGGAGCGCCGCTTTTGCAACCAAATGCGAGGAAACTTACGCCGCTTCCGCCTCGGTCTCGGCGACCGGACCGGAGTCCTTGCCCTTGGCATCGACGTCGCGGTCGACGAACTCGATCACCGCCATCGCCGCGTTGTCGCCGTAGCGGAAGCCGGCCTTGATGATGCGGGTATAGCCGCCCTGGCGATCCTTGTAGCGCGGCGCCAGCACGTCGAACAATTTCTTGACCATGTCGGCGTCGCGCATTTCCGAGACCGCCTGGCGGCGCAGCGCCAGCCCGCCCTTCTTGCCGAGGGTGACGAGCTTCTCCACGATCGGGCGCAGCTCCTTGGCCTTGGGCAGCGTGGTGACGATCTGCTCGTGCTTGATCAACGCCGCACACATGTTGGCAAACATCGCCTTGCGATGTTCGGCGGTGCGGTTGAGCTTCCGATGAACCTTGCCGTGACGCATAGTCTATTCCTT
>NZ_JAFATE010000779.1 GCF_019244115.1 Bradyrhizobium sp.
ACCTGGTTCTGCCGGACCGCTCCGGTCGCGGTGCCGTCGGTGTTGAAGAAATTGTCGCCCGCTTCGACCGCCGATGCCGCAACCAGCGAGGTGTTCGCCAGCGTGCCGATCGCGGCGTTCAGCGCATTGTTCAGATTGGTCGCGGTGGCCGCGGGCGTGGTACCGATTGCAAAGCTCTTCGCCGGCAGCGGCGTCGCGCTCGAGGCGGTCAACTGGATGTTTTCGGTGGTCCCGTCGGGCAGGTTGAAAGTGAAACTGATCTGGTCGCCGGGGTTGGGATTGCCCGCGGTCAGGTCGACCGATACCGCAGCCGGCGAGCCGGCCGGCCCCGTGACCGTGGCGTTGGTCAGGGTCGAGGACACCGAGTTCAGCTTCAGTCCGAATGGAGAGCCGGCGACGTCCTCGGCGAGCTGGAACTGCGTGGCTGTCGTGGTGGGTGCGTTGTTCGGCCCGGTCAGCACGAGGCGGCCCATCCCGTTGGTGCCGAGATCGGCCTGCTGGCGTTCCGCGATCAGCTGCTTCAGCCCGGCCTTGCTGCCAGTGCCGTTCAGAATGTCGTCGGCGGAGGCGACCGCCGGCGTGTTGATGGCGGTGCCGGAAAAGATGTAGCGGTCGCCGACCTGGGTGTTGAGAATGCCGACGATCGCGGAGAGCTCCGATTCCGCGTTCTGCTGGCCGATGGTCTGACCACTGGAGGTGATGTTCTGCGATGTCGAGGCGGCGTTGTTCTGCACCTGGCTCGCAATCGTCGACAGCGACTGCAGCGCGGTGTTGCCCGCGCCGATGATCGTGTTGACGTTGGTCATCGTCGTGCCGAAGGCGGAGAGATTCGCGAGCTGGTTGCGGGCCGCAATCGCAAAACCTTCGTTGACCCCCATGCCGGCGTAGTTGGTCGACTTGACGCCCGTCGAAAGCTGGGTCGACAGGTCCGAGAGCTGGTTCTGGATGTTACGAACCGATTGACCAAGGACCGAGTTGCCGTAATTGATGCTGGAGATGGACATCGTTCAACGCCTTACCCTTGAGCCTGCAGCAACGTCTGCATCATGCTTTGCACCACCGTCATGACGTGGGCGTTGGCCGCATAAGTGTTCTGCACCTGGATCAGATTCGACATTTCGCTGTCGATGTTGACCGCCGAGGTCGAGTCGAACTTCTGCTGCAGGGTGCTGACGACGACGCTCTGGCCCTGCTGCAACTGCTTCGCCAGCGTTGCCGAGTTGCTCTGCTGGCTGATGAACTGCTGCAGATAGTCAGAGACCGTGCTCTTGAACGGCTGCGCCGCCGAACCGAGCCCGGTCTGCGGCGAGAAGGAGAAAGTCGCAGACGTCAGCTGTGAGAACAGGAAATCCGAGCGCGTGTTGTCGCCGCTCGGGGTCGCTGGCGAGGTCGAGTAGACGCTGAGAGCGGAACGGTTGGCGAGCACCGCGGGATTGACCGTGATGCGGCCGGCCAGCCCCAGCATTTGCGGGCCGCTCGACGTGATCTGTCCGGTGTAGAGCGCGTTGGCGTCGGTGAACAGCGGCAATTGCGGGCTGCCGGTGGCGAGCGCCTGCGTCGTCGTGATCGTCGAAGCCGCGTTCACCGTCGCCGACGACGATCCCACGACATTCAGCGTGCTCCCGGACGGATTGGAGAACGTCAGGCCCGCGCTGCCGAGTGCCGCATTCAATTGCGTGACCGCCGAGGCCATGCCGAGCGAGAGGTTGATCCCGATCCGCTGCGGGTTGGCGCCGGCAGGACTCTGCAGCGGCAGCGCCAGCGGATCCGTCACGTTGACGATCTGGATCTGGTGCTGCGCATTGCTGCTGTCGGTGTAGGTCAGGTTGATCGTATTGCCCGGCAGCACATTCGACGTTCCGACGCTGAAACCGGCCGGCGGGCCTGTGACCGCGGTACCTGCCGTGGTCACATCCGACAGCGAGCTCGCCAGCGTCGCCGCCAGCTGGTCGACCTGGGTCTGCGCCTGCACCAGCGTCTGATCGCGCAGCTTGATGTCGGCCGCGATCTGGCCCGAACTGAAGGCGTTGCTGCCGACCGCATCGATCAGGGCGCCGCTCGGCAGGCGGATATTGAGCGAGGAGACGCCGCTGAGGCCCGGATTAGAGTTGTAGAGCGAGCCCGCATTGAGCGCGCCCTGGGAGCCGGCGACCAGCTGCGAAGCATATCCGCCGCCGACGAGCTGAATCCCCGACGTCGTGAACACGCTCGCCTGGTTCGAGGGATCCGTCACGACCTTGACGTCCACCAGTTTGGCGAGATCGCTGATCGCGTTGTCACGCTGGTCCATCAGCGTTGCGGCCTGCGGATCGCTCGGGCTCAGACCCTGGATCTGAAGATTGAGCTGCGCGATCTGCTTCAGGTCAGTGTTGGCCTTGGCCGCCGAAGTGCCGATGTCCTGATCGACATTGGTGCGCAGCGACTGGATACCTTGCGTCGTCGCGTTGAGCTGCTGGGCCAGCGACTGCGCTGCCGACAAGGCGACCGATTGCGCCGAGCCATTGCCCGGATTGGTCGACAGCGACTGCAGCGCACTGGTGAAATTGCCGAACGCGGTCTCGAGCGTGCCGTCGCCGCCCGGGGTGCCGTAGACGCTCTGCAACTGAGAGAGGATGTTGTTGATCTGGTCCGCATAGGCGCCGCCGCCGATCTCGGTGCGCAGCTGGCCCTGCACGAACAGATCGAGCGCGCGGTTGACGCCGGTGGTTTCGACGCTGGCGCCGAAACCGCCGCTTCCGACCTCGATCTGGTTCGGATTTTGCGCGACGTAGCCGGGCGTCTGCGCGTTGCCGACGTTCGACGAAATGATCGAGAGCGCCGCCTGCGTGGAGCGCAGTCCGGACATCGCAGTGGCAAGGGCTGAACTCAAACCCATGGTGATTGCCTGCCTTTGTTACACTAGCCTCGCACCGCTTCCGGTCAGCGCAGCACGTTCAACAGGTCCTGCACCATGTTGTTGGCCGTGGTGATCACCTTGGTGTTCGCCGAATAGGCCTGCTGAGTGACGATCAGCTTGGTGAACTCGTCTGCGATGTCGGTGTTCGAACTCTCCAGCGAGGAGCCGGAAATCTTGCCGGAGGCACCGATGATCGCGGGGCCCGACAGGTCGGTGACCTCGTAGGCGCCGCCGTCGAGCGCCTTCAGATAATTGGTGCCGTTGAAGTGCGAGAGCGTGACCTGCGCCAGATCGATGTTCTGGCCGTTGGAGAAGGTGCCGACCACGAGGCCCGAATTATTGACAGCGACCGACTGCAGCTGCCCGGCGGCAAAACCATTCTGGGTGATGGTGTTGATGGTCGCAGCGCCGCTCGAGCTGGCAAACTGCGTGAGCGCGCCCGAACCCAGATTGAACGAGAGATTTCCCAGCGACAGGCCGTTCACGGTCACGTTCGGAATGGCGATGGACGAGCCGCTTGGCGAGGCCAGCGATCCGTTGGCATTGAAGGCGAAGGTCGTGCCGGAGTTGACCCACGCGGTCTGGGTACCGGTTGCGGTGGTCGAGGTCTGGTAGAACAGGTTCCACTTGTCGCTGTGCCCCGAGCCGAGCGAGGCTGAGTCGGTCTTGGCCCAGCGCAGTTGCAGATTGATCGGCGTGCCAGCCGCGTTGTAGGTCGTGACCGCGCCGCCGGAGATGGACTCGTTGGTGAAGGTCTGAAGGTCGTTGGCGGTGACTGTGCCGGTGCCGACATTGGTGCCCGGCGCACGCGCCTGCGAGATCGGCACCGTGGCGAAGCCAAGCCCGTGGAGGGCGGTCGTGGCGTTGGCCGTATTGCCGGTGATGACGAGATCCTGCGCGGTGCCGGTGTGGAGGGTGATCTGCCCACCCGTGACGGTGGCCAGGCCGCCGGTGATCCCGGCGATCTTGTTGAGCAGCGCGCCGACATTATCCGTGATGTTGAGCTGGTTTCCGGTAGCCCCCGAGGCGACGAAGTTGATGGTCGTGCCGTCAATCGTGATGCTGTCGCCGGCGGCGAACCCCGCGGCAAGCGAGTCGCTCGGCGCCGTGCCCGATAATGCCGTATTGACGGTGATCGGAGCCGGCGTGCCCATCTGGTTGTTGACGACCGTCCCGGTGATGGAGGCGTCGACGGGCGGCGCCGGCGAGCCGATCGGCAGGGGATTGGAGGCGAAGTCGGCCGGGTTGAGGCCGCCGACCGCGGTGATCGAGCCCGCCGTCGAGGTCGAACTCGCCGGCGTGCTCGGCTGGGTCGGCAGGTTGGCGGCATACTGGATGGAACTCGTGGCCTGGGCCGGAATGAAGTTGTTCTGGAATTGCAGCACCTGCGGCACGTTGCCGGTGGGGTTTCCGGTCTTGGGGTCGACCGTGATGCCCATCAGGTAATAGCCGGCGCCGTTGATCAGGTTGCCGTTGGCGTTGAGCTGAAAATCGCCGCGCCGCGTATAGTCGGTGACGCCGGAAAACACCGGCACGTTGTCGGTGATCGAGGACGCCTTCTGCACCGAAAAGAAGCCGTCGCCGTTGATCGCCATGTTGGTGGCGACCGTCGAGGCAGACACGGTGCCCTGGGTCGTAATCGTCGCCTGAGCGAAAGCGGTGACGCCGCCTGCAACCTGCCGGCTCGGCGTGGTGGCGTCCGGAATGAGATCCTCGAAGCTGGTGCCGATTCCCTTGTAACCGGTGGTCGATGCGTTCGCGATGTTGCCTGAGATGTTTTGCAGCGCGAAGGATTGCGCCTGCAGACCGCCGACCGAAGTGTTCAACGCGTCGAAGATACCCATACCCTTGTCTCCAATTCGATTCCTTCGGCCAGCGGATCAGCCATGCCGCAATCGAACGAGACAGTCGCAAGGGTTGTGCCAGTACAAAAAATGTTGTTATTTCAGTGAGCTAGCGGAAAATATCCAGCGCGATGACCGGGGCGGATTTGCCGGGCGGGCAACAATTGCCGGGCATTCGGCATGCCAAGACCCGCCCCCAGAGCGCGGGGTCGGACTGGTTCGCCTGACCTATAAGGAGGAGCCCGAAAATTCCGACGCCATCACGTTGCCGACGGCGCCGCCGGATGGAAGACCAGCGCCACACCGTCCATGCAATAGCGCAGGCCCGTGGGTTTCGGCCCGTCATCGAAGACATGGCCGAGATGGCCGCCGCAGCGCCGGCAATGCACTTCCGTCCGCGTCATCCCGAAGGTGCGATCCTCGGTCTCACCCACAGCATTGTCGAGCGGCTTGAAAAAGCTCGGCCAGCCGGTGCCGCTCTCGAACTTCGTCTCGGATGAGAACAGCGGCAGGTCGCAGCCAGCGCAGGCGAAGACGCCCTTGCGATGCTCCTTGAGGAGCGGGCTGGTCCAGGGCCGTTCGGTGCCCTCGTTGCGCAGAATTTCATATTGCTGCGGCGTCAATTGCGCACGCCATTCGGCATCGGTCTTCTCGACCTCGAATTCCTCCGCTGCTTTATGCCCGGCCCGGGCCGGCGTGGCGCGCAGCCAGCGGAAGGCGGCAAGGCCAGTGAGGCTGGCGACCGAGGTGATCAGAATGCGGCGGTCAAGCATGGTGGTCTCCGTGCGAGGCGGAACGAGATCGGGTCGCTCTGAAATACGGACGGCACCGTCCGACGTTACACCCGGCGATCCGCGTTTTCCTCACTTTCCCGCGAGCAGGTCAGGCTCCCTCACTCTCGTGATCTGCGACCTGATCAGCCGGTTCGGCTGCCTGCGAAGGTGCGGGACGGTTCATGCGCGGCAGCCGGCCGCTCGGCAACGGACGCATGGCGGCCTGCCGGTTGGCCTCGGCCAGACGGGCCTCGCGCAGGCGTTCCTGCGCCCGCGCCCGCTCCCGATGCCGAGCGAGCGCACCGGCGGCCGCCGAACTGCCGCGCCCCCACAAGCCGACGACATAGCCGGCCACCCGCCCTGTCATGCCGCCGGCCCAGACCAGTTCGAACGGCGAGAACAGCCGCCAGCGTTCATCGCCCCAGAGAATGCTGCGGGCGATCAGCTGCCCTGCCATCGCCGAGGTATTGAGGCCCTGCCGGCCAAAGCCGCTCGCGACCCACAGGCCTTTGCGAAGCTGGCCGATCTGCGGCATGCCGTGCACCGTCTGCCCGACCACGCCGCCCAAAACCTCCGCTATTTCGACCCGGCCGAGTTCCGGAAAGATCGTCGCGATCCGGCGTTGAATGGAGCCGGCAAAACCCTGCGGCCGCGCTTCCCAGGTGGTCTCCGGACGGGCCCAGATCAGACGGTCGCCATCGACCACGCGGAAATGATCGATCCCGTCGGCATCCGCGACCGATCCCTTGAAGCTGACGGTATGGCGCAGCCGTTCGCCGAGCGGCGCTGTCACAGCCGCATACCGCCAGACCGGCAGCAGGGTGTCCGACAGCCGCTTGAGTGGCGCGCCGAGATGAACGTTGCCGGCCAGCACGATATGGGAGGCGCGCATGCGTGCCGAAGGTGTCACGATGCGCTTGCGAATGCCGGAGGAATCGATGCTGACGACCGGCGTGTCCTCAAAGATCCGGGCGCCGGCGCGCTTGGCGAGCGCGGCGAGGCCATGAACATATTTGCGGCCATCGATTTGGAAGGCTCGGGGATAATACACGCCGTGGAAATAACGGTTGGTCCGCAACTCGTTGCGGACCCGCTCGATCTGCCAGCCCTCGACCTCGGTATCGAAATCCTCGGCCAGCATCTGCAGCCGGCTGATCAGCTGGTCGCCAGCGTCGACATTGGAGACCTCGAGCGCGCCCTCGCTGAAACCGATCCCCGGCATCAACTCTTCGGTCGCAGTGGCCCTGATGAACTCGACGCCTTCCTTGGACAGTGCCCAGAGTTCGCGGGCGTCCTCGAATCCGACGCGTTCGATCAGTTCGCTGAGCGAAAGCGAATAACCCGGAATCACGGTTCCAAGATTGGCGCCGGAGGCGTTCCAACCAACGTGCCGACCTTCGAGAACGGCGACGCTGGCGCCGAGCCGCGCGGCTTCGAGCGCAACCGTCAGGCCGGCGAGACCAGCACCGACCACGCAAATGTCGACGTCGAGGTCAAACGTCAGCCGCACGCGCTCTCGCAGCGCAGTGCCGGTGGCGGTGATCGCGCTTGTGGAAGTCTCGCTCATAGCGTTTTCTTACGAACCCTACGCCGGTTTGTCACCTTGGTCGTTAGTGACCTGCGGTACATGATTGAGGAAAGAACGAATCGAGATGCTGCCATGCGCCGTTTGATGCTGCTGCGACACGCCAAGACCGAGATCGACTCGCCCTCGGGCCGCGATCAGGACCGGCGCCTCGATGCGCGCGGCCGGAAAGATGCCACCGAGATCGGCGATTGGATCGGACGTCACCCGCCGTCGCCGGACATCGTGATGGTTTCGCCCGCGGTGCGGGCCAAGGAGACCTGGGAGATCGCATCCGCGGCGATCAAGGAACATGCTGCGCTGCCCGAGGTCGAGTGGGTGGCCGACCTTTACGGTGCCGATCCCGCCCAATTGCTGCAGATCATCCGGATGGCATCCGCTTCCGACCCAAAGCGGCTGATGCTCGTCGGCCATAATCCCGGAATGCATGAATTGTCCCTGGCGCTCGCCGGCAGCGGCGACGCGAGGGGCCGCAAGGCGCTGGCCGACAATCTGCCGACCTCCGGACTAGCCGTGTTCGATTTTGCAATCGACGACTGGAACGACGTGGCATTTCGCAGCGGCGCGCTGGCCATTTTCGTCAGCCCCAAATTTTTGCGGCAGGCATGAGAGAGGTCAAGCGCCGCGGAATGTGTTACCCTCCGGTTCAGACTGGGAGGCGCAGATGTTCAGATCCATCCTCGTGCCGATCGATCTCGCCGACACCGAACTCGCCAAGCCGGCGATCGCGACGGCCGCCACGCTGTCGAAGACCTGGGATGGCAGCGTGCGGCTCTTGAACGTGCTGCCGCTGACGCCGGTGATGCTGGCCGAGTATGTTCCGGCCGATTTCGATACTCAGCAGCGCCAGACCGCCGAAGAGGCCCTTGCGATCGTGGCGCAGGAATCCGGCATCGAGCCTGATCACATTTCCTATGCCGTGCGTCAGGGCGGCATCTACCACGAGATTCTGGAAGAGGCCGCCACCGTCAAGGCCGAGCTGATCGTCATGACGTCGCATCGGCCGGCCATGCGAACCTATTTCCTCGGCTCCAATGCCGGCCACGTCGTGCGCTATGCGAAATGTTCGGTGCTGGTCGTGCGGCATTGACGGTCTTGCTTCAAGGCAGCAACGCCTCCGGCAGATTGTCGAACCTGTAGACGCGCGGACGGTTACGCCTGATGAAGCCGCCCACTTGCCAGGCAAACAGTGCGGCAAAGCCTGTGATGAACAAGGCACCGGCGAACTCGCCGACCGCGAGTGAACGCACGAGGAGCCCGGCCATTGCCAACCCAACGAGCGCCAGAAACACAAAACCCGCAGAATAGACAGTTGCCCCGAGCCCGCCAATCAGAGCCGCGCGGCTTCCCGCCTCCGCCATCCGTGCATGCAAGGTGACGATGAAGTCGCGGTAGCCGGCATCTTGGGGCGCCATCAGCGCCGCGGTCTGCCAGGAGGTGGAGAGGATCGCGATGCGTCCGCCATTGATGTGGCGGAGATCCGCACGAAACCGCCGTGCCTGCATCGATACCGGCCGAAACGACAGCCGGATCGCGGCAATGTCGCCGTAGCGCCAAAGGCCTCGCCTGCCCGCGATGCGCCACGCCAGTCCGCCATCGCTCAATTCAAATTGATGCGCCCCGCCGATCAGCGACGCTCTATAGGCGTAGCGCGCCGCGACCTCGCTCTCCGGAGCAAGCGCTGCATCCTCCTGCAATGGCAGTTCGTTCAATCCTGGTCCCGTCCCGCAAGCTTGCCTAGCCTAACCGCTTTATCCTACAAGCCGATCATGGCAGAGACGACCTATTTCCCCCGCCGCCTCATCCATGCAGGCGCGATGGTCACCGGCGTGCTTCTTGCGCTGGCCGTTCATATGTTGGGCGCCCGTTACGGGCTCGACCTCGGCGGTCTTTGGCGGTCCGGCACGGGCGAGTCCATGCCCGCGGGAGCCGCCATCGCCTGGTGGCTGATTGCGACCGCCGGCTTCTCCGGAGGATATTTTGTCGCGGCGCTGATGCACAGCGCGGTGTCCGGACAGATCCCGCAGCGCATGCGACAATTCCTGATCGTGGTCGGCGTCCTGGTGCTGGCCGGTGCCGGCCAGGCTGCATCCGCGCCGAGCCCGATGCCGACGATATCGGGCGTGCTGGCCGGCCTTGCGGCGCTTTGCCTCGGCGCCGTGATGGCGTTCTCCGGTGCCCATTTTGCCCTGCGGCGCGCTTAAACCTTGATGGAGACTTTCGCGCGACGTTTTGTCTCAATTCGTGGCTTTACGTCGCAGAACCGGCTCGCAAATCGTGTCCGGACGGATCCAAATGTCGCCGCAAAGACGTTGGAACCAGCGCCTCCAGCGAAAACGCGCCCGGGCTCGAATCCTTGAGCCGGGACCTTATGTAGGACGTGTGACAATCGAGACCGACCGACAGACCGCACACCATTGTCAAGGACTGCACAAGGTTGCCTTTTTGGCATAAGGAACTTTGGCATCCACAGCAATTGACACCAATTTTCCTTAAGATGCGGGCTTGCCAGCCTATGCCGCCCTGCCGGGAGGATGAATGCACGGACTGCTAACTGCGCTCAGGCGTGGTTTCAAGAAATGGATTGGCTGGAAACGGTTGGGTATCGCCGCAAGCCTGTTCATCATCGCTTTTGCGATTACCACCCTGATCCGCACGCTCAAAGGCGTGGACGCGGAAAAGATCAAAGCTGCGCTGACCGACATTCCTCCCAGCCACATCGCGCTCGCCGCGCTGTGCGTGGTTTGCGCGTTCTTCACACTGACCTTTTATGACTTTTTCGCCCTGCGAACGATTGGCAAGAAGCACGTCCCTTACCGGATCGCGGCACTGTCCAGCTTCACGAGCTATTCGATCGGGCACAATATCGGTGCGACCGTGTTCACCGGCGGCGCGATCCGGTTCCGGATCTATTCCGACTATGGCCTCAACGCGATCGATGTCGCCAAGATCTGCTTCATTTCGGGCCTGACCTTCTGGCTCGGCAACACTTTCGTGCTGGGCATCGGAATGGCCCTGCATCCGTCGGCCGCGTCCGCCATGGACCAGCTGCCGAACGCCGTCAACCGGCTGATCGGATTCGGCGGCATCATCGCCATCTTCGCCTATCTCGGCTGGCTCTCGCTCGGCGACAACCGCCGCGAGCTTGGCCAGAACGGCTGGAAGGTCGTGCTGCCGTCGGCGCGGCTGACGCTGCTGCAAATCCTGATCGGCGTGGTCGATCTCGGTTTTTGCGCGCTGGCGATGTATCTCCTGATTCCCATGGACCCGCCGATCGACTTCATGTCGCTGGCGGTCGTGTTCATCCTCGCGACGCTGCTCGGCTTCGCCAGCCACGCACCCGGCAGCATCGGCGTGTTCGATGTCGCCATGCTGCTCGCGCTGCCGCAATTCGGCAGCGAACAGCTGCTCGCCACGCTCCTGGTGTTCCGCGTGCTCTACTTCGTGATTCCTTTCTCGACCGCGATTTCGATCATGGGCGCGCGCGAGCTGTGGCTCAACGTGGTGATCCCCTGGCAGGAGCGCAGGCGCGCCACCGAGGCCAGCACCTTTGCCGGTCCGACTGCCGTTCCCCAGCCGGTGAAACGCCTGAAATCACAGCGGTGAGACGAGGGCCCGGAACGATCCGGGCCCGAAGCGCTTCCTTTGGTCCGATGTATTGATCAGTAACGCCAAAGCCGCCATGATCCGAAAAGCCCTTCGCGCTGTTCTTCCCGGCATCCTGCTGACCGGACTCCTTGCCATAGTCCCGTTCCAGCCGGTGGCCGCACAGTCCGTCTCCGACGCGCCGCTGCAGATCTCCTGGGAAGTCCGCAACCGCTTCCGCCTGTTCCGCGAGGAGCGCGACTTCCTGCTCCACGTCGAGAGCACCCGCAATCGCAGCATTCTCGCCTCCGAACAATCGCTCGAAGTGCAGAGCGACGGCCGCGGCTGGGCCCGCAACATGGTCAGCCGCCTCTGCATCGATCTGCAGGGGCGCGTCAGCGACCCCTGCACGCGCGACAACGTCAAGGAGAGCTACCTGACGCCGTCCGACCATGCGGTGGTTGTCCGCCTCGACGGCGCGATCCCGGTCGGCGCCACCTGTGCCTGGACGTTCGAGGACGGCGACGCCCCGCAGCGCGCCACCCTCGACTGCGCCGAGCAGCTCAGCCTGCGCGTCCGCTATGGCCGCCAGACGGTCGCCACCGTGGAGGTGTCAAGCGGATCGGAGCCGCAGCGGATCTCCACCGAGATCAAGGTGCGCGACGTCTTCATCGCGGGGCTCGGCGACAGCATCGCCTCCGGTGAAGGCAATCCGGACCGTGCGATTGCGCTGTCCGACGATGGGTTTTGTTTCCGCTCGTATCTCGGTAGCGCTTCGGCCCAGTATTATCGCCCGAGTCGCGCCGGCTACAAGGGCGGCCGCGCCTGCGAAGCGTCCGATCCGTTGCAGGTGTGGCAGCGGCAAAGCGCGCTCTGGCTCAACTCCGCCTGCCACCGCTCGCTGTACAGCTATCAGACCCGCACCGCGCTGGCGCTGGCAGTGCAGTATCCGCACGTCGCGGTGACCTATCTGCCGCTCGCCTGCACCGGCGCCAGCATCCTGGACGGGCTGCTCGGCTACCAGCGCGCCCGCGAATGTCCGCCCTCGAAATCAGGCTCCTGCGCCGTGACGATAAACGCGCAGGTTTCCGAATTGCGCGATGCGCTGGCCGCCGCGAAACGCCGCCAGATCGACCGCAAGCTCGACCTTGTGCTCTTGTCGATCGGCGCAAATGACATCAATTTTTCCGGGCTGGTTGCGGATGTCATCGTGGACACCCCGACCGAACGCACGCTGTTCCGACGCACCGGGGTGATCGGCTCGATCGATGAATCGCACAGCGCCCTGACCCGCGAGCTGCCGCAAAGTTTTGGCAGGCTGCGCGAAGCACTGAAGCCGCTGGTGGGCGACCTGTCACACGTCGTCTACGTCTCCTATGCCAACCCCGCCCTCAACGAGGGCGGCGCGCCCTGCCCTGGCGGGCGTGCCGGTTTCGATATTCATCCCTCCTTCAATGCGGACGCCGAGCGGCTCGCCGCCGTCTCGGCCTACGTGCAGAGCGAGTTTCTTCCGGAATTGAAGGCGCTGGCGCTGTGTGAATCCGGGGTGCTGTGCCGCGATCCGCGCGCCGATCGCATGACATTCGTCGATGCCCATCAGGGCGTGTTCGCCGATCACGGCTTTTGCGCACGTGCCGGGAGCGATCCGGAATTCGACAGGGAGTGCTTTTCGCCTAAGGGCGAGAGCTTCGATTCCGACATCGTCACCGCCGCCAGTCAGCCTCTGCTGTGCGGCCGCGGCGCGAGCGAATACCGCGCCTATCTGCCCCGCGCACGCTGGATCCGTGATGCCAATGACAGCTATTTCGCCGCGATGACCTACCCCCAGGGCCTGCCGTCCTCGATGCAGGCCTCCGACATCCACGACGCGACCTGGGGCGTCCTGTCAGCGGTCTATGGGGGCGCCGTCCATCCCTCGGCCGAAGGCCACGCAGCAATGGCCGACGCGGCGCTGCCTGCGGCTGCGGCCGTGCTGCAGCTCGACGCCGTCGTACCCGAAGTGCGGGCCGAGCCCGCGCCGCCGCTGGTCGTCGTGCCGGAGCAGCGCTGAACGAGCGACGCTTTATTGACGCGGCGGCGGCGGGCCCTTTTTGGGCGCGACCGGCGGCTTCATCGGCGTCGGCGGAGGCTTGACGGCGAGCGCCTGCGCGGGAAGATATTTGGCGATGACGGCCGGATCGATCTCTGCCATCGCCGTATCTGGCAGACGCTGCCAGGTCTCATCCTTGCCGAGCAGGGAAAAACCGATATAGCCGCGGAGCGTCAGTTCCTGACCATCCGCGCTCATCGTCATCTTCGCGCTGTAGATCTTGCCGCTTCGCGGGTCGAGGACATTGCCGTCCTCATATTTCAAGCCGGCCCGCTTCATGTCGCGGATGAAGGAAATGCCGAGCCACGGCGCATTCTTGCGGTCGTCGGTACAGCCCGAGCACACCGGGTTGGGCGGATCGGTCGGCCTCGGGAACAGCTTCGCCATGACACCTTCGAAGATGCCGTTGTGATCGAGGACAAGGACATAGAGCACCGGCCGGCCATCCTCGACCTTCTGCCAGAGACCGGCCGCCGACGGTTCGTCCGCGCGTACAGGCGCGGCACCCACGACTGCGCAGATGACAAGGCTGCTCAGGACGCAACGCCGCAGCATCTGTGGCATCTGCCGAAATCCGGAGAGCACGTTCTGCATCATCATTTCACCTGTCCTCGTATGGAATGGCCGCTTGCGCAACACGCATATCGAGGGCGCGTACGAATGCGGCCGTTTCAAGAGTTCGCGGCGGGAGCGCCTTCAAGCGCGAAGCCGCGGGATTTCAGAAAGGCTGCGCGACAATGATAGCCTGCTCGTGCCGAGAACACATCCATTGAGTGACGATTTCGGCTACCAGCAACACACTGTAACGACGCCGTTCGATCAGCCGACCCCGAGCTTCTTCTGCAGGCTCGAGGACGACGTCGTATATTGGAAGACCAGCCGCTTCTCCGGATAGACGTAACGATGCGCCTTTTGCGCCATCAATGCGCCCTCGTGGAAGCCGCACAGGATCAGCTTCAGCTTGCCAGGATAGGTATTGATATCGCCGATCGCAAAAATTCCGGGCACGCTGGTCTCGAATGCCGAGGTCTCGACCGGGATCAGATTGTTCTCCAGCGCGATGCCCCAGTTGGCGACCGGGCCAAGCTTCATCGTGAGGCCGAAGAACGGCAGCATCGCGTCGCAGGTGATGTTGGTGAGCGTATTGTCGTTGCCCTTGATCGTGGCGCCTCGGAGCACGCCGCTCGCGCCCTCGAGCGCCGTGACCTGACCGATCCTGAGGTCCATCTTCCCCGCGGAGACCAGCCCGCGCATCTGCTCCACACTGTGCGGAGCAGCGCGGAAATCGTCGCGCCGGTGCACCAGCGTGATGCGCTTGGCGAGCGGATGCAGATTGAGGGTCCAGTCGAGCGCGGAATCGCCGCCACCCACGATCAGGATCTCCTTGTCGCGGAATTGGTCCATCTTGCGGACCGAGTAGAACACCGAGGTTCCTTCGTAGGCCTCGACGCCCGGCACCGGCGCACGCTTGGGCTGGAACGAGCCGCCGCCCGCGGCGATTACGACCACCTTGCACTCGAACACCTTGCCGGCATCGGTGGTGACGCGGAACGCCGGATCGCCGATCTTTTCGATCGTGTCGATCATCTCGCCGAGATGGAAGGTCGGATGGAACGGCTTGATCTGCTCCATCAGCTGAGCGGTGAGCCCCTGCCCCGTGACCATCGGAATGCCGGGGATGTCGTAGATCGGCTTTTCCGGATAGAGCTCGGAGCACTGACCGCCGGTCTTGTCGAGAATGTCGACAAGATGCGCCTTGATGTCGAGCAGGCCCAGTTCGAATACGGCAAATAGGCCGCACGGGCCGGCACCGATGATCAGCACGTCAGTCTTGATCGCTTCGCTCATATCGCTTCTGTCGCTTCGTTGTTCGGTTGGGCCGCGCCGCGAGGGTCTCGGTGGCGCGAGGTGGGCTAGGCCTGTCTAGCCAAGGCGGAAGGGCGAGAAAAGCCATAAATGACCCCTAGCGCCCGCCCGGGCCGCTTGCCGGAGAGGATTAACTGGGCTGTAAGGGCATGGAAATGACGGAGATCAATCGGTGAACGCGCCGCCTCAAATCGAGACACGAGTGGAGACCCAAGTCGAAGCCCCTGCCGCATCGACGCCTCGATTGGAGGACTTTCCCTACCGCCTCACCGACAACGTGCGATTTGCCGATCTCGATCCCAATCAGCACGTCAATAACGCTGTTTATGCGACCTATTTCGAGACCGGCCGCGTGACTTTGATGAAAGATCCGAAATACGGCCTAGTGCCCGACGGGCTCGCCTGGATCATGGTGCGGCTCGACATCCATTTCCGCGCCGAGTTGCGCTGGCCGGGACGGATCGAGCTCGGCCTTGGCGTGGCCAGATTGGGACGAACCTCCGTGACATTCGATCAGGTCGTCTTCTCAGAAGGCGAATGCGTCGCCTCGGCAAAGGCGGTGACGGTCCTGATCGATGACATGACCCGGAGGCCGACGCCGCTGACGCCGGAGATTATCGAAAAGCTGCGACCATGGCTCCGGCGCGGCGTGGAACGAGCCGATGGAACTCAGGCAGCGCCGGCCGAGGCGCAATAATCGCGCCAGAAGCGCCGGTAGTGAGCCTCCACGGCCGCCGTATAGCGGACCGCGTCGCCAGCCTCGGAATTTGCGATCCGCGCGGGCAGACCCGCGCGCAGCGCTGAAAGGAGCTCCGGCTGTGCGGCGAAGCGCGTTGCTATCGCGAGATAGTCGTCATCGCCGGACGCGACGAAATCCGTGAGGCCGATCGCGGTCAGGATCGAGGCCGACATTCGGGAGCCGACACAATTGCCGGGCTTGGTCACCACAGGCACGCCCATGTAAAGCGATTCCCAGGTACTGACGCCGCCATTCTGCGGGAACGTATCCAGTGAAATATCCACCTCGTCCAGGGCGCGCAGATGCGCGGTACGATCGGAGTCTCCGAGGAATGTGATGCGCTCGGGCGGAATGCTGTGCTGGGCAAATCGCGCCATCAGCCGTTGCCGCACCGCCGGATCGTCGAGAGCGATATGCTTGACGATCAGACGCGCGTCGGGGACCGCGGCCAGGATGCGGCACCACAAGGCAACCGCCTGGTCGGACAGCTTGTCGATCCGGTTGAACACGCCGAAGGTCACATGGCCCCGCCTCAGCATCGGCAGCGCAGAGACCGGAAGACCGATCGGCTCGCGCGTGATCAGGCAGGGCAGGTCGGCGAGTTTTTCCGTAAACAGCGGTCGGACCTGCTCGGGAATTGCGACCTGGTCGCCAAACAGATAATCCATCACCGGCATGCCCGTCCCGGTCGGGTGGCCCCATGCGCTGACCTGAATGGGAGCCGGCTTGCGCGCGAACACTGCCAGCCGCGATCCCTCGGTATGTCCCGAGCAATCGACGAGGATGTCGATGCGATCGGCCACGATGCAGTCGGCGAGTTCGTCGGGCGACATCTGCGCGACGTCGCGCCAGTGCTCGACCAACGCGCGGAACTCATCGACGATAGCGTCGGGCTTCGCATTGGTGCTGTAGGCGAAGACTTCGACCGCGGTCCGATCGTGGCAACGCAGCACCGGCCGGATGATGAAGCCGGCCGAGTGATCGCGGAAGTCGCCCGACACATAGCCGACGCGCAGGCGTCGCTGCGGATCGGTATCGATGCGCTCGAGCCTGCGGCGCGGACGGGTCGAGCCGATCCGCTCCCACCACAGGCGACGCGCCGCCTGCTGGTCGGCGACATCGACCCCATCGAGGAATTCGAGCGCGAAGATCTTGCCGGAAATCGCGGTGTGCTCCTCCGGAGCGTGCGCGATGGCGCGATCGTAGAACGCGACCGCCTCGGCGATGTCGCCCGCCGCCACGCGGCAGGACGCAAGCATGATGTACGCGCGCGCCGAGGCCGGCCAGCTCTGCAGCACCCGTTCGGCAAGCGAGACTGCGAGGCCGGTATCCTTCATCGCGAACGCGACGTCGGCCCGCGCCATCAGCGGCAGATGCTGCTGCTCGGCGGGCGCCGCCGCGACCGCGGCTTCCGCATCGCGCAGCGCGCCGGGAAGATCGCCCAGCCTGAGCAAAAGGCTGGCGCGATGATGCAGAGCCTCATGGTTCGAGGGCCGAAGCGCGATGGCCTTGTCGAGCAGCTCGCGCCCGGCGGACAGGCGGGACAGAAGGATCAGCATCACGGCCTGCCCGACCATGGCGTCGACGTGACGCGGGTCCAGTCGCAGGGCTTGCTCATAACAGCGCAACGCGTCGCTGATCCGGCCGCGCGCGGTATGGGTCACGCCGCGCTCATACCAGATGTCCGCGTCGTCCGGAGCAAGGGCCTGCGCCCGCTCGTAAATCTTCAGCGCCTCTTCATGCCGGTCGAGCCGGCGCAAGGCGACCGCAAGGTTCGTCAGCGCCACCATGTGCTTCGGATTCAGGACCAGCGCGGCTTGAAACAGTTCACGCGCGTCGGCGAAACGTCCAAGCCGGAAAAGCGCTGCCCCGCGATTGCACAGGAGTTCAGGCGAGCGCGATCCGGCTGCGATCGCCCGCCCAAGCGTGATCTCCGCCTCGCTCAGCTGCCCCGCCTCCAGCTGGGACATCCCGAGCAATCGAAGCGCTTCGGCATTGTCCGGAGCGAAGGTGAGGACTTGACTGCAAATGAACTGGGCCTCGGTCATGCGGCGACCGTCCAGGGCCTGGCGCGCCGCGGCCAAGAGCTCATCGATCGCCTTCTTCTGCTGCTTCTGCAGGCGAGCCCGCTGAAAGGCTCGCGATCCGGCATCGGCCATTACCTTTTCTCCGCCAGTTTCGACGCGGCGACCTGACTAGCACATTCGGATTGATTCGGACCGGCCGCGCCGACCACAAACCAGCGGCGGCGGCCCGGTCCAGGTCATGACAGCGAAGCGCGTGCGCAATAATCGCGCCAGAAGCGGCGATACCAGCTCTCCACCGCCCTCGTGTAGCGCACGGGATCACCCGCCTCCGACGTTGCGATACGGCCCGGCAATCCGGCGCGCAACTCCGCGAGGGCGTGAGGCGCCGCGACCGCGCGGCGGGCGATCTCGACATAGGCCTCCTCATCGGGAGCGATGAACTCGGTCAGCCCGATCGCGGCGAGGATCGACGCGGCGGCCCGCGATGATGTCGTGGTGCCGAGCTTGGTGATGACCGGTACGCCCATGTAGAGCGACTCCCAGGTGCTCACGCCGCCATTTTGCGGAAACGGGTCCAGCGAGATATCGATCTCGTCAAAGGCGCGCAGATGAAGGGGACGATCCGACTTCCCAAGACAGCTCACCCTGTCCAGAGCGACCCCAGCCGCGGCAAATCGGTCGAGCAACGTGGTTCGGACATGGGACTCATCGAGCACGAGATGCTTGAGTACCAGACGCGCATCGGGGATTGCGCTGAGGATCCGCGCCCACACCGCGATCGCCTCATCCGTGATCTTGTCGATGCGGTTGAAGACGCCGAAGGTCGGAAATCCCTTTTTGAGCATCGGCGAGGGGCCGACCGGAATGTCCGGCAACGCGATGGTTATCAGGCACGGCAAATCGGCAATCCGCTCGGCAAACAGCGGCCGTGCCTGCTCCGGGATAGCGACCTGGTCGCCGAACAGGAAATCGATGAGAGGAACGCCGGTCCCGGTGGCGTTGCCCCACGCGCTGACCTGAAGCGGCGCGGGCTTGCGACAGAACACGGCGAGCCGGTTGCCTGCCGTGTGCCCTGAGAGATCGACGAGGATGTCGACACGGTCGGCCTTAATGCGCGTGGCGAGTTCGTCGTCCGACATCTCGGCCGCGTCGACCCATTGGTCGGTGCAGGCCCGGAACTGCTCTGTGACCGCGTCGTTCGTGCTCGAACAATGATAGGCGATAATGGCGAACTGCCGGTGATCGTGGGCCTGAAAGATCGGCAACACCGCAAGACCTGCGGAATGCTGCCGCAGGTCGGAGGAGACGTATCCGATGCGCAGTCGCCGTTCCGGATCGATGTCGATTTCGCGAAGTTCACATCGCGAAACCAGCGAGCCGATCTGGGTCCACCAAACCCGCCGGGCCTCCTGCTGGACCGCAAAATCCGCGCCGGCGAGGAAATCGAGAGCGAAAATCTTCTGCGAGATCGCCACCTCGTCGTCGGGGCTGGCGGCCAGCGCCTCGTCATATCTGGCGATGGCACCGGGAATGTCGCCCCAAGCGGCATGGCAGCTGCCGAGAACGGTCAGCGCGCGCGAATCGTTCGGGATCTGCTTCAGCGCTTCGCGTGCGAGTTCGGCAGCACGCGTGGAAATGCCGGCCAGCTTCGCCGCCTCGGCGCAGGCAACCAAGGCGGTCGTCCGCGTCGGCGCGAGCGCCACCGCCGCCTCGCAATCCCGGTAGCCCGCCGAGACATCGCCGAGTTCGACCAGCAGCGAGCCGCGAGCCACAAGCGCTTCGGGCGATTTCGGTCGCAGGGTTAGCGCCGTGTCGAGCCGGCTCCTGGCTGCGGCAAATTGCCGATGCATGACCTCGATCCTGGCCATCTCCACCAGCGCCTCGACATGGCGTGGCTGCAGACGCAAGGCCTCGGCAAAGCAGAGCCTGGCCTCCTCGATTTGCGACAGCATCAGGTGCGCCGTTCCGCAATTGGTCCAGGCATCGGCATAGCGCGGATCGAGCGCGATCGCTCGCTTGTAGAACTCGATCGCCTTTTCCAAACTTTTGAGATGCTTCCAGGCGTTGCCAAGATTGTTGAGCGCGGTCAGATATTTCGGCTTCAGCGACAGCGCCCGCTCATAGGCCGCGCAGGCCTCCTCATAGCGCTTGAGTTCGAACAAGGCGACGCCATGGTTGCAGTGCGCCTCGGCCGAGCGCGGATCGACCCCGACGGCGCGCCTGAGCGTCGCCTCGGCCTCCTCCTTCTGACTGCCGTCGAGCTGGCTGAGACCGAGCAGCCCGAGCGCATCGAAATTGTCGGGCGCAACGTTGAGTACCTGTCCGCAGATGAACTGCGCCTCGGCGAAACGTGCTCCGTTGTAGGCTTCGAGCGCCGCGGACAGCAGGCCGTCGACCGCCTTTTTCTGCTGCTTTTGCAGGCGGGCCCGCTGAAAGGCCTTCGCTCCGGCGTCGCTCATCGGCTATCCCCAACCGCGTCAGATCGGGCGACACGACTAGCACAGCCGGATTGATTCGGGGCGCCCGGCGGGATCTCGCGGCGAGCGCTTTGGTGCGGAGCCCTAGGCCTGCCGCTCCGGCGTCGAGACCACGAGGCCGTCAAGCTCGTCGCTCACCTTGATCTGGCATGACAGGCGCGAATTCGGCCTGACGTCAAAGCCGAAATCCAGCATGTCCTCTTCCATCGGCGAGGGCGGCCCGACCTTCTCGCGCCAGGCTTCGTCGACATAGACATGGCAGGTCGCACAGGCGCAGGCGCCGCCGCATTCGGCTTCGATGCCCGGAATAGCGTTGCGGATCGCAGCTTCCATCACGGTCGCGCCGTTCTCGACTTCAACTGTGCGCTTCTCGCCGGTATGGTCGACAAAGTGGATCTTGGCCATGTGAACTCGTATGCGGGGGTGGAAGGATAGTGCAGGAATGACGGAGGTTCGGGACGTCCTATAACGGACGGGTCGGCTGCGCGCTAGTGCGGTTCCCCCCGAAAACGGCCGCCGGGATCAGGGCGAAGTCCCGGTGACGCACACGACGGGCTTTCCGGCCATAATGGATCACTCCGGCAACCCAATATGGCCGGCAAGCGGCGTAGATTTTGGTGTTGGCGCATGTTCTTGTCGTTCTTGTCGGCGAACCGGATCCCACTTCGCCGGAACATCCGCTAGCGAAGAATCGCTTCGACCGCCGCGCGCGCGGCCTTGACCGCAGTATCGAGATCGGCAAGCGCCCGCGTGGGCGCCCGTCCTTCGCGGATCGCCAGTTCCAGGGCGGCCGCAGCGTCCGCGACGGCGAACGCTCCGATGGCGCGTGCCGATCCCTTCAGCGTGTGCGCCAACGCGCCGGCGTGCGGGGGCACAGCCGCGAGTTGCCTTTGCACGCGCGCTGCCTGGTCCGCGAACAGGCCGAGGACTTCGCGCGCAAGGCTGGCGTTCCCGAGGGTGCTCTGACCGAGATGCTCGAGATCAATCGGGCCACGATCCGCGACCGAAGGCGAAGAGGACATCCGCTGCTTCCGTTTCCTTGCACGGCAGGCCCGGCGGGAACTCGATTCCCCGTCTGTTCTCGCCATGAGTGGGCAGTTCAGCCACAGCCAATCACGGGGATCGTTAACGGAACGTTTTGCGTACCCGCCACAGATCAGCCCCAATTCGGACCAAAAGTCGCCCGAATCCAAAGCACCGGTGGAGAAAATCGAGAGCTGCGAAAGCGTTAATGCAATAAGCTGTTAACGATGAATAAGAATGATTAAGATTGTCTTAATCGCAGCCATTTCTTTCGCATCGCGCACCCAATAGGATGTGTCCCGGATGTGGCGGACAGGGCGATGGCGGACGGGCCTCGTCCTGGCGCCATGCAGAGCTGCTGCCGGTTTCAGGCCAGCGGACGTGCTTGCGCATGGCGTCCTGCGGAAAATCAGTATGAGGGCTGACTGAACATGGCGAACAACCCCAAGAAGGTCAAAGACCCTACTGAAGTTGCGCTTTCTGCCATCCAGGAAGCCTTGAACATCAACGACGCCGCGGCGCCCGAACCGGCCGCGCGGACTGATGCTTCTTCCCCGCCGGTCCCGCCGCCCGCGCTGACCTTCGACGAGCCTTCCTTCGAGATCCGGCCGGCTGCCGATCGCCCGGTGTTCGAGCCGATGAACGAGCCGCAGCCGCCCCGTCGCCCGGCCAACGACGACCGCGAGACCATCGGACAGCTGCTGCAGGCGTTGCAGAAGGGCCGGCCGGCCCGCAGCTTCTACCGGCTTGCGACCATCTTCGCTGCAGTCTGGACGCTCGGCTGCGGCCTCTTGACGTTCGGCTTCCTGCCCGCGCTGCAGGCCGCCATCGGCCAGGGTAGCGCCGGTGTCATGATATTGGCGGGTCTCGCGGCGCTGTTCTTTGCGCCGGTGCTGCTGTTCTATTTCGTGGCGAGCATCGCTTGGCGCGGCCAGGAACTGCGAATGATTGCGCAGGCCATGTCGCAGGTCGCAATCCGCTTTTCCGAGCCTGAGGGGGCAACGTCGGACTCGATGGTCACCGTCGGCCAGGCGATCCGCCGCGAAGTCGCCGCGATGGGCGACGGCGTCGAGCGCGCGATCGCACGCGCCGGCGAACTGGAGACGCTGGTCGCCAACGAGGTCGCGGCACTGGAACGCGCCTATACCGATAACGAGGTGCGGATCCGGGCGCTGCTGCAGGACATCGCTCACCAGCGCGACAATCTGGTCGGACAGGCCGAACAGGTCCGCAGCGCCATTTCCGGCGTGCAGATCGACCTGCGCCACGACATCGCGCTGATTTCGGATGCGATCGCCTCGCGCGTCGACGAAGTCGCCAAAAGCATCACCGGCGCCCTGGAAGAGCGCGGCGCCCATATCACCGCGGCGCTCGGCAATGCCGGCGACAACATGATCCTGGCGCTCGGCGAGCGCGGCGGCGAACTGCTCGACCGTCTCGAGGAGGCCAGCGCCGAGACCACCCGCTCCGTGCTGGACGCGAGCGAACGCCTTACCACCAGTCTGAATTTCAAGACCGGTCACGTCCATGACGAGTTTGCCGATCTCGCCGAGCGCGTCCACGACATGCTCAACGAGCGCATCGACCGCACCATCGCCGAATTCGAACAGCGCTCCGCCGTCATCGTCGATGGCATCTCCGAACGCACCGAACAGGTCCACGACATCCTGAAGAATTCCGGCGACTCGCTGCTGCTCGAGCTCGAGCTGCGCTCGGGCGACCTCGTCAGCAAGATCGACGAAGCCGGCCATAAGCTCGCCGAGCGCATCATGACGTCGGGCGAGAAGGCGAGCGACCAGCTGGATGCCACCGTCAACGCGCTGGTCACCAAGGTCGTCAGCCAGACCGAAAGCGCGCATGACACGCTGTCGCTGCAGATGAGCTCGTTCGACGAACTGGTGAAGAACCAGGGCGCCGAGCTCGCGGAAAAATTCGCCCGCGACAGCGGCACGCTCGGCGCGCTGATCACGCGCCACATCTCGGAATTCGACCGCACCGTGAAGACCTTTGGCGGCGAAATCGTCGATCGCATGGGGCAGCGCACCCAGGAGATCGCCGACAGCCTGAAGAGCTATGTCGACAGCTTCGATAACCGCGTGAGCCTGAACGGCGGCGAGATCACGGCCGCGCTCGATCAGCGCCTGCTGCAGTTCGAGACCACGCTCGGCAACAGGGTGACCAATCTCGACGTCTCGCTGGACGGCAAGATCGCCTTCTTCGACTCCGCCATCGACGGCCGGATCAAGTCGCTCGAGCAAACCTTCGACACCCGCGCACGCTCGGTGACCGACACCATCGACACCCGGCTCAATACGCTCGCGGTGACGCTGACGGACGGCGCGGCGCAGGCGATCCACTCGATCGATTCGCGGCTGACCTACCTCACCTCCTCGCTGACCGGCGGCACCGCGCAGGCGATCGACGCGATCGAGCAGCGCGTGGCGAGCGTCACCAAGACGATCAATGGTCGCAGCGCGCAACTGTCCGACACCATCGTCGCCCGCTTCCAGGAAATCCACCAGGGCCTCGAGGCCAAGGTCGACGCGGTCGCGACCGACATTGATACGCGCGTGGCGCAGTTCGAGGACCTGCTCGGCTCCCGCGTCGAAGCGGTGGCGGGCCGCATCGAGAGCAGCGGGCGGCAGGCGAGCGACGATCTGATGGCACGCGCCGAGCTTTTGTCATCGGGCATCAAGTCGCATGTCGAGGACGCCGAGCGCTCGCTGACCAATCTCGTGGTCAACACCTCTGAGACAATCCAGACCGGTGCGCGCGCCGCCCAGCAGGCGCTGCTCACCGTTTCCTCGGATGTCGGCGCGCAGTTGAAGATGACGTCCTCGGAGGTCGAGCGTGCGCTGACCGCGGTCGGCACCAACGCGGCCAATTCCGTGCTCAACAGCGCGCGCGACGCGCAGCTCAGCCTGGTGTCGACGTCAGGCGATACCGTGAGCCAGATCAAGACGCTGGCCGCCGACGTCGAGCGAACGCTGTCGGCCGCCGGTACGGCCACGGCCGAGGCGATTGTTGCCGGGGCGCGCGAGGCGCAGTCCACGCTGGTCAGTTCGTCCTCCGATGCCGCCGATCACGTCAAGGCGCTCGCCGCCGATGTGCAGCGGTCGCTGTCGACGGCCGGCACCTCCACCGCGGAAGCCATCACGGCCGGCGCGCGCGAGGCGCAGAACACGCTGGTCGCGGCCTCCGCGGAAGCGGCCAAGAACGTCAAGACGTTGGGGGCCGACATCCAGAGCTCGCTCTCGGTGGTCGGAACCGCCACGGCAGAAGCCATTACGTCAGGCGCGCGCGAGGCGCAGGCAACCCTCGTCAATGCGTCCTCCGAGTCGACGAGCCAGGTCAAGGCGCTGGCCGCCGACGTGCTGCGCTCGCTGACCGCGGCCGGAAACGCCACCGCGGAAGCCATTACGATGGGCGCGCGCGAAGCGCAGAGGACGCTCGTCGACGCCTCTTCCGAAACGACCAAGCACATCACCACGCTGGCGGCAGAGGTCGAGCGGACGCTGTCCGCGGCCGGTACCGATACCGCCGCTTCGATTTTGAGCAGCGCGCGCGAGGCGCATGGCTCCCTGACCGATACCGGCGCGCAGGCGGTTGGCCAGATCAAGGCGATCTCGACCGAAATCGAGCGCTCCCTCACCTCAGTGACAGCGAACACCACGGACAACATCCAGGCCAGCGCGCTCAATGCGCAGAACGCCCTCGTCTCGGCCTCCAACGAGGTCTCGACGCGGATGAAGTCGGTATCGGCGGAGATCGAGCGCTCGGTGCTCGCCGCCGGCAATTCGCTCGGCTCCGCGGTGTCCGGCAAGACCGACGAGATGGTCGGCTACGTCCAGCAGCAGACCGAGCGGCTGTCGCAACTGCTCGACGGTAGGCGCGGCCAGCTGATCGAAGCCATCGGCGCCAAGACCGGCCAGCTCACCATCGAGGTCGATCGTGTCACCTCCGATGCGCTGAAGTCGATCGAGAGCCGCGGCCAGGCCTTCGCCCAGTCGATGATGGGCAACGGCTCGGACGTCGCGCGAACCATCACCTCGGCCGGCGAGCTCGCCACCAGTGCGATCAACAAGTCGCTGCGGGACATGGAACAGGCCTCGCGCACCGCGATCGAGCAGTCCCGCCAGGTGTCGATCGCCGCCGTGACCGAGATGCAGGAAACCAGCAAGATCCTGCGCACCGACACGGTCGCGCTGTTCGAGCGCCTGCGCGAAGGCAACATCCTGCTGCAGGAGGTGTTGACCGGGGCGCACGCCAACCTGTCGACGCTGGAGCAGGCGCTGGTCAGCCGCGTCGCCGAGTTCGTCTCGACGCTGAACGACGTGTCGTCGCGCACCGGCGCGACCACGAAGCTGGTCGACGAGCAGATCTCGAGCTTCAACACCACGACCAAGAAGGCGCTGATCGATCTTAGCGAGCTCGCCGGCCAGTTCGACCAGCATGGCAAGATGCTGGCCGAAGCG
>NZ_JAFATE010000009.1 GCF_019244115.1 Bradyrhizobium sp.
TCGGCAGGTGTCTCGTCCTTTTCGAGCATCGAAAACCTTCCAGGATCGCGGCGGGGGCGCTTCCTTGCCCCACTCGGTGCCTTGCCTCGCAAAGGGGAATGAAAGCAGTTCCGAACCAGCCCTAAAAGCAGAAAGGGAGAGCGTGGAATTGGCAATCCATACTGCAAAAGAGCCTCGGAAGCGATCCGGGTGGCAAGGGGCGTTGGGCACCTTTCTTCTCGCGCATCGTGCCGCATCGCGGGAGAAGGAAAAGGACCGTGTCACCCCGGCGAGGCTCGCAAGGCGAGCCTCGGGAAGGGGGTCCAGAAGCGGCGGGATTATGGGTTCCCTTCCCCTCGCGCCCCGTGGGCCCTCAAATCAGAACCGCAGGTTCACATTGCCTTGAAGGCATTGTCGGTGGCGCGTTGGCCGTATTGCCCCGAGTAAGAGACGCCGACCGTGAGCATCGAGGTGAGCGCGTAGTCGATGCCGGCCTCGGCCACGAAGGCGTCGCGGTCGATCGGCACGCCCGAGACGCTGAAGGCCTGCGTCCCGCCTTGGAAGGTGAGGAGCACCGAGGGCACCACATCCCCATAGGCATGGCGCCAGCCGAGCATGGTTTTGACGGTCAGCGGCATTGAGGCGAAGGCGAGCTCGCCGCGCACGCCGAGCGTCGTCGTCTGGATGTTGAAGTCGCGCGGCGAACCGGTGAGCGCCGAGAAGCCGCCCGTCTCGGTGAAGCCGTTCTGATGGATGAGGATCGCGGCCGCGCCCGCGAAAGGCTCAAGGCTCGTGCGTGCACTGCCGCCGAAGCCGAGGCCCGGAAGCTGGACACGGTAGCCAACCTCGCCGAAGCCTTGCGCCGTCGAGCCGCCATTGCTCGAGGAGAGCGCCTCGAAGAAACCCGGGAAGGCGAGCTGACGCGTCGTCGAGGTGGTGTTCGTGCCATAAAGCGCGCCAGCCCGGATTTGCAGCGCGCCAAAGCTTGCTCCTGCGTAAAGGCCGCCGAAGACGCTTTCGAAAGTGCCCGAAGAGCCATGCGCGCTCACGGTGAGGGAGTCGCTCGTATAGCCGCCAGCGAGGCCGAAGCGCCAATCGCCGCCGATGAAATTCGTGGCGGAAACATCGCCGCCGAGCACGAACCCGCCGGTCTGGCGCGAGAGCGTGGCCGCGTTGCCGTTGCTCGACGTGCGCCCCCAATCGCCGAAGCCCTGGCCCCAAAGATCGATCACGCGCGGCTGATACATCTGCACGGCCACAGGCGCGAGTGCCGGGCCTTTGCGCGACGGAAGATCGGCCGCGTAGACGCCGGTCGTCTGCGTCGAGGCGCCAAGCGTGGGCGTCGAGACCGGCTGGTTCAAGCGGTCGAGGATCGCTACTTGCGGCAAAAGCGCGTCTTCGTAAGCGGAACTCACTGTGCTCGGATGCACCTCGCCCGAAAGCGCATCGAAGGCTTGCTCCGCGCCTGCCGCCGATTGCCCGATCACGGCGTTGAAGACGGTGCCCGAGCCGAGCGCCTGGATCGCGTTCGCGACGGCGAGCTGGTTCGGCGTGACCGCAACCGAGGCGAAGTTGATAGGGGCATTCGACGCCGGAGTTAAGGTGGTAGGGGCATTCGTCGCCGGAGTTAAAGTGAGCACGACATTCGTGCTGCTCGTTGCGAGCGTCGGGGTGAGGAAGGCGAGGTTAGAGGTCACGTTCGCGAACTGGCCCGTGACGCTTTGCGCCGTGAGGATGGTGAACTTCGTCGCGGCGTTGAGGCCCGTGCCGCCGAGCACGCTCACCGTGCCGCCGTTGAGCATCGCCGTGCCACCGACGGCGAGCTTGTCGTTCTGCCCGGCGCTGTTGATGTTCACCAGGAAGATCGACCCCGATGCGAAGCTCGCATTCCCCGACACGTTCAAGGTCGTGAAGGACGCCACCGCGCCCGGTGCCACGGTGCCGCCCGATTGCGCCACGATCGCGCCCACGAGGCCCGAGCCCGCGAGCGTGCCGCCATTCTGGATGGTGACCGTCGAATTGGTAATCTGCCCCGTCACGGCGAGCGTGCCTTGCACGATCGCCCAGGGCATCACATCCGTGTTCGTGCCCGTCAGCGTCCAGGTGCTCGTGCCGGTCTTTTGAAAGACACCGAAGCCCTGGTATTGCGCGGCCGCGCCGAGCTGCGTCACGTCGAAGCTCGCATTCGTCGCCCCTCCGAGCGCAAATGTGTCGGCGGCGCTGAAGGCCACCACATTGCCTATGATGCTCGAGCCTGCCTCCAAGGTTAGGCTGTTCGTTCCCCCCGTGAACATGATGGCGTTTGCGCGCGTAACGCCGTCGCCCGCCAAGCCGCCGACCACGCTGCCGCTATTCACGAGCCCAAGGCCGGTACCGGAAATGCCGACGCCGCCGAGACCCATCGTGCCGTTCGTACCCTTACGGTTTGGGTCCGTTCCGCCGATTCCCGCGGTCCCGCCATTGCCGCCCATGACCATGCCGGAATTGGTGAAGCTCCCGCCTCCGACGTTGAATTGAACGCCCGCGCCGCCATTCCCGCCATTGGCGCCGTTGCCGACGTTGTGGTTATTGCCGCCAGGGCTATTCCCACCATTCCCGCCATTTCCGCCAGCCCCGCC
>NZ_JAFATE010000304.1 GCF_019244115.1 Bradyrhizobium sp.
CGGCGGCCGCCGAACCATCGCCGCACCATCAAGGTGGTGAACGCGCGCGGCAATAACCTGAAAAACATCTCGGCGGAGATTCCGCTGGGGCTGTTCACCTGCGTCACCGGCGTCTCCGGCGGCGGCAAGTCGACGCTGCTGGTCGACACGCTCTATGCCGCCGTCGCGCGCAAGCTCAACGCCGCCTCGCTCGCCCCCGCCCCACATGACCGCATCGAGGGGCTGGAGCACATCGACAAGATCATCGACATCGACCAGTCGCCGATCGGCCGCACGCCGCGCTCCAACCCCGCGACCTATACCGGCGCCTTCACGCCGATCCGCGAATGGTTCGCCGGCCTGCCCGAAGCCAAGGCGCGCGGCTACGAGCCCGGCCGCTTCTCCTTCAACGTCAAGGGCGGCCGCTGCGAGGCCTGCCAGGGCGACGGCGTCATCAAGATCGAGATGCACTTCCTGCCGGACGTCTATGTCACCTGCGATGTCTGCAAGGGCAAGCGCTACAACCGCGAGACGCTCGACGTCACCTTCAAGGGCAAGTCGATCGCCGACGTGCTCGACATGACGGTCGAGGAAGCGCTGGAGTTCTTCAAGGCGGTGCCGCGCGTGCGCAACGTGCTGGCGCTGCTGCACCGCGTCGGCCTCAACTACATCCATGTCGGCCAGCAGGCAACGACGCTCTCCGGCGGCGAGGCGCAGCGCGTCAAGCTCGCCAAGGAGCTGTCGAAACGCGCCACCGGCCGCACGCTCTACATCCTCGACGAGCCGACCACCGGCCTGCACTTCCACGACGTCGCCAAGCTGCTCGAAGTGCTGCACGAGCTGGTCGAGACCGGCAACACGGTGGTGGTGATCGAGCACAATCTCGAAGTCATCAAGACCGCGGACTGGGTGATCGACATGGGCCCCGAAGGCGGGGACGGCGGCGGCGAGATCGTCGCCATCGGCACGCCCGAGGACGTGGTGAAGGAAAAGCGCAGCTATACCGGGCAGTTCTTGAAGCCGGTGCTGGGGCGCAAGCTCATGCCGAAGAAGGGGCAGCGGGCGGCGGAGTAAAGCGGGCGGGGACGAGCGGAAGATGTCTCCGCACTGTGCGCGCACGCAACCTTCCTCCTATCTTCCCCGTTTTTGCACCATGCCCGCCTCCTTTCCGCTGCGCATCGGCACCGCCGGCTGGTCGCTGATGCTGCGCGATGCCCCTTCATTCCCCTCAGAAGGCAGCCACCTCCAGCGCTATGCGCAGGTCTTCAACGCCGCCGAGATCAATTCGAGCTTCCACCGGCCGCACCGGCGCAGCACCTATGAGCGCTGGGCCGCTTCGGTACCGGACGATTTCCACTTCGCCGCGAAGCTGCCGCGCCTGATCACCCACGATCTCGCTTTGCGCGGCGCGCGCAAGCCCTTCGCGACGTTTCTCGGCGAGGCCGGCGGGCTTGGCCGCAAGCTCGCCGCGCTGCTGGTGCAATTGCCGCCGAAACTTGTGTTCGAGTGCCGCACCGCCGCCGCGTTTTTCAAGATGCTGCGCGGCGAATTTCCCCGCGACATCGTGTGCGAGCCGCGGCACGTGAGCTGGTTTGGAGACGGCGCCGAGGAAGCGTTCGCCGCCCACAAGGTCAGCCGCGTCGCCGCGGATCCTGTGCGCAAGGGCGCGACGTTCATACCCGGAGGCACCCGCGACATCGCCTATTTCCGGCTGCACGGCTCGCCGCGCATGTATTACTCGTCCTATACGGACGAATGTCTGGCCGCGCTGGCCGCGCAGCTCCAAGCCGCCGAAGCAAAGCGGCGCTGGTGCATCTTCGACAATACGGCCTCGGGCGTTGCGATCGGCAATGCGCTGACATTGCAGCGCCTCCTCCAGGATCGCTAGACTGCAACGCATGAGCGAACGCGACATCGCCGACCAAGTGGCCGACCAAGTGCTGGCGGCTCTCGCCAGCGGCAAGCAGATCGCGCCCTTCACCGCGCGCGGCGGCCTCAGCCTCGCCGACGCCTATCGCATCCCGCCGCTGATCCGCGCCGCTTTCGAGGCGCGCGGCGAGCGCATCCTCGGCCGCAAGATCGGCTTCACCAACCGCAATATCTGGGACCAATACGGCGTACACGCGCCGATCTGGGGCTATATGACGGACCGCACGGTCAGCGATCTTTCCCCCTCTTCGTCATTCCGGCGCGCGAGTGAACCCGGAGTCCAGGGGCCAGGAAGCAAAGCGCTGGATTCCGGGCCCAGCGCTTCGCGCCGTCCCGGAATGACAGATTTGAGATGCGGCGATTTCACCGAACCGCGCATCGAGCCGGAAATCATCTTCGGGCTCCGGGCGCCGCCCGCGCCCGACATGGACGAGAGCGCCCTGCTCGATTGCATCGCATGGCTCGCCGCCGGCTTTGAGATCGTGCAGTCGATCTTCCCGAACTGGAAATTCACCCCGCCCGATACGGTCGCGGCCAACGGCCTGCACGGCGCGCTCCTGATCGGCGAGCGCCACGCCGTCGCGCCGCGCAAGGCACAGTGGTTGCATGAGCTTTCGACCTTCACGGTCGACCTCACCTGCAACGGCAAAGCGATCGACCATGGTGTGGCGGCGAACGTGCTCGGCGGGCCGCTACTCGCGCTCAAGCATCTCGCCGGCATGCTGGCGCAGGACCGCCACAACGCGCCGCTCGCGGCCGGCGACATCATCTCGACCGGCACATTGACCAAAGCCTTCCCGGTTGCGCCCGGCGAAAGCTGGACGGC
>NZ_JAFATE010000456.1 GCF_019244115.1 Bradyrhizobium sp.
ACATCTACTATGCCGAACAGCAGATTCTGAAATCGCTACCCAAGATGATCGACAAGGCGACGAACCGCGACCTCGTCGCGGGTCTCAAGAACCATCTCGAGGAGACCCAAAGCCAGGTCCAGCGGCTCGAGAAAGTCTTCGCCAAACTCGGCAAACAGGCGAGCGGCACACAGTGCCCAGCCATCGACGGTATCATCAAGGAGGCCGACGAAACCGCGGGCGGAATCGAAGACAAGGCCGTTCTCGACGCCGCGATCGTCGCGAATGCTCAGGCGGTCGAACATTACGAAATTTGTCGGTACGGCACCTTGATCGCATGGGCTGAAGAGCTCGGCCATGATGAGATCGTGCGTTTTCTCACGACCACCTCAATGAGGAAAAGGCCGCCAACACGAAGCTCAACACCGTGGCCTTGCGGAAGGGCGTAAACGCGAAAGCGTCGACCGTGGCTTGAGATGACGGAGACCCACCGCAGACGCGAAAGGCTTTGAGAATCTTCTCGGAGCCTCTTTTTTGAATAGGAAGGAGGTCCAACCATGACCGAGGTCCCGGTCGCTCAACCTCGAAAGCCGATTGCATTTCGCCTGAAGGAGGTTTTGAGCGTATTGGGTCCTGGACTGATCACCGGGGCATCGGACGATGATCCCTCAGGAATAGGCACCTACAGCCAGGCCGGCGCCCAGTTGGGATTCGGCGTGGGCTGGACCATGCTTCTCACCTATCCATTGATGGCGGCCATTCAGGAGATATCCGCTCGGATCGGACGAGTTACTGGCCACGGCATAGCGGGCAATGTGTGTCGTCACTGCCGGCCGGATTTTTTATGGCCAATGCTCGTGATGCTGTTTTTTGCGAATACGGTGAATATAGCGGCTGATCTCGGCGCCATGGCGGACGCCCTTGCTCTCCTCATTCACGGGCCGCCCATTGTTTACGTGATCCTCTTCGGCTTGATTTCTGTGATCGCTCAGATTTTCTTTGGGTATCAGCGCTACGTCGGCATCCTCAAATGGCTTACGCTGTCGCTCTTTGCGTACGTCGTCGCGCTGGCCGTGGTTCGGGTGCCTTGGGCCGAAGCGCTCGAAGGGCTATTGATCCCGAGGATTCAATGGTCCGGAGACTTCCTTACGACCCTTGTCGCCATCCTCGGAACGACGATATCCCCCTATCTGTTTGTCTGGCAGTCGGCCCAGGAAGCTGAAGAGCAGCGTATCGACCTCAAGAAGACACTACTCAAACGGGATGGCAGAGGTGCGGGGAAGGAGTTCCGGCGGATAAGGATCGACACCTCGTCGGGATGGCATTTTCCAACCTGATCGGAATTGCCATTATTATAACCACAGCGGCGACCCTGCATGCCAATGGCATCACCAATATCCAGAGCTCTGCCCAGGCGGCCGAGGCCTTGCGCCCGGTTGCCGGCAGCTTCGCGGAAATTGTCTTCGCGCTTGGTATCCTCGGGACCGGCCTTCTCGCCATACCCGTGTTGGCCGGCTCCACGGCCTATGCGGTCGGCGAAGGACGCAAGTGGCCAGTCGGCCTGGCGCGCCAGCCGCGTGAAGCCGTCGCGTTTTATGCCGTTATCGCGATTTCCGGAGTGCTCGGTATCGGACTCAACTTCACCGCGCTCGATCCGATCACAGCTCTGTACTGGAGCGCAGTTGTCAACGGCGTGTTGGCGGCTCCGGTCATGTTCATACTGATGTTGCTGGTGCGCGAGCGGAAGGCAATGGGACAGTTCGTGGTTGGCGGATGGCTCTATTGGCTAGGCTGGATGGCGACCGCAGCGATGGCACTCTGCGTCTTCGGAATGGGTGCGAGCCTGATCGTCGGCCGCTCTTGAGCCTCTCGGCTGGACGCATGGGCCGCCGCACGCGTGGAGTTGTTCTCCGAAATCAATTTTACGAATCACAAAGCCCGGCGGAACGCCTGGCTTTCCTCGTCGGACAGGACGGTTCACCACTCGATCCACTTTCCCTCGCGCCAATAGCCACGGCCTTCATGCTCCCGGAATTCGTACTTTTCCTCCGGGGAACCTCTCCAGTTATCCTCGTGAATGGTGACCTTGGCTTCTGGCGGATATTCGTGCCGCTCCTTGACCTGCCAGCAGACGTTGCCGCTGCAAACAACTTCTGCGCAAGCCGGAATGGAACTTGCCGAGAGCGCGACCGCGCCAATCGCCGCACCTGCAAGAGCCGCGATGTATGCCTTCATAGAGTCCTCCAGTTTGCTCGCCCCGGCAAACAATCTAAAAGGCTCAAACTCGTCAGCTCGCTACAACACAATAAATGCGCGGCAGCCTCAGAGTTCATGCTTCCTAGAGGAGGCCGACTGCCGACAATGAACGCGCGGGTGGCTCTGCGTCGCTCGTCTGCTCGCGGAAGTTCAGGACGGCCATGTGAACGAAATGCAGTTTGCCTCGAGCAACCGCGGAGAGTTCGAACGGATAGGCGTCGCTCAAGCCCATGGAGCGGTTGAGCTCGTTAATCGTATAGGCGACGGGCGACCAAGAGGCTAGCAAAGCTTCAAAATCCCCCTCCATATACGGATCATCGAGCGTCTGATGCAATCGCCGGTCGAGCGACAGCGGAAGTGAAGAGGCCGAGTCGAGCGTTGAGACAATGTGGAGGAAATGCGCGAAGGTTTCCGCCCAGTCCTCCCAGGGATGCGACGTTGCGTACTCGCTGATGAACGCGGTACGATCGTAAGGGCGATCGCCTCGGGCGTGATACCGTTCGATGGATTCCTTGTAGTCTGCCGTCTCGTCGCCGAAGATCAGGCGGAAAGGCCGCTGGAGTTTCGTCCCGTCCACCAGGAGATCCCAGTAAAAGTGACCGACCTCATGGCGAAAATGGCCGAGCAGGGTCCGGTAAGGTTCGCGGAACCGCATACGTCGCGCTTCGCGTTCCACGTCGTCGGCTTCTGAAAGGCTCAGGGTGATCAGCCCCCTCAAATGGCCCGTCATGACAGGTTTGCTTCCGTCCTCGGCGAGGATGTCGAAGACAATGTGCCGATCGCCGGCCTGGCTGCTCAGCGGTAGCCTGAGTCTGGCCAGATCGTAGAGAAGGCGGCGTTTGGCCTGCTCGGCTCGCCGCCAGAGCACAACGTTGCGCTGTTGAATCACTGGTATCGTGCGCGTGAGCGAGCAGGATATGCAGTAGCCGTTATCAGCTTGGGCGGCCCAGTTGCAGCCGATCAGCGACCGGTTGGCACAGACCGGCTGATCATCGTTGCCCCGAAATTCGAGGCTCACGGGATCGAAGGCGAGCGAAGCACCGCAGTGGCCGCACCGCCCGTGCTCAAAAAAGATACTCTCCCGGCACGCGGGACAATGAAGCTGCCTCATAGTCGCTCAACGCTCGTCATCGCAGACAGAACACAGTTCGGAAACGTGAATAGCAATCTTCAAATGAGCGAATGCTTGGGGGTTAGACATCAGTCAGATGGTACGGTCCTTGATCAGCCGCGCTAGCCGATCTTTGATCGTATGTGGAACAGGTCTCGTTGCGATGGAGTGTCATCGGGGCCGGCGCGATTTGATCATTTCTCAACCTGCCGCCATGTGCCCCACGTCGATCCTGACAACCTTCCAAGTCGCTGTCCGCGTGCCTGACGCTTCTCCTTCAGCTTTGCAGTTCAACAAGCCCGTCTTCTGGCCGCCATCTCGGCCTCGTATCCGTCGCTTAAAGCGCTAACGCCTTCAGCGGTGGCTTTTTCCATTGCGATTGGTAAAGCGGGCATTGCCCAAGCCGGTACCGATCGTCAGCACGCCCCAGCGTTTCACATCCTGCATGAACGGAACTTCCGAAAGCCCCTGCACGACGCCGTCGTTGTGCATGACGATCGCCGTATCATGCGAGCCGATCTGTGGGATGGCTTCGACCAGACTGATGGGCAGATTGAACTTGCTGCTCTCCCAGTTGCCTGGCAAATTCTGCGCGCCCTTTTCGATCGAGCCGTCGCTGTTGATCACGCCGGGACAGGCAATGCCGACGAAGGGAGCCAGCTTGAACTGTTCCTTGTCTGCCTTTGCAATCAGATCGTTGAGCATCTTGACGAGCCGCTTCACCGCACCCTCCCGCGTCGGCTCGTCATCGGCGTGCCGCCAAAGCTCGGATTTCCACACACTCGCTTTCGAGAGATCTGGCGATTTCTTGCTGCGCGTTTCGACGACCCCGCAGCGGATGTTGGTCCCCCCGATGTCTATAGCGAGAATGCTGTCATAACCCTCGAAGATCCACGCCGGTGCGAGATGCACGGCGCCGATCAGGCCGGCGTCGTCCGGATGGAAGCGGATCGGCTGAATTTCAATCTTGAAGTCCTCGGCCTTGAGGATGATTTCGGTACGCGCGATGGCGAGTTCGCCAAGCCGACTATCTCGGAAGCCGCCACCGACCACGATCCGCTCTGTCTTGTCCCAAGCCTTGGTTCTAAGAAAGCGTCGTGTGACATGGGCGAGTTCCTGCGCAAAGTCCTCGATGGCGCTGTGGACGACAGCCGACGCCTCCCTATCGTCGCCCACCAGTATGGCGTCGAGGACCTTCTTGTTGATGTTCTCGCTGGGTTCCTTCCCGAACGGATCGTCGCCGGATTTCCGAAGCGGCTTCCGCCATTTGTCGAGAATTGCGCGGAAAGCGCCTTTGCTCGCGCGATCTCCGAGAAAGCCTTCCTCGTCCGTGAGTTCGATGTTGAAGCTATCGACCTCTACTGACGGCAATCGAGAAGCGCCATGAGCGGCGATGCCCGTGGTCTTGATCGTTTCGTCGGCCATTCCGAACCTTTGTACCGCTGCGAGGCATACTGGCAGCCCTGATAAACGCGCGCGGTGGAACTCGGTTCCTTGGACAGCTGAGCTTGGCCTGACTTTGAGGGGCGCTCACATGTCCTATGCGCGCGGCGCCTCGCGAAAGGCGCTTCGGACCGAGGCCGAAGTGCTCATGAAGTGATTGAGGCGATGCTACGGCTCAAGCCATGGCCGACCACGAGGGTCGCCCCTACGCGGCGCGTTTCTCAGAAATCGTGAAATGTAGATTTCGCTACCACATCCCAGACCGTCGAACGCTATGCTGGGGTGAAGCAAGGACGTGAAATCGAACCGTTGTCAGCAGTCGTGGTCGCCGACCGCGCCTGAAGCATTTCATATCAGACGGCCGCAGCGGATGACGCGGCGCGCCGTTACCCTGCGCCGTGGAACGCATGGCGCGCGTCCGCCGAGTCATGGTGCCGCGATGCTCGGCATGCCCCGCTCGCTGCCTTCTGAGCACGGCACCGATAGGAACGGTGACAGCAGGGCGGGGTTATCTGGTCTGGTGGGCGGTGGATGGGCGCTGGGGTTGCAGAGACGTGGCCGCCGCGCAGCGACTGCATGGACGAAGGTGTCCCCCCAAAGCCCCTTCGTCACCTCAGCCTCACCCCGCCTGGGGCGGCTTCAGCGAACGCTGGAGCCGCCCCGCACTTTCCTTGCAAGGGCGTCGGCCCCGTTGATCTCGACATGCCAGCTCGCCGATTGCCGCGCTCAGTTGAGGTCGGCTGACAACCGCCGCCCGACCTAATTGGTTTAGAACGAAATCCCGCTCTGGAAGTTGATCCGACCGACCGCGTCCCGCGTAGCCGACGCGCTGAGTCGGTCAGTATTCCAGCGCAGCCGGGGTGGCCCTGCAAAATGTACCTGCGGATATACCGAGATGAGAACCACTCTGGCCACCTCGACCTTGTCGGCGAAGGCGAGCACCCGTGGACGGTCGATCTAGTCGTCGTGGGTCACCGCCGCCGTTCTCCTGATCGGCTTCGCCGCTGCCCTCGCCGTCCATCTGGTCCGGTAGACGCCAATTTCAGCGTCCGTACACAAGGGGGCAGCCGGCGATGTCGCCGTGTGCCACGGCCCCCCCCGCAGCCGCCCCATGACCACGATGACCAGATGACAGCCAAAATCCCTACTTCCCTATAACCTCCATTTCTCCCGCTCCCATTCGCCGGCTTCAACTCGCCGGTCTTGGGTCGATCAAGCCCGATCGCGTCGGGATTTTGCCGTGCTGGTCCCAGGGATATCCTCAGCGCGGCGCCACAGCTCAGGCCGACGCAAAATCCAGTCGCGCGCCTCGTTTGACCAGCTTGGTGCCGCTGATGAAGCCCAGCGACACGCACGCGCGCTCGATACGCACGTCGACCGGAAGGTTCCGCGTCCGCTGCATCGCGGGGAGGCAAACATGCTGCTCTTCCCTCCTTGCCCATGTTAGCAGCGGTGGAGATGGACCGGAGTGATTCGGCTAGAGCGATCATAGCGTTGATGGTCATTGAAGGGCGCGCAGCGATCCCAACGTTGCAGGGTTGGGTCAGCGCCATGTTGCTGGAAACTGGCGCCATCCGGGAATGTGCGGAGCACGGGTGGATCGTCGATTCCGCTGATCCGCATGCGCGTGATCGTGCCCTCGTCATCGCCCGCCAGGATTCACTTTCGGCGTCTCCCCCCGACGGAGGCGATTGCGGCTATGGAGGACTTTCTCGCATCGATCGGCGACAGCTGCCCGGAGTGCGCAGCTCCCTGCGACCAGCAGAGGTGCAAGAAAGTCAGCAGTTCCAGTCGAACTGACACCCGCTGTACGCGTTCCGTCTTGGACCGCCGCCCAGCTGATCCGCCCACGTTCCGTTAATCCGCTACCCTATCGTTCCCCGTAGATGACGGCACAACAGAAACCTTGTCCGGCCGAGTTGGCCAAGCGCCCCGAGCTAAGATGCCGGCACTGTGGAGCACGGCTCCGTCGTCGGCCACAAATTCTGGATCCACGCTCGGGCCGGACAGTTCAATTCTATCTGTGCGACTGCGGACGAGCGGTATGGTGCGATGATCCGGACCGGTGACGTCGGCGGTTAAATCTCGTTCGTGTGTCGCTGCTGCCTGCATCAGCAACGTCAATGCGGCGACTGCCTCGGTGAGTTGCCAGGGCTTTTGAAATAGCGGCACCGACAGCAATTCGTTGGGCATCACTGTTTGAGGATAGCCCGTATAGAGGACAACCGGGATCTTCCGTTGGCGCAGCAACTCGACAATCGAAAGCGCACTTTTCTTGCGCAGATCCAAGCCGACTAGAGCGCCTTCAAGTTCGGCCGTTTGCGCCAGCTCCAGTGCATCTTCCAAATTGCCGACAGCTAGAGCCTTTAGGCCGCGCTTCCTTACTTCGGACACGCAGTCATCCGCAATGAAGTACTCGTCTTCAACGATGAGGATCGGGTACATCGCGCTTTCTCCCGACAAACTGCAACTTAACCGCGACGCCGAATATCCGGCAACCCCAAGCAGTCATTCAGCGCGAATTGCATGTACTCAGCTGCGTTTTGCAACGCACCTTACCTGGCCGAAGCCAGAGCCCCTGGTTCCCCCGCAAACGTTTGGAAGGAACCTTTGTACGATTCAGAATGTTGAAGAGGTCGATCGGTTCCCTCCAGGTGGAACGAAAATGAGCAACTCTCTCCCCGACCCCAACCTCCCGCTCTGCGATCGTCTTGCCAAGATGGCCGTCGAAGCCCGGGAAAAGGCGCGGCAATTACCGCCGGGGCGTGAACGGGACGTGCTGTTGATTGAAGCTCGCCGCGCTGAGACGGCCGCGTACTTGCTTGACCGGGTTAGCGCTCCCAGCCCTCAATCGCCGAGGTAGCGGACCACCTGGTTGAGCCGCTGGGCTGATCGAGCTCAGACCGGCCCGGCGATCGCACGTCTCATGGCAGCATCACGGCTTCTCTCGATTAGCGGGTGCTTCGATGCAAGATATGCAAGCAAAGTTGGAAAAGCTCCTGACCGATGCTGAGGATTGTGCGCTGATCAGCAAATTGGCGACCGATAAGGCAAAGCAGGAGCTGTTTGGCCCGACTAGCGAAGCATCTACAGGTACTTGCCGACGAGGTCCGCCGCGTGATTGATGCGAAACAGCTGAACGGCACTCGATAAAAGCTTCATCCAAACTCGTTGTCCGATCCCATTCTCTCCGCTCTGATGGCTTAGAGTACCCGCTCACAGCGGCTTTTGCAGTGCTCGGCAAAAAGCTGCCTCTCGCTTGTCCGCTTCGCCCAGCGGGCCTTGTCTTAGGTTAATCCTGCAACCAAAGTCTTGGGGCGATAGCCGCCTATGTTAATGATTGTAGCGGCCCACTGAGCGAGCGTCGAAACTGACGCAACAGGGAGGCCTCAATGAATGAAAGACTCTCGCGCAAGCGACGGCGGTTCAAACAAGAACTGCCTCTGAAGGTTCGGCTGGAGCAAGCGGCGCAACGATGCAGAGAGGCCGCAGATGCAGAGCAACGTTCGGCCTCGGAACGTCAGCTCTTACTGCGGAAGGCCCGTCGTTATGAAGTTACGGCTCATCTTGACGAATGGCTGTCGTCTTCAGCGCGATGATGTGCTCACGGTTGGTGAGCACCACGGGGCCGACGGCAACCGTGTCCATGGCCGTCCGAACGACTGCCGATTCAGTCTTGCCGGATCATATCGTCTCGCGACAAAGCTGTATCCCGCCCGGAGCGCCGAGCGCAGGTGAGATTATCGTAGAAGCGTGCCGTCAGGGTCTCGAACTCCGACCAGCCCATGCGCCGCCTCTTCTGGCTGCGCCGTCTCAGACAGCGCATCCACGTCCGACGCACTTCGCGGTAGAAGGCGTTGAGCGCTGGATGATTGTGCGGCCCGCCGTAGTAGCCGTAGTGTCCACGCAGAACGGCGGCGAACCACTCGTGCTGCGTAGTCAGTGACTCGCGCATGAGCCGCCAGGCGTCCTGGCGCAACGCCGTCAGCTTGCGCGTCAGGCGTTTCCCTTCCGTCTTGTGCTTCACGATGAACCGGCCGTCCCGGGTCTGCCCGCAGTACTGGGTGAAGCCGAGGAAGGCGGATCTTGGCCTTCTCACGCGGGCTCCCCTCGGGCTGGCCCCTTCCCTCCATACGCCTCGTTTCTAGCTTGTTGGCAATCCGGATTTTCGAGTTGAATTCCGCTTGGCTTTGTGCGAGCGGGGTGTGGGAGCCCGATTCCACCTCAGACCGGCGACGGGCGCTTCTTCACCTGTTCCGCGAGATTCGGAAACATCGCTTGCCCGCGTCAATCAGGTCGCCCATGAGGGCCCGACCATAGCCGCCTCCTTGCTTCACGTCCGAAATGGTCATGCCTTCTGCGTTAAAGGCCGAACCCCTCAGGTCGAGCTCGCGGTGGGCGTACCAGAACTCTTGCGTACCGGCGAAGTCGCCGTCGACAGGAAGTGAAAATGCCTCGCGCTGTCTATCGATGTAATAGTAAAGGGCCAGCTTTTTGCCCGGCGCGCTGTTGGTGATTAGATCAGCCATGTTCTGCGGGGGACAGCCCGAACGGCTCGTAGAACTTTTCGATCCACCATTGCTGGGACTTCTCATCCACTGGCCATCGAACTTGATGCAATTCCCAGATTCGAACATTGGGGACCAAAATCGATCATTTTCAATTCGACAAAGCCTTCTCCATAGCGAGCCGGTCCTCGGTCCTTTCAAAAGATGGGGGATCCGAACTTCTCAGGTAGTCGGCCTACTGGGCAACCGTAGCTTCCGCCGCCAGCGAGCTGAATGGGACTAGGGCCCTGGTGCTCGCAGCCAGGTCTAAATCGCCTAGCCGCCAGAACGGAGTCGTGGCTTTCGAATATCTACGAGGGCGCCAGATGCAGCGCTCCGATCAGGCCGGCATCGTCGGGGTCGAAGCGGATCGGCTGCATCTCGATGTCGAACTTCTCGGATTTCAGGATGATTTCCGTCCGGGCGATGGCGAGCTCGCCGAGCCGACTGTCGCGGAAGCCGCCGCCGACAACGCTGCGGTCCGTCTTCTCCCACGCCTTGGATCTCAGGAAACGGCGGGTGACGTGAGCGAGCTCCTGTGCGAATTCCTCGATGGCGCTGTGCACGACCGCCGCAGCCTCGACGTCGTCGCCTACCAGGATTTTGTCGAGCACCCTCTTGGCGATGTTCGACCGCCTCACGCCTTCTCATTGAGGGGCCCGACCTCATTCTCGAAAGCGGCCAGGCCGTGGCGCTCGGCCTCGCCATCAACGAGCTCGCGAGGAACGCGCTCAAAGTACGGCCCGCTCGCCACCCCGCGCGGGAGGCTGAAAGTGCGCTGGCAACGAGAAGACAACCATCTGGTGCTCGACTGGCTCGAAGCGGATGGCCCGGAAGTCCGGACCGTCGCGCTCGAGAGCTTCGGCTCGCGTCGCCTGATCGAAGGACAGCTTTCCGGAAGCGTTATCCGAAGACTGGACAAGGACGGCGTCAATCGTCGTCTCGAATTTCCGCTCTCGCGGGCCACGCCCGGCACAAGTCCGGCCGATCCCAGCCGGGCGGACTGAGGAATGCCTTTAAATACTGGCCATAGGGGCCCGGAGTTTTTCTTTTTGGTCGAGGCGCGGTGCCTTGCTGCCGGAGCGGCCGATTGATCAGAGCTCAACCGCCGCCGCTCCGGGGCCCGGCTTTTCGCTGGCCTCGTCCTTTCCTGCGTGGATGGCGATAATGACGGCCGCGCTGAACCGTCAGTGACCGGCCTTGTCGACGCTTTTTGAACCTCGGTGGCAAGGACGCGATAATGTTGGGCCAGCCGGTCGTACAGCTCCTTTTTGGTTTGTTCGGTCGCGAACAAGGCGATCCTCGCGCAGTGCGAAGCGTCCGATTCCAGCTTCTCGAGCTGCGCGCGCATGCCTTGCATGTGTTGCTCCGGCGGCAACATAGCAGCCGCCAATGCCGGCGGGTGTGCAAAAAGATACACGAATTGAGCGCGACGTCATGGACCGTCCAGCAATGCCCGGCGGCCACCGTCAGTGTCCCTGCTCGCTCAGCTCATCGATGACATTCTACGCGAGGCGCACAGCACCTTCACGATGCGTAAAGGTGCCGCTCTTTTCCTCACCGGCGAAACGCACCGACCACTTCCAGCAACCCTCGGGCGTGAGCGTTCACCCGATACTCGACCCCACGATATTGCATTCCCCTAATGTCAGTTTCGCCTCAGGTCGGCACCAGCACGATGGTCCTCCGATTGTAGGCGCCAATATGCTAATGATATGGCCACTGAGTGGCAGGTGCGCTGGCGCTCAAGAGCTCCGGCGGCGGCCTTTCCCTTTCCGGATGGCCGTGATGGGGGCCGCTCAATGATCGTCGCCGGCCCGGATTGGCTGGCCGCGCGGGCGATTTAGTCACCGTCAAAATCCTTGTGCCTGAGTGCACTTTTACGCCGACGGTTCCCGCCGGAAACCGATAACGCAGCCGGGCCCTTAAAGCATCAGGGCTTAGGACTGCTAAGATGACCATCCGCCAACCGTCCGGTGGCGCTGCCCGGCCTCATAACGACCTTCTTGGGAGCCTCAGCGAGCCTGATTATGCGCATATTTCACGGCACATCGAGATCGTCGCGCTGGCTGCTGGCGAAGTTCTCTATAACCCGGGCGATGACGTCAACACGGTGTATTTTCCCTGCGAAGGGAGCGCGATCTGCTTCGTTGTGGCCATCGAAGACGGACACGAGGTCGATGTCGCACTGATCGGACGCGAGGGAGCGGCCGGCGGCATCGTCAGCCAGGGACGCCTGCCGGCCTTTTCCCGAATCGAGGTTCGGCTTGAGGGATCATTTGCGCGCCTGCCGGTTAGCCGCATCCAGGCCGCGAAAGACAAGTCAAGCACCTTCAGGAATGCGTTCGCCCGCTATTCGGATTGCCTGCTGGCGCAAATTCTTCAAAGCAGTGCCTGCAATGCCGCGCATTCGATCGAGCAGCGCACGGCCAAGTGGATCATGGCGGCGATGGATCGAACGGGTGGCCAGACGATACCGTTCAGTCACGCCCAGCTCGCCGCGATGCTCGGCGTCGGGCGGAGCTATGCCAGCCGGATCATCCGGGATTTCAGCGCAAAACGCATACTAAGGACCGGGAGAATGGAACTTCAGGTGCTGGACCGGGCTGCCCTGCGTTCGAAATCCTGCAACTGCGACGAAGCCGTCAAATCCCATTTCATGGATGTGCTTCGTGGCGTATATCCGCCCTAGTAGTTCGGGCTTCCAGGCCGTATGCTTCGCCCGGACAGTGCGCGACGGTGGAACAATGATGCTTATCCGAAGGAACAGCCGGCGGCTATGTTCTTCCCCGACCCTTCCTCTGGCTCTGCGGGAATGTTGTAACCGCTGAACCAGAAGCGGCATTTCGGATTAACATGGGAGAATGGAGGAGCCCATGTCCCAGTTCGTTACCCTGTTGGTCGAGGACGACATGCTCCAGCGCGAGCTCATGGCCGACTTGCTCAGAGACGAGGGATTCGAGGTCGTCGAGTGCTCGACGGCCGAAGCCGCCGAGTTGATCGTCGCGACCTCGGGTACGGAGCTGCGCGCTCTCATAACCGACAACAGGCTCTCAGGCAGCATGTCCGGGATCGAACTCGCCGAGTACGCCCGCGAAAGATATCCGGCAATGAACATCATCGTTATGTCCGGCAAGGAGGTGCCGAAGCTACCCGCCCACACGACCTTTCTCCAAAAACCTTTCGAGCCGGTCCACCTGCTCCAGGCCGTTATGGGAAGAAACGGGGCTGGCGGGTGACCGCCCCATAACACAAGAGAAAGTCCGACCTCTGTCGCCCGCGCGCGATCCGCGGTCCTCTCAGTTGCGAGGCGGCTCGGGCGTTCTTGCCGGTTCGCACAGCCGCGCCGGTACCGCGCCCCTCGTCTTGTCCGGCGCGCGCGCCGGTTCGACCATCCTGATCTCCCGCGCGAATTGGAGAAAGGCTAGCAGGATGGTTTCTGGAGACTGCCGTGGTCCATGCTCTAGATGTTTTCAGAAGAAGGTCTGGATATAGAGCAGAGGCAGAGCGTTGCCGTCGCATCCCGGAAAAAATCACTGATCGGCCGACGGGCGAGGCCGTTCGCAGGGTTGCCGAGGACCACGAGCACCACGCCGACGCACTCCAAGGACAAGAGGACCGAAGCGATGACCAGTCAGGAGCGAGCAACCTCTATACTTCGGAACACGAGGAAGCGCGCATCGAACTCGTCGGCCCAAGCAGTCGTTCTGTCGACGGCAAGGCCGGAAGGATCGAACGGATTTCCTCGACGAGCTTCACGGACTCCGCATCTCGATCGAAGGTCACGATGGACAGTGGCCGGTCTCCACGGTGAAGCTGACGGAGAGCGACTAGCCCCTTCTCAATAAAGAAACGCCCTCGGGGCGGATTCCGGGGCCGACTCACGCGGATATCCTGCATAAGGGGAGGCCCCCGATGTTGCTCCTCCAAAGTCCTCGTGTCAGTGCTGTTTTGAACCGGCGATAAGGCTGGCGTGGGGGACCGCCGCGGCCGCTTGGGACTGTCCGCAAAACGGCCGCTTTGCCGGGCCGTGTCCGAAACTTTCTTGAGCGGCGCGAGTTACAGCGTGCCACCCGGTCAGACACATCAATAACTCACGCGTCGCATCGAACGTAGCCGCCCGGGGCGGTCAAAATACCGACTGACACCACGAAACCTGCGGCGCGGCCACTCTCATCGATGCCTGACTTCGCTGCGGCACTCGAAACTTTACCATTGCAGAGCGTCCGCTTTGCGCCCAAGGACTAAACCGCTCGCGCGGTAGGCGGCGCGGCTGGCGACACAGGCAAGGGATAGCGTAACGGGGCGTCCTGTCTTGAGATCGAGGGGCTCGACAACCTCACTCAAGACAGGAGCATCCCCAATGACCAAGCAGGCCATCAGCCCGTTGCGCCAGCGCATGATCGAAGACATGGCGATCCGCAAGCTTTTCGCCGAAGACCCAACATGACTACGTGCAAAGGGTCAAGGACTTGGCCGCTCTCCCGACCAGCCCCAATCGGAGGACGTGCGGGGATTCCGGCTGCATCTGGCGTCGATCGGCGCCCACGCGCCAAAGATCAACGCCACGGTCTCGGCGCTGCGCTTCTTCTTCAATGTTACGCTCGATCGGCCCGAGCTTGCCAAGCACCTCTCGTTCATGCACGAGCCGCGCAAGGTTCCGGTTGTCCTAAGCCCGGAAGAGGTTGCGCGCTTTCTAGAGGCGGCGCCGAGCGTCAAGTACAAGGCAGCGCTCAGCGTCGCTTACGGTGCGGGGCTGCGCGTCGCCGAGGTCGTCGCGCTGAAGGTGTCCGACATCGATTCCGAACGCATGATGCTGCGCGTCGAGCAGGGCAAAGGCCGCAAGGATCGCCACGCGATGCTTTCTCCGGTGCTACTCGAACTGCTGCGCGATTGGCATCGCATTGGCCGCCCGCAAGGCTGGCTGTTTCCGGGACTGAAGCCGGCCAGCCCGATGACGACACGCCAGCTCACGCGCGCCTGCCACGC
>NZ_JAFATE010000623.1 GCF_019244115.1 Bradyrhizobium sp.
GCGACTGATTTGCCCGACGACCGGGAAATCAGGCGATCTCGCCGCGGCCGCGCGCGCCTCGCCACCGCTTCGACCGGCAACATCGCGTGCGCGAAAAATCCAAATTCGCAAATCAATTCAACGCTGATTCGGCTGTCCAGTCCTCGCGCGAAAAAAATTTTGCTTCTGTTTTTCGGCAATTTATGCTTTTCCTCTCCCGTCCCGCCTCCGCATGAGGGGCGCTTCGCGGTCGTCACGGACGTTGGAGGCGGGATGCGATGGCTGCGGCGGTGTCGCGCGACGAGCGATGCTGTTCCGCTTCCGCCAGAAAACCCGGCCGGCCGGTACCAGGCTGGTCGCGCGCTTTTGGCGGAAGCTTCCGCAGACGGTGAAATCGTGTGGTCCTGGCCTCCCGACGCTGAGGTCAAGTTCGCAATGCGAGCTCTCGCGAGCAGCGTGCGAGCGACGGGGGCAAGAAAGCCCGGTCCCCGGGGAGAGCGCGTATAAGCCGTAAAACCATTGCGCAGGGAAGGCCGGATGTTTCCGCCTCCACCTGCGGTTCCTTCCCCGTGCTTTCTTATGCACGGGGGCCGCGGGTGCGGCGGGCACCCGGCCTTCCCTCGGCCTTCCCTGCGCCCTCTGTCAACAGGAGGGACATGCCTTCGCAAAACTCGGGCGCGAACCGCGCGCCGAGAAGGCGGCGCCATGTCGTGCCGTTTGAAATCATGAACAATCCCTGGGATAGATCGAACGGCTTGTCCGCCTCTCGCACGATGCATGTCCAGAAAAGATAAGAGCTATCTCCCTCGCCTTCGGCTCCGGCGACGCACACGCTGGGCGCGGCGAAGGCTGACAGCAGCGCCGCGGCCGGTTCGGATCGTTGTTGTCGTGGCGATCCTGCTCGCGGCATTCGCCCTGGCGAACGTCGTCTATCACGTGGTCAAGAAGCCGACGGAGCTGTTCGTCTTGATAGGCCACGCGCTCGACAAGGAGCCGGCCGACACGTGGCGGAGCTACGGCGCGCTGTTCCGCGCCTCTGCGACCAGCACCATCACACCGGAACTGCTGGCCGCGCTGGCGCAGGTCGAGAGCAGCGGCAATCCTCTGGCGCGGACCTACTGGCGCTGGCAGCTCAGCCTCGATCCGCTCGCGATCTATCAGCCCGCCTCGAGCGCCGTCGGCCTGTTTCAAATGACCGATGGCGCCTACGCAGAGGCCGCGCGGTTCTGTATCCGTGGTGGGGCCGTCGTCGATGACGACTGCGGCTTAAGTCGCCTCTCCATCCGCGTGATCCCGCGCCACGCCATCGAGCTCGCGTCCGTGTATCTGGACCGCAATGTCGGAGCCGTCCTCGCGCGCGCGGGCGACGGCACGGCAAATCCGCAGCAGAAGCAGGATCTCGCCGCCATCATCCATCTCTGCGGCGCGGGTCCGGCCGCAGCCTTCGTCCGCCGCGGCTTTCAGCCTGCCGCCGGGGAGCGGTGCGGCGATCACCTCGTCGGGGCTTATCTCGCAAGGGTCAATGCGATGAAGCGCGAGTTCCTGCGCCTTGCGGCCGATGACCGGAATTAGTCTCGTGCTGTGGTCACTTACAATATCGTCCGCGGGGAATATCCCGATGCGAACTGATGCCCGTTGTTCTGACGTTCGTCTACGATATACGAACGTCAGAACCGGGACGTTAGCGGGCAGCGCTGGGGTCCACGATGGTGTACCCGGCAATCGAGACGGCGTGCTCGCGCGTGACATGACCGCCGGAGTTGCCGTCATGCGCGTACCAGACGTTGCCGTCGAGATGCTGCTGCAGGATCATGACATGGCCGGAGCGGACCGCCGCCATGCCCGGCGCGGGAGCGGCGCGGGGAAATCGCCGCCAGTTGGACGCGAGGTTCAATTGCGGAATGATGCGGCCAAACCGATACAGCGATGCCTCGCATCCGCAAAAAGCGTGCGGACATCCCGCAGGGCGACCGTTGAGGACCCTGTCGTTGTCGGCGAGCGAGACCATCGCGTTCGAGACGTAGACGATGCGGTGAAGATGGTGACGGGGATGAGCCAAGGCTTGAACGGGAGAAGTGACAACAACGACGCAACGAGAACAGCTTTCAACATTGAGGACTCCTGGTCTGGACATCCCCTGCCGCCGCGAAGGAACCCAGCAAAAATGTCCGTATGTTGGCCTGACCGCGGCCGACTCACGCCCGGCGGTTAACCCATGTAGTTGCGGGGCAGCAAAAATCGAGACTGCACGAAGCGGGTTTGCCGAACAAGGGTCGCGCCGTCATTCGCTTCCGCGCCCGCCTCTGCGCGACGACAGCGTGGGGCTAGGGCACGATATGATGAATGACCGGCCGAATGCCGCTCTCGTCCAGCTCCACAATCGCCAGAGTGATCGGCAACTTGAAACGCCGCGGCCCGGCGCTGCCGGGATTGAGATACAGCACGCCCCGCGCGGTCTCGATCCGCGGCTGATGCGAGTGGCCGGAAATCACCACGTCAACGCCGCTGGCTGCGGGATCGAGATCGAGTTCATGAACGTCGTGCAGGATGTAGAGCGAACGTCCGCCGAGCCTTGCCATCGCGGTCTGCGGATAAGTTTCCGCCCACGCGCCGGTGTCGACATTCCCTCTGATCGCAATCACAGGCGCAATCCGGCTGAGCCTGGCGATGACATCGGGCTGGCCGATATCGCCCGCGTGGATGATCTGCGCTACGCCGGCCAGGCGCCGCTCGGCTTCCGGACGCAGCAGCCCGTGGGTATCTGAAATCACGCCAATCTTCACCCGCATCACCGTCCTGAAGACGCGACCGCGTCATTTGCGCGCAGCTTTTGCCGAAATCTTTGCGGCGTTGTCGGCGCCTGCGACCGCCGTGCGTCTTCATGGCATAGACCGGGGCGCCAGACCAGGAACCGAGCCGCGCCCCCAAGCAGCAGAGAGAGACGACATGTCAAAAAATGCACAAGCCGAGCCCGCAGCCGCAACCAACACCGTTCGCTTGCACCGCGTGCTGGCCGCCAAGCCGGAGCGGGTCTATCGCGCCTTCCTCGATGCCGACGCGCTGGCGAAATGGCTGCCGCCCAATGGTTTCACGGCCAAGGTCCACCACATGGAGGCCAAGGTGGGCGGGACATTCAGAATGTCGTTCACGAATTTCACGAATGGCAAGAGCCATCATTTCGGAGGTGAGTATCTCGAGCTAGTGCCGCATGAGCTCATCCGCTACACGGATCGTTTCGATGATCCGAACCTGCCCGGCCTCATCCATGTGACGGTCACGCTGAGGAAGGTGTCCGTCGGGACCGAGATCGATATCGTACAGGAGGGGCTGCCGACCGTGATCCCGTTGGAGGCCTGCTATCTCGGCTGGCAGCAGTCGCTGAGCAACCTGGCCGCCCTCACCGAGCCCGAGATCAACGACTAGGGCCGCGGCAGATGCAGGAATGTGTAGGGTGGGCAAAGCGAAGCGTGCCCACCATCCCCGATGCGAACGGTGGGCACGGCGCAAACGCGCCTTTGCCCACCGTACGCAGCGTGCGTTGACATCATGCAGACGGAGCGAAATTGATATCGATCTTCGCCCCTTTCTCCTGGTTCGAGCCACTATGATGACACCCGAACGCGATCTGACCCGCCTCCTCGCGGACATCAAGCCGGTGCTCGATCCCGAAATCTTCGTATTCTCGACGGTCCCGTCGGGTGCCGCCCTCCCCGCTTCTCTCAATCCGGTGCAGATCTTCCGCGAACGGGAAGGCACCACGCTGATCCTGCCGCTCGCAGAAGCCGAGGCGGCCGCGCTAATCCATCAATTCCCCTGCCGCATGATCACGCTCGAGGTCCATTCGGCGCTCGATGCCATCGGCTTTCTTGCGGCTGTGGCCACTCTGCTGGCAAAGGCCGGCATCAGCGTCAATGCGGTCTCCGCCTACTATCACGATCATCTGTTCGTGCCGTGCGACAAAGCTGAGCAGGCCATGCGCCTTCTTGCATTCTCCCCGCAATAATCAGAATTTTTGAAGGGGCCGAAGCCGCATCTGCGCCGCGCCCGGCATCTCTCTTGCACACTCGTGAGGGAGGGCGCAACGAACCTGCCATCGGTCCGCGCTTCGCCCGGACCGATGATCTTGCCCACCCCGCCGTTCTGCGGCTTATGCCGCCTTGGCGACCTTTTGCGGCGTTTCCGCTTCCATCGCGCGCATATAGAGATCGAGCAGGCTTTCGCGCTCGTCGCGCTCGTCCTTGTCCTGTTTCCGGAGTTTTATGATCTCCTTGAGGATCTTTACATCGAATCCCTCGGACTTGGCCTCGGAAAACACTTCTTTCTTCTGCTCGTTCAGTTCCTGCAGTTCAATGTCCAGGTTCTCGATGCGCTCAACGAAGGAACGGATCCGCCCGCCGGGAATGGTGATGTCAGACATGGTGCCTCTTTGTTGAATGAGATCCTGAAAATGACGGCAAAGAGATAACCAATGTGTTAACCCAGGACGGGTTCAGGACGAGCTCAAGGCAACGTCAGCTTAGGACGATGCAGGAGTCTTCGGGCGCAGCATGAAGGTGATTTCCATCCAGTCGCAGGTGGCCTTCGGACATGTCGGCAACAGCGCCGCCGTCTTTCCGATGCAGATGCACGGCATCGACGTGGTCGCAGTGCCCACCACGCTGCTGAGCAACCGGCCGGGCTATCCGACGCTGCGCGGCCGTGTGCTCGACGCGGAGCTGGTCGCCGATCTGCTGCGCGGGATCGAGGAGCGCGGCGCGGTAGACGATGCCAGCGCGATCCTGTCAGGCTATCTCGGCTCGGCTCGGATCGCGACGGTAGTGGCAGACTTCGTCGCGCGCGTAAAACTCCGCCGTCCCGCGCTGCTCTATCTGCTCGATCCGGTGCTCGGCGATCGCGACCGCGGCCTGTTCGTGCAGGCGGACATCCCACCCCTCGTGCGGGATCGGCTGTGCCGGCTTGCCGACGTCATTACCCCCAATCATCTCGAATTCGAATGGCTCGCCGGGGCAAGGGCCGCGACCACGGATGAGGTGATCACGCGGGCGCGGGCGTTGCTTGCGCGCGGGCCATCGACCGTCATCGTCACCTCCGCCGAACTCACCGATACGCCTGAGGGCGAGATCGACACGCTTGCCGTCGAACGGTCGCGCGCCTTTCGCGTGCGGACACCGAGACTGCCGATCAGCCCGAGCGGGACCGGCGATCTCTTCGCCGCGCTCTACACGGCGGCCCGCGTTCTGAACAAGGACACGCCGGATGCGCTGGCGCATGCTGCGTCCGCCGTCTTCGCCGTGCTGGAGCGCACCGCGGCGCGGGGCACGGTGGAAATGCGCATCGTCGAGAGCGCCAACTTCCTCATCCATCCGCCGCGCCGCTTCGAACCCATTCCGTTCGAGAGCCTCCGTTCCGATTGAATCGAAACGGAGGCTCTCGTTTCAGCGTTTTCTTCACGCGAACCGGCGCCCACTTCGCTCGAAACGCTCTAATTCGTGACCCCGGTCTTGTTCACTTTGCTGACGGCGACGGTCCATGGCGTCATCGCCAGGGACGCTTCGAATATGATCAAAGGCAGATAGAACATCAGCATGGCGACGTCCTCCGTTGTAAGAACAACGTCCGGTTTGAAGGCGCCGTTCCCGGAATAAATCGGCCGCTACATGGAACGATTTCGTCTCCAGTCGACCGGCGAGGCCGGAGCAGCCAAGGCCTGCGCAGGACCGATCGGCTCGCACGCGGTCGTGCCGCCAAGCCTGCAGTCACTCACGAGATATCGTAGACCGACACCTTGTCGGAAATGCCGCCCAGCGCGACGCGGCGGGGCATCGGCGTCAGCCCGCTCGCCTCGAGCAGCGCGCGGGCCTGCGCGTTATCCACGATCTGTTCGGTCACCACGATCGAGCGGGAGGCTGCAAGGCCCTGAACGCGCGAGGCGATGTTCACGGTCTGGCCAAAATAGTCCTGCTGGGCATTGAGTGTGACCGCAAGGCACGGCCCCTCGTGAATCCCCATTTTCAGGCCGAGGCTCTGATGCTGACGCTCAGCACCGAGATTGCTCATCGCCTCGCGCATGCGGATTGCGGCTGCGATGGCGCGGTCCGGCGTCTCGAACGTCGCCATCACGGCATCGCCGATGGTCTTCACGATGGCGCCCCGCTCGGAGGCGATGATCTCCTGCAAGAGCCGGAAATGCTCATTGACGAGATCGAAGGCGACGAGGTCGCCGACACGGTCATAGAGCCCGGTGGAGTCCTTGAGATCACTGAAGAGGAAGGTGAGGCTCAGGATCTTCAGGCGCTGGCCGATCGCCAGCGTGTCAGTCCGGTAGATGTCGCGAAAAGTCTGGTTGGTCAGCAGACGCTTTGCAGTGAGGACCGGCTTGCGCCGCTTCAGGAGGTCGTCCAGCGCCTGGTTCGCCATCCACACGGTCGGCAAGACACGGCTTTCGGTGCGGTTATCCAGGGCCAGGCGCAGCGGCCCCGGACGCAAGGCAAGCGCTTCGACCGGCACCTGCACCTTGCCGAAGATCATGGACTGGTTTTGGCGCTCGCTCGTCTCCTCGCCGGTGACCTCGAGGAACTGGGCCGTATGCGTCACGGGGTCGAACACGATCAGCGTGCCCTTGGGCAGATGCAGCGCGAGGATCGCCCGCTCTCCCCCCGGCAGGTCGACGGTTTCGAGCGTGACCTCCTCGAGCCGTTTCTCGAGATCTGATGGAAGATCGATGGCCGAACTCCAAAACACCTGGCGATAATATTCGGCCGCGGACAATTCGTCGGGACTATGGGCCGCAATCTTGCGCACCCGAGGGCTCACCGTGAAGGTCACCTCGACCAGATCGTCGAGCCGCGTCTCATAGCCTGCCGCGCAAAACGCGCAATTATATTGCGACCGATCCAGCGTCTTCAGGCTCTTGTTGGCGGAGAGGACGCCAGCGCAGCTCGGACACATGACATTCCATGTCATCTCGAACAGGCCGAGCCCCACCGCGTTGAGGAGCGCCGCAATCAGTTGGTCCTCGCCGACGCCCTCGCTCGCTGCAAGATCCGGGGCGTTGATCCGGTTCAAGGCATGGTCCGGGGCGTCGCGCACCATCCGCGCGAGCATGTCCACAACGGCCGCATCGGCCGACTGACGCAGAGCTAGGAACATGGTGTCGGCTTCACTCATGCGATGATGCTACACTAAACCAGGCGAAGCGGAAACCCGACAGCCCGTCCGCTTTTCGACGCGATCTCACGGGCTCGCGATCGATCGAAGGCTTGCCGAAAGCGTCCTTGCGCGAGCAAGCTTCGCGATGGAGGATGGCCGGGATCTGGGCAGGAGGCTATTGGTATGGGCGCAAGCTCGGCGCGCGCGTTTGTTCTTGGTGGGGTCATCGCCGCGATGACGGCGGGATTGGCGGCAGGCCAGACCTCGCCGCGGCCGCCGGTCGGCGGCATCGGTTCGCCGGCCGATGCGATGATCTTCTATGTCGCGCACGGCGCGGCCGATGCGTGTGGAAAAGGCTGTTCGGACTGGATCGCGGCGGAAGGCACCGTGCAGTGGGACACCAACCGGCGGTTGATCGCGATCCTCGACCGGCAGGCCGGCCGCAAGCTTCCCGTGGTCATTCACGCCTGGGGCCCATCCAATCTCAATACGGCGACCAGGCTCGGCCGCATCCTGCGCGACCGCGGCATCGACGCGACCGCGGGTGCGACCGACGTCGAGGCCTGTCATGGAAAAATGGAGGCGGAATGTTTTGCGCTCAAACGTCCGGGCGGGCCACTCGACGCCGGCATCACGGCATCGCCCACCGACTGCGATATCGCCTGCGTGCTGATGCTCGCCGGTGCCGTCCATCGCAGCCTGCCGCCGGCGACGCACGTGATCCTGACCGGCACGGCGATCCACAACCGCCTGGCGCCCAACGTGTCCGAGGAAGGGCGCGAAGCCGCAACGGCGATGTTCGATCAGCAGTTCAAAGTCTATCTTCGGGAGATGGGGGTCGAAACCGAACTGCTTGACATCATCGATCGCAATTCGGCAATCCGCAAGGCGACCGAGTTGCCGCCATCCGAATGGACCAGGCTTGGCATCGTCACGAGCGCCCCGCCATGACAACGCAGATGCTTTAAACGCTGCGCGAGGCGCGCTGCGCGCCGGCATCGATATCGGCTAGATCATGCTGCCCGGCATGAAGCAGCGGATTTCGATGCGCAGCGGCGTATTGACCGTGCGATAATAGATCGGCCACACCATGGTTCGGCCGGCGCGGTTCGGTTCGGTGATCACGGCGTTGTCCGGGACGTCCCACCACTCGCCCTCGATGCGCACGCGATAGTGGCCCTCGCGGGTTTCCCAATCGACGTCGCTGAGTGCCGTTCCATCCGCGTCGGAGCAACACGGGCCCTTGCCCGAATGCAGGCTCTCGAACCAGTTGTGAAGCGGAGAGCCGGCAAAGCGGCCGTCGAGGTCGCGCGCCGCCGCCGCGTGAGGTGACAGGACACGCACCGCGACAGCGAGCACGACGACAAACGCCATGAGGATCAACCAGTCCCGCCAACCAACGTCCGATTCATCAGGCGCAGTCATTGCGTTCGAGCCCCATCATCCAGAGTTGAGAAAGTGACGCACGGCGCCGCGGGCGGCCGCGAGCCGGATCGCGGTCCGATGCGTACATTGTCAAACGTCGAATTTCGTGCATGCAGAGTGAGGTCAGACTACGCGATTCTTCCCGGAGAACAGCGCCGTGGTTTCACGGTCAGTGGAAACTGCGGACGGCGCGCAAGCGGTCTCGGCACCGCCTCGTGGCGGTTCCGTCATCGGCCCGATCTGCACTGCGCGGTGAACAAGCCGGCGGTTCCCCCACTTCACGCTGGGGCCGATTGCCGTCGTTGTCTATAATCCGGACCGGCTGGGCGCTTTGACTGTTGTTTTGCCAATAGGGACACCCAATGACACCAGCAAACTCGAACGCCATCGCGGCGATTTTTCCGGCAGCCGACTCCCCTTTCGCCGTGCCAGTCGCGGGATTTTGCCTGGCGGCGGTGATCGTTGGTCTTCTGGCCTATCGCCGTTACAAGGCAAGGGAAAGCAGCTACGCGCACATCGAAACGTCGGCTGAAATTGCGTTCATCGGACAGCAAGACAACTTCTGGGTCGTCGAGCTCAAAGCCATTCTGAACAACAAGGGTAAGGTTCAGCGCCGAATTCACGGATTCCGTTTCGACCTCAACGCCATTCATGCCGACGATGCGATCGATGTGAGCAAGAAATGGGGCGGACAGGTCAACTTCGCCAACGAAATCGCCAAGGGATCCTTCGTCCCGCGGGGCTATGCTTATTGTGTGGTCGGCCCCTCGGTTACGGCGACCTACTCCTACGTGGCGCGCGTCCCGCAATGGGCCACCTTTCTCATCCTTCACTGCTGGTTCGACTACAATCCGGGCTTCAGCCACTGGATCGAGAAGGCGGTTCAGGTACCGACAGCGGCGGCACGACCGGACAAGCGGCACGAGGACGCGCCATTTGCCGCGTCAAGCCTTCAGCCGGAACGTTTGCCAGGCGCGGGCGCGTCCGCCGACCGGCCGTTTGCCGCGCCCCACCGCGTCGAATCCCGCGAACTGCGAACCGCGTAGTTGGCCTGCGCCGAGACGGGCTGGCACTTGATCGAGTTACCGTCGCGTTTCGGCCTGTTCTGCACGATTCCTGGCCCCGTGAGATGCCGTCGGCCCGCGGGGGGTGAACCGACGACGGGGGGCCTCCCGGTGCCCGGGTAGGGAAAACACGGAGCAAGTCTCGGTGGCTTGATGAACGGAGTGGATGGGCGCAGTGTAGTCGAAGGATTCTGCATCGGCACGTTCCACGCGTTGCGGTTGGGCCTGCGAATGAAGAGCATGAGTGCCATATCGATGAGTCGATTGATCGTGATCATCGCCGGTGTCGTCACCGCGGCTGGGGTGGCCGTCGCCGTTGCGAACCGCCACCTCCTGCAGCCAGTCGAAACCGCAGCCCCGGCCGTTGCACTGGCAGCTGCAGAGCAAGCCTCCGGCGCGCGCGGTTCAGCTCCAGCCGCACTCGCGGCGGTCCGACAGAACATCGATGAGCTAGCGGCCGGGCTTGCAGGATCGCCGCCTCCGAGCCGCGACGGCGTGCCGGAGTTTGACATCGTCCGCATCGAGCCGTCCGGCGAAGCCGTCGTCGCCGGCCGGGCCGCGCCGGGCTCGACAGTGGAACTGCTGCGCAACGGCGAACCGCATGATCGCGCGGTCGCCGGTCAATCCGGTGAGTTCGCCATGATCCCGCGTCCGCTACCGCACGGGACCTACGATCTCACATTGCGTGCGAAGCAGCCGGACGGCAAAGAGGTCACGTCCAGGCAGAGCGTTGCAGTGGCTCTCGAGGAGGCTGCCGACGAGAAGCCGATGGTCGCGCTCTTGACTCCGGACCGTCCCACGGTCGTATTGTCACAGCCCACAGCACCCGCGGCAAGCGCCGTGGCTGTCGACGCGGTCGACGTTGAGCCGAACGGCAAGACGCGTGTGAGCGGCCGCGCGCGTCCGGGGGCGACGGTGAGGCTTTATCTCAACGACAGCTTCGTCGCGCCGGTGACTGCCGATCCCGATGGACGGTTCGCCGTCACGATCAATGGAGGCGTGGCGCCGGGCAACTACCGGGCCAGGCTCGACGAGGTCGATTCGAGTTCCGGAAAGGTTCGCGCGCGCGCCGAGGCGCCATTCAGCGTTCCCGACGTCGCGATCACCGCGTCCGTGCCGGCGCAGATCTCAGCCGCAACGCCGCCGGACGCGGCTGCGGCGCGCGAGCCGCATTCGGCCGTCGCTGTCGCCACAACAGTCCCGGACGGAACTTCGCCGTCGGTCGTGGAGGTGCCGAAGATTGCGACCATCACCGTCTCGCGCGGCGACAGCCTGTGGCGCATCAGCCAGCGGGCGCTTGGCGCAGGGACGCGTTATGCAACAGTCTTCAAGGCGAACAGGGAGCAGATCCGCAATCCCAACCTGATCTACCCCGGCCAGGTCTTTGTCCTTCCGGCCGGCGAGGCGCGGCCGTAACCGCTGCCAATACATCACGACATCACGTCATGCTGCCCGGCATGAAGCAGCGGATCTCGATCCGGAGCGGCCCGCCTTGCGGGCTGTAATAGACCGGCCACACCATGGTCCGGCCGGCCCGGTTCGGCTCCTTGATCACCGCTTCGTCGGGAACATCCCACCACTCGCCGTCGATGTAGACGCGATAGTGACCGCCCTTCGATTCCCAATCGACATCCGACAACGCCCTCCCATCGGCGTCGGAGCAGCAAGGGCCCCTGCCTGAGCGCAGGCCCTCGAACCAGCCGTGGAGCGGAGAATTGGCAAAGCGGCCGTCGAGATCACGGCCCAATGCCGGATCAAGACCCAAAACGCGAGCACCGAGAAAGACTGCAACAAACGTCACTGGGATCACGCTGTTTCGGCAACGCGCATTTGCTTCGCCGGGCGTCGTCATCTGTCTAAAACCTCCATGTCAGCAAGCAGGCGAGAGCGAACGGCACCCCCCATGCCGACGGCATCCGCGCAGCATGCCGCGCCATCCGTCTCATGAACGAGCCGCCAACACTCGTCACACAGCTCACAGCAAAATCAGTGCCAGGCAGAATGGAACGCGCGCCGGACCGGTGAAAGATCGTAAAGTCACGGCCTGTTGAAAAAGCGGATTGGAATGGACGCGGTTCGACTCAACGCGCAAGCGCAGCTCGGACGGGCGCGGCCGAGTCACTGATCGAGCTCGACAACGAGCCGATGCGGTTCGAGATGCAGCCTCTCACTCTAGCGCGGACGCGAGCTCAGCGGCGGCGCGACGGGCTTGCGCAAATCGGAGGCGGCTGGCGGGGTTGGTGGCGGCGCAGCAGCCATCGCCGACCGCACGTCGGGCCGCGAATTCGGCTGACGGATCCTGGCGACATCGCGTGCGATCTGGTCCTGCCCGTTCGAGAGGCGACCCATGCGCTCCTTGAGTTCGGCGAGGTCCTGTCCCATCGCGGCCACGTCACGCGCCAGCGATCGCAGAAGCTGCGCCGCATCCCCGGATAGCGCGGCGCCTTCGACGCCGGCCTGATTGCCCTGGACCGAACCCGTCGCCTCCGCCGACGGCAGGGCCATCGCAGACCCCTGGTCCCGCCCGGGCAGGATCATCGATGTCACCCGCGGGACCATGTCCGAAATCGCAAGCTTCGCCGGTTCGCTGTAGGCGTGCCAGAGGTTGATGCCGATTGCTCCGATCGTCGTGAACATCGCCGTCATCACCAACAGCCTGAACAGGCTCGCCAGGCGCTGGCCGAATGTGGGGTTCAAAGTCGCTTCCATGGCGCTCACCGTCGAACACCGCCCGCCGGAACTCGGCGGCCTTTCCGTTCTACCCCCGCATCAACACTCCAGCCGGGCTTGTCAGAAACAAGGCGGTCGGAGGGAGAAGATCAGACCCTTGGATGGCGCGCCCCGTTGTTTGAAACCTCGAGTAGGGGTTGGCGTGCGCGATCGCACTCGCCGGAATTGCTCCACTGCGCGCACGCAAGCTGCCGGCATGTCGCTCGGGCGCTGCTACCTGCCCTTCTGCAGCTTCGTGACGGTGAAGCCGCTGTCACCGCTCTCGGCCTCGAACTTGACGGTATCGCCGACCTTGACCTGTTTGAGCATGGCGCGGTCGCTGACCTCATAGACCATGGTCACGTCTTCCTTGAAGCCGAGGCTTGGTACAGGACCGTGCTTCAACGTGATGCTCCCGCTGCTCTCATCGATTTTTTTGACCTCGCCGATGAGTGTTGCCTGCTGGGCAGCCGCAACGGTTGCCAGCAGCCCCATCAACAGCGCCCCACCAGCCATGCACTTGAAAACGTTCAAAATGGACTCCTCTTCGTCTCGTCGATCAACGTCCGATGCCTAACAAGCGAAGAGCGCTGCCGAACATGCAGATCATGACCACAGTTCGGCGGCGCTCATGCGGACGCTTCGCATTCGGTAGCAGTAGCGGCGAAACTATGGCCGTGCCGTAGAATCGGATGCGTGGTTAACTGCTGCCTTGTTCATAGGTGCACATGCCCAAGTTCATGCGCGCATATGCCCAAGCCAAGGGCATTCCTGATAAGTGCGCCGGATCGGATGATTGATTTCGCCAATCGTCGCGTACCAAGAGCCGGTACCGAAAGACCATGGGACTGAACGCGAATGGGGCGTTCACGTTGCCGAGGAGACATTGTTGGGCGGACGGGAACGTGATTAAACTTGGAGCTGCACGAATGCTCTTGGCAAGCCATGCTCGCATCCTATCGCCTGATTGAAACCAGCGATGTGAACGAGATCGAAGCCGCCTGGATCGAGAATTCCCGTGGCCGGAACGTCGACATGTCCGAGGCCCGCCCGGACAGTGAGTTCGTGGCCAGCCTGGCTCGGTTCGACGACGGCGCGTTGACGCATTGCAGATACGACGCGCCGATTGCCGTCAGCTTCGAGGCTGCCGACTACACGCGGCTGATCTATCAGATGCGCCAAGGCAGTGCGGTCTTGCTCGAAGGAGAAACATCCGAAATCGCCTCGTCCAGAGCCGGTTGCCTGATCCCCGCCGGGCGGCGTTGGCGTGGGCGCCATGCCGCCGGGCTCGAAGACCTGGCCGTGCGCATTCCCGTCAAGACGCTGCAGCGCAAGCTTTCGGCCTATCTCGGATCGGATCGTCAGGCGCTCGATCTCCTGCAGCCTTCGGCGGCCGATCCGCGGGGTGCGGAAGAGCTTCGGAGCACCATCTTCGAGGTCGCCGCTGGCATGGAAAATGTCGGGGATCAATTCTTGCCGAATTTGGCCGTCACCTCGCTTGACGAGATCAGCCTCGGGCTCTTCACCTGCTTCAGCCGGGAAATGATCGCCGCAGAGCAGAAGCCAGCGGCTCCCTCGACCGTCCAGCTCGGGCGCGTCGAACAATATCTGGTCGCGTACTACACCGAACCGCTCACCCTGGAAACGCTCGCGGAGATTTCCGGTGTCAGCGCCCGCAGCGTCATCTGGTATTTCCGCGTCCGGTATGGCTGCACGCCGCGGCAATATCTGGAGCGTGTCCGCCTTCAGATGGCGCACCTGCAGCTGCGCATTTTCTCCGGAAATTCGGTCGAGTGCGTTGCCCTGCAATGCGGCTTTCCGAGCGTTGCCGCGTTCAGGTGCAGCTATGTGCAGCAATTCGGCGTGCCGCCGATCCCGCGCTATTGCATCAATTGATCCCGCGATGTTGCGATGTGCGGTCCCCGTCAGCTTGCGCCGTCTACGAACGCAACCGGCGTGCCCTTCTTCACTTCGCTCGCCAATCGCTCCGCATCCCAGTTGGTGAGGCGCACGCAGCCGTGGGACTGCGCCTTGCTAACCTTGCCGGGATCGGGCGTACCGTGGATGCCATATCCTTCACCTGGGAGCTGGATCCAGACTGTGCCAACGGGATTGTTGGGTCCCGGGCGGATCGTGAACGGCGAATTCGCGTGCACGCCCTTGAAGTGATATTTCGGGTTGTAGCGATAGTTAGGGTTGCGATCGATGCTGGTGACCTTGAGTGTGCCCGTCGGCGACGGCTTGTCCTCGCTCCCGACGGTCGCCGGGAAAAAATCGGTCAGGTGATTCGATGCATCGAACACCTTGACGGTCTGACGGATCTTGTCGACCTCGACCCGGTCCGCCTGCGCTGCGCCAGCTCCTTCGTCCGCAACATCGGCCACCACCAGTCGCGTGCCGGCGCGGTCGAATGGCTGATGCGGGTTGAGCGCGGCCAGAAGCTGCTCGCTCATGTGGAAGCGCTCGGCGAGCTGTTCGCGCGGGTTGGCGTAGTCGAGCCCGTGCAGGTCCTTCATGTCTTCCATCCTGGTCGGAAGCTTCGGCAGAAAGGGGCCGGCAACATCCTTTTCCGTGACGTCGTAGGTGGTGAGCACGGGGCGGTCATCGCTGCGAAGTTTTTGCCAGATCTCGCGCGTGACCCGGTCGGCCGTCGAAAGCCGCTCGGCCTCCGCATAGGCGCGCAGCGCTTTTTTCGCGTTCTCACCAAACTTGCCGTCGATCTCGCCCGGCGAGAAATGGGCGCGCGCGAGCAGCACCTGGAGGCGCACCCCGAGCGGCGAAACCTCGTCGGCCGGCGGCGGCTTGCCGTTGAACTCAGCCGTGTTGATGCGCTCCGCGCTCAGATCGGCGGCGGCAGCCGGCGCGCCGGCCATCAGGCCCCACCATGCAACAAGCAGCAGGTGCAGGATTGCGCCCTGCCCCCCACATCGTACCGCAACCGCCTTGAAAGGGGTCATGCTTCATCGCCCGCCTTGCGCCCTCCGCGGAAATCAACGCGCGGCCGCTGGTTTCTTTCCATGACAGCACCTGCGGATATCGCAAAAAGGAGGCTAGGCCAGAAGCGTCTCCGCCAGCCGCGCGCCACCGTCCTCGGCCGGCAGCAGGAAGCCGTCGAAGAAGGCAGCAAGCTCGGCGTGCGCATCCAGTGGCAGCACATGCGCGACATATTGGTCAGGCCGCACGATCACCATGCAGCCCCTGTCCCGGTCGATGCCACGCAAGTCAAAAATGTCGTGGCCGGTTGTGAGATCGGGACAGAACAGTTTTTCGTAGTCGCGGAGCCCATAGCGCCCCTTCCGCGGCAGCAGAAGCGCCGGCATGGCTTCGATCGCGAGCTCGCGATGGCCCTGCTGGAACACCGCACGGAGATCGATCACCGAGTCGATGTCCGCGCCCGACGGCGTGTACTTTCTGAGCGGAGACGCCGCGCTCTGGCCAAGGAACTCGCAGAGCGCAGGGATCGCGGCATTGGGCGCCCCGGGATCTCGGCGGCCGGCAAAGGCAAAAATCCGGAAGCGGCCATCCGCCTTGACGACATGGCCGAGATGGACCGGCTTGGCGTCGGCAAGGCGAATCACCGGCGCCGAATGAAAGCGCCTGCCAATGACGAATCCCCGCGCCAGATGCTGGTGCTTTGGTTCGCCGCTGATGACCGAGGGGGGATAGTGCGTGGCGGTGCCCGCGGTGTAGCGCCCATGCCTGACGAAATAATCCTGGGTCTTGGCGGGGTCGGCGCCCTTGGCACCTTCCTTGGCTTGCGAGGCGAGGATCGTGGCCCATTCGCGATCGAAGTCGATCAGCTCCTTGGCCACTGCCTGCCGTTCCGCCGAGTAGCTGTGCAGCAGTTCCGGCGCACATCGTTGCCTCAGCACGGCCGCGAGCTTCCAGCCGAGATTGAAGGTGTCCTGCATGGAGACGTTCATGCCCTGCCCTGCCTTCGGGCTGTGGGTGTGGCAGGCATCGCCGGCGATGAACACGCGCGGCAGCCGCGTGGCGGTCGCGCTCTCCGGCACGTCGTCGAACTTGTCGGTGAGCCGCTGGCCGATCTCGTAGACCGACCACCAGGGGATTTCTTTCACCTCGAGCGTGTAGGGTCTTAGGATCCGCCGCGCCTGCGCGATCAGCTCATCGGCGGTGATGTTGCGGCTTGCGACCCGCTCGCCGATGTCGAGCCTGGCGAGCTCGACATAGAGCCGGACGAGATAGCCGCCCTCCCGCGGGATCACGATGATGCTGCCGTCGCTGGCGGACTGGATCAGCGACTTAAAGCGGATATCGGGAAAATCGGTAACGGCCAGCACGTCCATGACGCCCCAGGCATGATTGGCGGAATCGCCATGGAGCTCGCGGCCGATCGCTCTTCGCACGGTGCTGCGTGCGCCGTCGCAGCCGACCACGTAGCGTGCCCTCACGGTCTCGATCTCGCCCGCATGTGCATCGTCGAGCCGCTCCAGCCTGACCGTCACCGCATGCTCCGCAATGCCCCCGCCGAGGTCGGTCCCGACATCAAGCAGGCGCCGTCCGTAGTAAGGCTCGAGCTTTGTCGGCGACCTCCGCATCACGTCGAGAAAAAAATCGTGCACACGCGCCTGGTTCAGGACGACGTGCGGAAACTCCGACAGCCCGTCCTCGACGTCCTGCACCCGGCCGCTGCGGACGATATGCTCGCGCTGCCGGTCGTCCGGCTTCCAAAACGCCGTCTCGTTGATCCAGCAGGCCTCCTTCGCGACGCGTTCGGCAAAACCGTAGGCGTGGAACATTTCCATGGTGCGGCAGGCGATGCCATCGGCCTGGCCGAGCAGCAGCCGGCCGCCCTTCTGCTCGACGATGCAGGTCTTGATGTCGGGAAACCGGGAGAGCTGGGCCGCAAGGTTCAGTCCCGCCGGTCCGCAGCCGACGATCAGGACATCGACCTCCGAGGGAACAGGGCCGGATGCGCCGGAGCCGCGTAGCCGCTCCGCGGGATCGGAGATTTCGGGGTCGCCGGGCTCAAAGCCGTTCAGATGAAATTGCATGAGACCACTCCTCCCCGTCTGGACCGTACCGATCGGCGGTGTCTTTGATATTGCTCAGTATGCTGATGATCAGTATACTAGTCAAGCCGCTACGGAGTGTTTCGTGAAAGACAACAACGACATGCCTGGGCACCTGGTGCGCCGGTTCCAGCAGATCGCAGTCGCGGTGTTCCTGTCCGAGATCGAGGGCGCCGGCTTCGACCTCACGCCCGTGCAATACGCGGCGCTGGCGGCGATCAGCGCCAATCCAGGGGTCGATCAGATAACACTTGCCGGTCTGATCGCCTATGATCGAACCACCATCACCGGTGTCGTGGATCGGCTGGTGCAGAAGGGTCTTGTGGTTCGCCGGGCGAGGCCGCGGGACCGGCGCGCCCGCGCGCTGCACATCACCGAGGCCGGCGAGACGACGTTGCGCGCGATCACGCCGGCCGTCGAGCAGGCCCAGCGGATCATGCTGCGCGGCCTGACCGACAGGGAAGCCGCGGAGTTCATGCGGCTGCTCCGCAAAGCCATTGCGGCGGCCAATGAGCTCAGTCGCGCACCATTGCGGGAACTGCAACAGGTGATCGAAACTGACGGCGACGCAGTCGCGCCGAGAGACGACAGCGATGCAAACAGGTCATGACATGCGCACTCTCGGCCGAAGCGGCGTCCAGGTGCTGCCACTGGGGATCGGAACGAACAAGTGGCGCCGCGCCGACCGCTCGGCGGTCAAGGAAACGTACCGGACGGTCACTGGCGCGGGTCCCTGCATGATCGACACCGCCGAAATCTATTTCTCGGAACGCGTCGTCGGCGACTGCCTGCGTACCGATCCCCGCCCAGCGATAACGGCGACAAAATTCTTCCCCCTTCCCGGCCGCACCTCGCCGCGCCGCGTGATCAGCGGTCTCGACGGCTCGCTTGCGCGCCTCGGCGTCAAGACGGTCGATCTCTATTACATCCATTTCCCGCTGCCACTCCTCGATATTACCGTCTTCGCCGACGGGCTCGTCGAGGCGGTGAAATCCGGCAAAGCGCGCGCGGTCGGGGTGGCGAATTTCGGCGCGGACCAGATGCGCCGCATGGCGGATCGTCTGGCGAGGTCGGGCATTCCGCTGGCGGCCAACCAGGTCCATTACAGCCTGCTCAAACGCAAGGTCGAAACCAACGGCGTGCTCACCGCCTGCCGTGAGCTCGATGTCGCACTGGTCGCGTATTTCCCGCTTGCATCCGGCCGCCTCACCCGGGCCTCGGATCAGGCGCGCACGAATGCCCTGATGACGCTGCTGGCCGAAATCGCCACCGCGCACGGCGCCAGCATCAGCCAGGTCGCGCTCAACTGGCTGCTGGCCCGCGATCCCCACGTGATTCCGATTCCCGGCGCGACCAAATCGCAACACGCCCAAGCCAATCTCGGCGCGCTCAACTGGCGCTTGACCTCGGAAGAATTCGAGGCGATCGACCGCGCCTCGGTCCGCGGCTCCTAGGCCCGATTTACGCACGGACACGCAACGCCAGGCTCAGCGGCTTTTGAGCAACCCACGCGTGATGATCGCAACGCTGTGATCGCATTGGTGTACGGCACATGCGCGCAGGCATACCGAGCGTCCCGTCCATGGCCTCGTCTGCCATTCTTTCCGAATATTAATGAGACAAGGGCAAGGCAACGATTTCAAATGTTCCCTGTTGGGGTATTTGGACGTGATCCGCCCGGAGTAAACTGGGTGATGATTGGTCGGCTTCAACTGGGTACCTCTGGCACGTCTTATGGATCAACCGCTCAAACCGCCGACCGAAGTCCGCACCGTAAAGCCCGCAACGGCCAAGCCGCGGTCGCGCAAAGGTTTCGTCCTGACCACGATCATCGTGCTGCTGATGATCGCTGGCGTCGTCTGGTGGACCCGCCAGCAGACGGCTCAGCAACAATCCGGTCCTGCGGGCGGCGGGCGCGGCGGCGGTGGGCCGATGTCGATCGTCCCCGAAACCGTCGGCAAAGGCGACATCGGCGTCAATCTCAATGCACTGGGCACGGTGACATCTCTTGCCACCGTCACCGTCCGCACGCAGATCAGCGGCTATCTGATCAAGGTGGTGTTCAAGGAAGGCGACGAGGTCAAGAAAGGCGACCTGCTCGCCGAGATCGATTCCCGGCCGTACGAGGCAGCACTCGCGCAGCAGCGCGGACAACTCGCGCGCGACGAAGCGCTGCTCAAGGGCGCGCAGGTTGACCTCACACGCTACCAAGGTCTTGCCGCGCAAAATGCGGTGCCGCGCCAGCAATTGGACACCCAGACCGCACTGGTCGCGCAGGACCAGGGCACGGTCGAGGCCGACCGCGCGCTGGTCAAAGCGGCCGAAGTCAACCTCGCCTACACCAAGATCGTCTCGCCGCTTGACGGCCGCGTCGGCCTGCGCCTCGTCGACCAGGGCAATTACGTGACGCCGGGTGATGCCAATGGCCTCGTGGTGATCACGCAGATCGCGCCGATCAGCGTGCTGTTCACCGTGCCGGAGGACAATCTGCCGGCGATCTCAAAACGTTTGCAGGCCGGCGCAACGCTGGCCGTGAGCGCGCTCGACCGCAGCGGCGCCACAAAACTTGCCGACGGCAGCCTGCAGACTTTTGACAGCCAGATCGATCCGACCACGGGGACGATCAAGCTGCGCGCGACCTTTCCGAACGAGAACAAGGCACTGTTTCCCAACCAATTCGTCAACGTGCGTCTGCTGCTCGATACCCACAAGGACGCGGTAACGATGTCGACCGCCGCCATTCAGCGCGGCGTGCCCGGCACCTTCGTCTATCTCCTTGGCGGCGACAGCACCGTATCCGTCCGCCCCGTGAAGCTCGGTGTGGTCGACGGCAATCGCGTCGAAGTGCTGTCGGGCCTCGGGGTCGGCGACCGCGTCGTGATGGACGGCGCCGACAAGCTCGGCGAGGGCGCCAAGGTCATCGTGCGCAACGAGGGCGAAGCAGGCAATCCGGCCGACGCCGCCAAGGCCACCGACACGGCCACCGACACGGGTCCAGGCAAGGCGGGTGGCGGCGTCCCAGGCGGACCGGGCAGCGGCAAGAAGCGACGGTCCGAAGGCGGACAGCAGCAATGAACCCGTCACAGCCGTTTATCCTGCGGCCCGTGGCGACGACGCTTCTGATGATCGCCATCATGCTTTCGGGCATGCTGGCATTCCGTTTCCTTCCCGTCGCCGCCCTCCCCGAGGTCGACTACCCGACCATCCAGGTGCAGACCTTCTATCCCGGCGCCAGCCCGGACGTGATGACCTCGTCGGTGACGGCGCCGCTCGAGGTGCAGTTCGGCCAGATGCCGAACCTCAACCAGATGAGTTCTGTGAGTTCGGCCGGCGCCTCCGTCATCACGCTGCAATTCGCCCTGTCCATCTCGCTCGACATCGCCGAACAGGAGGTGCAGGCAGCGATCAACGCCGCAGGCAACCTCTTGCCCTCGGACCTGCCGGCGCCGCCGATCTACGCAAAAGTCAATCCGGCCGACGCGCCGATCCTCACGCTGGGCCTGACCTCGAAAACCATGCCGCTGACGCAGGTCGAGGATGTCGTCGACGCCCGCCTTGCGCAAAAAATCTCCCAGCTGCCCGGTGTCGGCCTCGTCAGCCTCAGCGGCGGACAGCGTCCGGCG